>JAHFPT010000216.1 GCA_023266625.1 Novosphingobium sp. | reverse complement strand
GAGCTCATGCTAGAGACCGAACCGGAAGACCTCACCGCACACTTCGCCGGGGACGTCATTTCGGCGTTCATGCTGTTTCGGCGGGCGCTCGATTCGATGCTTGAGCGAGGCAGCGGAACCATCATAAACATGAGTTCGTCATCGGTGTTTCTCGATCCCCCGGGCACCGTCAAGAACAGCGGGTGGAGCTTCGCCTATGTCGCGGCAAAAGCCGGGATCGACCAGATGGCCAGCATCATCAACGTCGAGCTTGGCGACAGGGGCATCAAGGCCTTCACCGTCGAGCCCGGCTTTGTCGCCTATGGTGAAGACTTCGAGGCAAAACTGCGCAAATACCCGGATGTCCCGATCTCGCCGCCCGAGGCAATCGGGCCGGCCATCGTCTGGCTGGTCGAAAATGAGGGTGCGCAGCGGCTGCTAAGCAAGCGCATCAGCCTGCCGCATATAACACACAAGCATGGGCTACTCGACGGCTGGGCCGGTCCCGGCACCCATTTCGACACACAAAGAGCATGATTGCCTGAAGGACCGAACCTAACCCTCCCGAGCGCGTGTCAGCTTTTGTAAACGGGTGACTCGGTCTTCATCTTGCCCATGGGCGCAATCGCCTTGCGCAATACGCGGGCTGGCCCGTCTTTCTCGACGTTCTCACGCGAATGCTGCATACGGATATTGTCGATGACCAGCAGGTCATGCTCGCGCCATTCGTGTACATAGACAGCGTCGTCGTCATAAAGGTGGTCGAACAGCTGCATCAGCAGCGCTTCACTCTCGTCGCTCTCCATATCGACGAAATAGTGGGTCATCTGCTGGCTGACGAAGAGCAGTTCCTCTCCCGTGTCGGGGTGGATCAAGGGAATCGGCTTGACGCAGGAATATTCCTTGGTCCGTTGCGGTCGGGCAAGATCGTCCCCGCCGCGGCGATAGACCTGGCCACTTTCGTGCCATGCCTGCTTGCCGCGCAACCGTTCGCGCATGTCTTCGGGCAAGGTCTTCCAGGCATTGGCGCTGTCGGCTAGGATGGTGCGGGCGACACCCGGCTCAATCATCTCGCCATAGAGCGAGACAATGCGGTGCTGGTCGGGATGCCACATCGCATCGGCATGATACAACAGCCTGCCATTAGGCGCGAGCGCGTCTTCATCTCCCCGGTTTGAAACCCGCCGCTCATGCAGCTTTGACGGATCGGTGGGGCTTTCATCCCCCACCAGAAGACGGCAGATTCGATCCTGCCCGGCAAAATCGACGTCGAGATCGCGGAAGACGAAGGCACCCCGTTCGTCGAACGCACGCCGGAGCCGGCTGCGCCCATCCTCGGTCCAGTGCTTGTCCATCTCGAAACCAAGTACCTCGGCACCGAAAGGCCCCGGCAGATTGCGAATTTCAAAGTCGTCCATATCCACGATCCTCACCTTCCAGTCCAACCGGCCTGCATGGGCTGCTCGGGGAGCATTCTGCGCCGATTTGTGGGTATAACTGTACATCAATGTCCACTTATGCCCACAAATCGCTCCCGATCACAAGCCCTGACCTGCAGCCTGCACCATAGAAATCGCACGGTGCCGGGTCGA
The DNA here is from genome assembly GCA_023266625.1 of Novosphingobium sp. GTDB lineage: Bacteria > Pseudomonadota > Alphaproteobacteria > Sphingomonadales > Sphingomonadaceae > Novosphingobium. Next base: position 6,812 of record JAHFPT010000216.1, on the reverse strand, counting down.
TCGCGCCGGTCAGGCCCTGGCAGCAGCCTGTGCCTGCTGGGCCTTCTCCTCGTGCAACGCACCGACATGCGGTGCCTTGCCGGTGATGCCTACACCCATGTGCTGCAAGTTTGGCATGGCCATGATCGCGCCGATATTTGCCGCCAGTTCTTCAACGGAGTGCGCCTCGGCTGCGCCACCTTCCATGATCGCCCAGCGCAAAGCCGTGTTACCGCCGCTCGACAGCAGCACACCGTTCAGCTCGCACGAACTGTGCACCATATAGACAGCGGCGAAGGACGACAGAACTGGCGGGTATAGACTTTCCATGCCCTTGAAACTCTCGGCGGGGCGACCGAACGCCTTTTCCATGACCTCTCCCGATGAAAGCCGGGTTCGCACACGCGGCGAGAAGCCATTGACCCGGATGTTGTGAAGCGGGCCCTCGGCCGCCATACATAGGGTCAGCCCAGTGATTGCGCCCTTGGCGCTGCCATAGGCGGTCGAGGTGGGGCTGAGGCCAACCATGCCCTCGGAAACCGTGTTGACGATCCGCCCGCCGCCGCTCTTCAGGAAATGGTTCCAGGCGTTCTGACAGATGTTGAGCGTGCCGAAATAGTGCACCTCCATCATCCGCCGGAAGTCATCGAGCTTATAGTCCTCGAACATCTCGGGGAAATGGATACCGGCATTGTTGATGACAGCATCCAGCCGGCCAAAACTGTCAAGCGCCAGCTCGACCATGGCCTTCGCGCCGGCAGGATCCGCCACCGATTCACCGCAGGCCACAGCCTCGCCGCCGGCATCGCGGATTTCCTTGACGACCTCGTCAGCCGGCCCGCTCGACTGCCCGGAGCCGTCAAGCGCGGTGCCGAGATCGGCAACCACCACTTTTGCCCCGCGGGAGGCCAACGAAAGCGCATGTTCACGCCCAACCCCGCGTCCAGCACCCGTCACCAGCACCGCCTCTCCGTCAAACCGCAATTCCGTCATCCCATCGATCCTTTCCCAACTTCCAAGTTCACTCTACAACCATAGTGGCAGCCTAATGCCAAGTTGCATCTCGATGCGCAAATCCAGCAGGTGATCGGTCCCGGCATGGGATCGTGCGTGGTCTATCAGATCGTCGCGCCACCCGAAACATTGAGCACCTGGCCAGTGATGTAACGCGAGGCGTCCGAGGCAAAATAGAGCAAGGCGTAGGCGATGTCGGCAGGTTCACCGACGATGCCGAGCGGCGAGACCTTTTCCATTTGGTCCATGATTGCCTGTCGCTTTGTGAGATCAACCTCGCCGCGCTCATCCCGGTACATCAGGCTCGACATCGGCGTCTCGATCCATCCCGGTGCAACCGCGTTGACCCGGATGCCATAGGGACCCAGTTCAGCCGCGCTGGTCCAGGTCAGCGAATTTACGCCCGCCTTTGTCATGCCATAGATCGATACCCCGCGAGCCGGCCCCGAGCCACCACCTGAAGATACATTGACGATCGCACCGCGGCCTTGCTCACGCATCACCCGCCCGGCGGCCGCACAGCACCAGAAGGCTCCCATCATATTGACCGCGATCAACTTTGCCGCGCGCTCCGCGTCGGCCGCGAGCAGCGAGTGCATATAGCCGATACCGGCACAGTTGATCCAGGCGTCGAGGCGTCCGGCTGAAGCAACGACCCGATCGGCAAGCGCATCGACAGCGCTGCGATCGGATATGTCGACCGTCTCGATTGTCGTGGTGGCATCCTTACAGAGTGCCGCAGTCTGCTCCAGGCCGGCTGTGTCGATATCGACCAGCACCAGACTCGCTCCAGCCTCGGCAAATACGCGCGCCGCTTCGCGCCCCAGCCCGGAACCCGCGCCAGTGATCACCGCAACCCGGCCATCAAGGCGGAACGCGCGCATTGTCCTGTTCATATCATCACCCATGTTTGGAGTTCCTTTGGTCGCAGGTTGCAGTCAATGAATTCCATTGATGTGCCAATATGTGAAAACCGTCTGAGCGGTGTGCGTCCCTGTCACATAAGGCCCTCCGCTGTGACGATGACAATTTTACACCATCATATGCTGGGAGCAAGCACCCAGGCACTCCTCTCAACTGTCTCTTAGATGCCTAGTTGTCCCTTGACTGTCACTTTAAGGCTCCTTATAACGCAGCTATCTTAATATAGCAAAAAAGCCAAAGCATCGATTCGGCTCAGGGAGAAAACATCAACAGCCAAACCGCTCCAGGGAACAATCCGTCTTGCGTGACCGGCCATACCGCGCCGCGCTCTCAAGGCGGCTGCGCCGCGAATCAGTACTTTTGCAAGCGTGCTATCCAGATTTCTGGATCAACGGATTAATAATAGAAGAAAAGTATAATAATAATCCACAGCCCTTAGGGCTATGCAGTCCATAGTAGGGCTGACATTAATCGAGTGGGAAATGGCGAGTCAGAACTTCAGCACCGCCTCAGGCAGGGAGTCTTAAATGAAAAATTTTCTTAATCTTGCTTACGCAGGTATTTCTCTAAGCTGCCTCGCCATCGGACTGGCAAGTCCTGCGATGGCACAGGACAGTAAGGAAAGTGGCGACATCATTGTCACCGCACGGCGGATGGAGGAACGCCTGCAAGACGTTCCGATCTCGATCAGCGTGGTCAGCCAAAGTGACATCGCCGATCGCAACATCACGACCGTCTCGGATCTGTCGCAGTACGTTCCGTCGCTGAGTACCGATCAGCGCTATGGCGGTGACATAACGACTTTCAACATCCGCGGCTTCTTTCAGGAGAACGTGACGGCCCCGACCGTGGGCGTCTACTTCGCCGACGCCATCGCGCCGCGCGGCAACGGCATCACCAACACGCCATCGGGCGACGGCGTTGGCGCAGGCAACATGTTCGACCTGCAGAACGTGCAGGTGCTCAAGGGGCCTCAGGGCACGCTATTCGGGCGCAACACCACCGGCGGTGTCATCATGCTGGTGCCGACCAAGCCGACGTCGCGCCTTGAGGGATATGGCGAAGTCAGCTTCGGCAACTTCGGTCTCGACCGCCAGCAGGCCGTGCTCAACGTGCCGCTGGCCGACACCGTGCGCTTGCGCCTGGGTTTCGACCGCCAGCAGCGGAACGGCTGGCAGAACAACATCTCCGGGATCGGCCCCGCTCGTTTCGGCGAGAGCAACTATTACGCGCTGCGCGCCAGCCTGGTTGCGGACCTGACTCCGGACCTCGAGAACTACACCGTCGCCAGCTACTCCAAATCCGACCCTGTGCCGGCGATCAACTCGATCCTCGAATGCAACCCCGCTCCCGCAAGCCCGGTGGGCCTTCAAGGCCTCCTCCAGGCAACCGGCTTCTGCACGGCCTACCAGCAGCGCCGGGCAGCCGGAGGTTTCTATTCGGTGCAGAACACGCTTGACGCTCCCGTCGCGCAGAGCAGCGAACAATGGCAGGTCATCAATACTACGACCTGGAAGGCGTCCGACAATTTGACGATCAAGAACATCGCCGCCTATGCACAGTTCGTATCGGACTTCCGTTCGACGATCTTCGGTGAAAACTATATCATCGATCCTGCAACGGTTCCGGCGACCTTTCTCGGCTCGGCAGCGCTGGCAGCGGGGATCAAGGGGCTGGCAACCAAATACAACGGCGCCCGCTTCTTCATCGCCCAAAGTTCGAACGGCACCACGGGCCACTCGGCCTCGCAGTCGACCTTCAGCGAGGAACTGCAGTTCCAGGGGAAGAGCGACAATGGCAAGTTCAACTGGCAGGGCGGCCTCTATCTGGAAATGAGCGATCCGGTCGGCACGGCCTCCTCGCAGGGGCTTTCGTCCGTCGCCTGCACAAATTCGTCGTTCAATGCGCAGTGCGCAGACTTTTACCGCGACTATATTGCGCTGATTGCAGGTTTTCCGGTCGCGTTCATTCCAGCGGTCGCCAAGGTTGGCAACAATTTCTCCCGCATCAACTATCGTGACTATGGCGCCTATGCCCAGGGGACGTACAAGTTCACCGATCAACTGGCCCTCACGGCCGGCATCCGGTACTCAAAGGACACCATGAGCGCAGAGGCCGCGGCGGCGGATCGCGTCGGCTTCCCGGTTACGGGCACTTTCGGTGCGCCGGCCACCGAACGCTGCTTCTTCCCCACCGCCAGCCTTGCGACCGGATGTTTCCTGAATTATAAATCGTCCTCCGAAAAGCCGACTTGGCTGATCGATCTCGAATACACTCCGACGAACGACCTGCTGTTCTATGCCAAGTACAGCCGCGGCTACCGCCAGGGCGGCATCCAGCCGCGCTCGCCTACCCCGTCATATGGCCCGGAAACGGTCGACGCCTACGAAGCGGGCACCAAGGTGACGTTCGGCGGGGGAGGAGTTTCGGGCAACTTCAACCTTGCCCTGTTCTACAACGTGCTCAAGGATCAGCAGCTGCAGGCCGCTTTTAGCGTCGACAACGTCTTCTTCCAGTCGCTGCTGAACGTCGGCAAGTCGCGCGTTTATGGTCTGGAGGCGGACTCCAGTCTGCGCGCGGGGATTTTCGGCCTCAATGCGGCGGCCGCTTATCTGAACACGAAAATCGTGAACGCTCCGTCTTCCGCCGGGCTCATTCCACTCATCCAGAGCTACGTCGGGCCCGGACATACGATTGTGATCTCCACCTTCCCGCGTCTGGGCGATCCGCTGCCGCTGGCGCCGGATTGGCGTCTCACGCTTACCCCGTCGATCGATATTCCGATTCCGGACAATATGGGCAAGCTGACGCTTTCGGCGACGATGGTCTACACGTCCGAGTCACTCGTATCTTCGGTCGACGGATACGACGGTCCGAACTCGTCCATAGACCACAATGAGGCGACCACCCTGTTAAACGCCAACCTCAACTGGAAGGGTGTGGGCGGCAGCCCGATCGATCTCAGCGCCTTCGTCACCAACCTGACGAACAAGAAGTACATTGCGGCCTACCTCGGCGGCTGGACCAATGCCGTTGGCAGCGAGACCGGTCGACAGGGCATGCCGCGGATGTTCGGCGTGCGCCTGCGCTATAGCTTCGGCCGCTGACGACTTCACAGCTTGCCATAACAGTAAACGCCGCGCGGTTGCCCTAAGCTTCCGCGCGGCGTTCTTGTTTCAATGGCGGCTGACTGCGGGCGGACTACACCTTGAGCGCCGGGGCCTGCTCCAACGACTTCGAGCTGGGCAGGCTGGGTTTCCCGCTGATGCCGATACCCATATGCTGCGGATTCGCCATCGCCAACATTTGATCGATGTTTGCGGCGATCAGTTCTGCTGACATGTCTTCGTTCACCAGCATCTGACCCTGCATGACCGCCCAGCGCAGCGCATGGTTGCCACCACCAGAGAGCAGAACACCGTTCACCTTGCACGATTCATGGGTGAGGTAGACCATGGCAGGCGGGGTCTTTTCGGGCGGGAACATGGCCGCCATATGGCCAAAGCTCTCCGCAGGACGGCCAAAGGCCTTTTCCATGATCTCTGGCGCGGAAAGCCGCGTTGAAACGTGGGGGCAAAATCCGTTGACCTTGATGTTGTATGGTCCCCCCTCCGCTGCGAGATTGAACACCAGGCCCATCACTGCCGCCTTGGCGCTACCATAGGCCGTGCTGGTCGGGCTGAGCCCCAGCGATCCTTCGGAGACGGTGTTGACTATGCGGCCCCCGCCATTTTTCTTGAAGTGCTCCCAGGCGAGCTGGCAAACTTGCAGCGTGCCAAAGAAATGCACTTCGAACATGCGCCGGAAGTCATCGACGCTGTATTCCTCGAACATGCGCGGGAAGTGGATGCCGGCATTGTTGATCACGGCGTCCAGCCGGCCAAAACTGTCCAGTGCGGCTTCGACCATCGCCTTGACCCCAGCGGGATCGGTGACGGATTCGCCGCACGCGACTGCTTCGCCGCCCGCATCCCTGATTTCCCTGACCACGCTATCCGCCGGCCCGGATGACGTTCCCGTGCCATCGAGCGCGGTTCCAAGATCGGCGACGACAACCCGCGCCCCGCGCGATGCGAGTTCCAGTGCGTGTGCGCGGCCTACCCCGCCGCCTGCGCCGGTTATCAACACTGCCTGTCCGTCAAAGCGAAGCATATCCATGATATCTATCCTCTGTTTGCAATGAAAAATTTGGCGGCCGCCGGCACCGCTTCAGAGAGCCAGCGTCGCGGCATCCGGCACGGACGCGTTGTCATCGAATGAAACGCCTTTGCGGGGCAGGAAGAGCAGGAGAAAGCTGCCAATTGCCACGGCGAAGCTTGAAGCAAGCAGAAACGGCCAGTAAAAGCCTGTCAGGCTAAGAAACAGGCTCAGAATTACACTGCCCGATGCCGAGGCAAACGTGGTGGCCGTTCCCACCAGCGCAAACACCGTGCTGTAGAGCCGCATCCCGAAAAGGCTGTGAATCAGATAGCCCAGAATGTCCGCTTCCGCGCCGTAGGCCAGCCCGATAAGCAGGATCGCCGCCCAGATGAGTGACGGCGAGGCCAGGTCCATTGCCAGGATGAACAGGCCGATGGCCGATAGCGCCAGCGCGCCGGCCGCGACAAAGCGCGGAGGGAAGCGATCGAGGGCGACACCGCTGACGAACCGCCCCACCAGCGTTCCCGACGCATAGGCCGAAATCAGCAGCGAAGCGTCCTTGCCGACAATCCCCAGCTCCTGGAGGATCAGGCTCATTTGCGAAATCAGCGGTATGGTGGGCAGGTTGACCAGCCACATGCTGACGAACAGCAACCAGAAATACTTGTTGCGGAATACCATCATGAAGTCTGCCCGGGCGGTCGTGCGGACCGCCAGCTTTGGCACGTCCTTTACGGCAGGCATCAAGACCAGCG
>JAHFPT010000215.1 GCA_023266625.1 Novosphingobium sp. | reverse complement strand
AAGCGCGTGACATGGTCCGACAATATGTCGGTCTGGGTTGAATCATAGCCCAAGAACAGATTGTATTCGGGGTGGGTGCAGATGACGTGATGTCCCTCGATGAAAGCCTCCGCGCAGACCTTCCAGTTGGCGCGGGCAATCTTGCCGACATGCGCCGACTTGTAGCTACGGTCGATTATCCAGTGTTCGAAATGTTCCGGCATCGGGGCCATCTGGTCCAGCAGCGGCGCGGCCTCCTCATCGAAGTTGACGAAGACAAACCCCGCCCATGTCTCGCAGCGCACCGGCAGCAGCGGAATATCGCCGCCCTCAAGCTGCGGGAAATCCCACGCGAAGGGGTTTTCCTCCAGCTTGCCGTCAATCCCCCAGGTCAGGCCGTGATAGGCGCAGCGGTAGCGGACCTTGCATCCGGCGTGATCGACAAGCTTGCGGCCGCGATGGCGGCACACATTCAGGAAAGCCTTGATCGAGCCGTCAGCCTGGCGAACAATGATGACATGGCGGCCCAGCAGGTCGTAGAGATGCGTATCGCCCGGCTCGGGAATTTCCCTTGCCCGGCAGGCGAACTGCCAGGTCCGCATCCACATCTTCTCGACTTCGCGTTGGAAGAATGCCGGGCTCGTATAGCGCGATGCTGCGATCGGTCCGGTGCCAAGATCGCGTGTGGCCGGGGCAAAGATTTCGGGCGCCGGCTTGCTGTCCTGGTCAAGCAGATCGCGGTAGGTAACGACAGGCGCCGCCCCGGCCTTGATTTTCGCTTCGATGTTCATGACATTCTTCTCCTGATCTGATCGGGATCGTCCGCGCCCGGTAACAGCAGGCTGGTTCAGCCTAACTGCACGACCCCCCGCTCCACCAGGGAATCGCGCTCAACGTCCTCCATTGCAAGCAGTTCGCGCAGGATTTCGGCGCTGTGTTGGCCTAACCCCGGTGGCGGAAGGCGAATGGGATCGATGCCCTGCCCATAGCGGATAGGCGAACCGGCCAGATGCAGGCTTGCCGATTGCGGGTGGCCAGCCGGCTGGCGGATGTTGTTAGAGAGAACCTGCGGATCCTCAAGCGCCTGATCGATCCGATTGACGGGGCCGCAGATGATCCCGGTTTCGACAAGCGCTTCGTATAGCTCGATCCGACCGCGACTGGCGATCTCGGCACCGACGATGGCCATGATCTCCGCGTGATTTTCGACGCGGCGCACACGCCCGGCGAAACGCTCGTCCGCAATCAGCTCCTCGCGGCCCAGCACGCGGCACAGCTTGGCGAAATCGGCATCCTTGCCCGCCTGGACGAGGATTTCGCCGTCCTTGCAGGAAAACAGGCCCGATGGGGACGAGCCTTGCCCGTCGTTGCCGTTGCGCAGCAGGGGCTGCCCCGTCAGCTCATGGGTGACCAGCGCCGGGTTCATCGCGGCAATCCCGGCGTCCAGCAGCGCCACCTTCGGCCAGGTAAATGCACCGCCCCCGCCCTTTCCCCGCGCATAGAGTGCCGAAACCACCGCAGTGCTGCAATATAGCCCGGTCACCATATCCATCACCGGGATGCCGGCACGATAGGGCGGGCCATCAGGCGCGCCATTGATGCTCATGAAACCGCTCATGCCCTGAATGACGACATCGGTGGCGGGCCGGTGCGCATAAGGACCATCCTGACCAAAACCGCTGACCGAGAGATAGACCATGTCCGGATTGACGGCGTGGATGCCGTCTGCATCCAGGCCGTATTTCTTCAGCGAACCGACCTTGTAGTTCTCGATCAGCACGTCGCAATGCGCGGCCAGCCGGCGCACCAGCTCGGCCCCTTCGGGCTTGGCGAAATCGATGGCGATCGACCGCTTGTTCCGGTTGAAAGCGAGATAATAGACCGAAGCAGAGCCTGCCCCATCGCTGCCGTTCAAAAACGGCGGGCCGTAGCCGCGCACATCGTCGCCGCTTCCGACCCGCTCAACTTTGATGACATCCGCGCCGAGATCGGCGAGAATCTGCCCACAATAGGGAGCGGCGACAAGGCGCCCCATCTCGAGCACCCGCACCCCTGCGAGCGGCCCATCAGCCTTGCCCATTCTTACATCTTCCTATGCTATCCAGGACTTGCGCTTGCCGGGTTGGTCGCAAGCCGGCGATCATATTCGGCCTTGCGCTGCCTCAACTGGGCGGCGCGTTGCGTCTGGTCGAACCAGATCGTGTCGGAGGGAAGATCGCGCTGCAATTGATCCAGTTTGACAGTGCGCGCTCTGGCATGCGCCCCGCCATTGATCGGTTCGGCCGGCAGGCCCTGCCAGCGGTGCATGTACATGATCTCGCGAAAGCCACCGCAGTCAAGCCAGTTGGCAACTCCCGGATCCTGCCGGGCGATCACCAGGCGGACTTTCCCGTCTGGATCCACCGCGCATTGTGCGCGGGTGAGGCTTGAAGTGATGCGGTCGCATTCGATGGACCGGAACATCCAGCTGCCTAGCTGGATCGCGACATAGGCAGCGCCCGCCGGCTCATACTCAACGATAACCGCATCGTCCTCGCCTAGGCTGAAATGTCCCTTGGCCAGACCCTGGGTCACCAGCCCGCCGGTTCCGCGCGCGATGGGCAGGTTATGCACGACATTGGGCGCGATGTTGAGAAAGCCCGACTGGTACCAGAAGTGCATGAAAACATCCTCGCAGGCCCGCCGCACCGCCTCGCGCGCCATCGCCTCATGCGCCAGCGGATCGGCGACAGGGCTGCCCACCAGCTCGATCTGCAAATCGAGTGGGGTTTCGCGCCCCCAGTCTTCCATGGAATCGCGCACATAAAGAAACTTCACCCCTGGCGCGGTGGTCATGTGATTGGGACGTCCGTTCGCCAGCTGGTCGTCGATGGTGATCTCGAAGGAACCGTCAGCCTCACGTTTAAGCTGGTGGCTCTCGATCGTCTGGATGGTGACCGTCGTGCCGTAATTGCCAGTCAGAGTGAAGGAGACATTGACCGGCTCGGTGCCGATCGGGCGCCCCGTTACCTGATAGGAATTGCCATGCTCAACCCCGGCCAGGCGATAGATATTGTCTGGATTTTCGCCCGCTGCGCGGGTTCCGGGAACGTCATGGCCATGCCAGCGGTAGGCACCGATGAAATTGCGCACGAAGCGCGGATAGTTGCCGTCGGCGGCCACCGCCTTGAACACCCAATTGGCGAGATATTCGTCCATCATGCTGCCGAAATGGGGCCGCACTTCGTCCGGAATGCTGTCTCCCCATCCGCTGCGCCACAGGCGTTCGACCTGCTGACGCCCGGCGCGAACACTATCGGATGCCAACAAGGCGATCGCCTCGCGCTCAGCGGCGATCTGACCGGGATTGTCGATAGGATTGATCACGCGCTTCTCCCGCTAAAGATCGTTGCGTTCCAAAGACGCTTGATTGGTCAGCCCTGCCGATTTGTCCTCGTTGATTGATAATGTACAGTTGTTTCGGTGCCTTGGCCGACTGCATAGGGAGCGTAGTGGACCCGGAGGGCGGCGGCCATGGCAGCGCACCGCCGCTGGAGCGGAGAGAACGGCTCCCCACAGCGAGCTATCCGGGCTGACGGCGTTAGTGGCGGTGCAAGGCACCGCCACCACTACCAGACCTGCCTCTTCAGGCGTGAGCGCGCGCTCGCCAAAGGTCTTCGCGCATCATGCCATCGATTTCTTCCATGCGCTCGTCTCCCTCCGGCTCGGCGAGATACTGGCCGCGCTTTTGGAAATGATCGAGCAGGTCCTGGCTGAGCGGCGGATGTTCGCCGAAGATTGCATCCATGGGCAGGCCGATGCGCTGTGCGATGGCATCGAGCTTGGCCTTGTCGAGACCAAGCGCGTTGATGACGTTTGCGCCCATGATGCCGATCGCCTCATCCTTCGGAATCCCGCCAAGCGCATCGCGCAGCCACTCGGTGGTGTTCGGCCAGGTTCCCTCGCCATGCGGGTAATCGCGGCCGAAGCCGATCCGTTCGATGCCCATGTCGTGGCGCATCGCGACCTCGCACTTGCGGATGAACGAGAGGCCGTTGAAGCAATTCGACCGCCAGTATTCGCTCGGCTTGCGCTTTGCGGGCAGGCTGTCCCGGTTGGTTTCAAACTGTTCATCGAGATACTGGAACGTCCGGCCCATCCAGTCGCCATAGATCTCGCTCAGGATGAGGCGCAGCTTCGGATAGCGATCGAACACCCCGCCCATCATCAACTGCCACATTGCCCGGCGCGGCTTTACGCTCGAGAAAATCTTGCCCTGGAAAAATTCCTTGCTGAGCTTTTCGATCGCCGTCGGAACGTCAGCCTGTTCTTCCCGGATCACATTGCCGATGCGGTGGAACATCGCGCCGAGCTCACCCTGGCGCTCACCCTGCCCGGCGTGCATCCACAGAAAGATGCCGCGTTCCTCACAGCGCGCCCAGAACGGGTCCCAATATTTGTCGAACAGCGGAGGCTGGCCGGGATAGGCTGTGAAACCGGGCAGCGTTGTCGCCTTGAAACCGTGGTCGGCGATCCAGTCGAGTTCCTCGATCAGCTCGTCCACATTGCGCCACGGCGCCGAGCCGAGGATTCCGATCAGGTAGAGCCGATCGGGCTCCGAACCGAAGGTATCGAACAGCCAGCGATTATAAGCCTTCACGCCGGCCTGGCACCGATCCATGGCATGATCGCGATTGGAGGACTGGAAGAACAGGCCGGCCGCTCGCGAATCCCCGCTGTGGATGAACTCGGCGGCGATCCCTTCGCGATCCATCTCATGGAGGCGCTTTTCCAGGTTCCAGACGCCCTCGCCATAGCCATCGCGGACGGCATTATCGAAGTCGTAGATATCGTGAAGATCGGAATTGTGCAGGCGATTGAAGAAATGGCTGTTGACCCCGATAAAATCGCGATTTTCCTGGTTCAGCGCCGGCAGGAGATGGTGGAAGCTCCTGTCCAGAAACTTCGGCCAGGCCTCCGGCGGCATCTGAGCGTGGCCGTCCAGCGAAACAATCGTCAGTTTTTCCATAATCATTTCCCTTCAGTGCAATCCCAAATCCGGGCAGCCGAGCGCCAAACGAAAATGTGGCGGCTTGACCCCGAATCCGTTAAGAGTACACCAGTGTACGCTTCTTCGGGCGTCCTGTCCATATGTGGTATCCATGCGTACCTCGCGGAGCGAGTGATCCGCGAACAGTCACTTAGCAAGCCGCGCGGTCCATATCCGTCAAATCGCTTGGCAAAATATAACTGCTTCGGCTAAGCGCACCTGAGCATGTTTTAAGAAGATGTGCTGAAAATATCCGCTGCCGCGGCTAAGGTTATAAAATCGGAGAATAATTTTATGGGAATCCTAGAGGGAAAGGTCATTATTCTTGCCGGGGTGGGCGGCATTGGAGATAGCCTTGCCCGCTATTACCACGCCGAAGGCGCAAAACTTGTTTTTGGAGACATCGAGGGAGACCATGCCGCAGAGCTGGGCAAGGAGATTGACCCTGACGGTTTGCGAGCCCTGGGGACCTATCTCGACGGCAGCGAGGAAACCTCAATTCAGGCGCTGATCGACTCTGCTCTCTCGCGCCACGGGCGTCTTGATGGGTTTCACTGCAATTTCGCAATTGTTCCGGATGGCTTGCTGCCGGAAGGTCTGGATATCCCGATGGAAATGTTCGACGCCAGCGTCCACGTCAATCTGCGGGGCTATTTCCTCTGTTCTCGACTGGCGGTGCCCGCGATGATCGAGACCGGCGGAGGGGCCATGGTTTACACATCGTCGTCTGCGGCCACCACCGCTTCCCAAACGCGCTTTGCCTATGCAATGTGCAAGGCGGGAATTCAGGCGCTAATGCGCAACGTTGCCTGCCGCTATGGCCCACAGGGGATAAGAGCCAACGCCATCGCGCCTGGTATTATCCCTCACTATAAATTCAGACCGGGCACAGAAAAATTCATCGACGATGCTGTCCAGGACACGCTCATGAAGACGCGGCACGGCAATCCGGACGACATTGCCGCCATGGGGGCATTCCTGCTGTCCGATTTGTCGGGATTCATTTCGGGCCAGACGATTGCCGTCGATGGAGGCCAGACCCACCGCCCCTGAAACCAGCCGCTGCGAGACGAGCGAGGGGCGGCGGCCCAGCGCCAAAGTCAGGGCAATCGCATATCGATTCAAAGCAATTGGTTCGCGCAGAGGCCGCAGAGGGCGCAGAGTGGTGTGGTTTGGGGCAAAGCCCATTATTTTCCGGATCTCTCAGCACTTGAAACAAGCAATCCTGCACAGCGACAACGCCTCTGCGATCTCTGCGCGAAACCAAAATGTTCATATGCGATTGGTCCAGCGCCAAAGCGGACATCAATGTACATTTATGGAAACTTGTGCTGAAACGCGCATTATGGATCGCATCGAACGATTCGCGTATCGAAGTTGCTCGTCACCCGCGTCCATGCGCAATGAGAAGGCTGCGGGAAAGTACCATGGACGTTGACGGCATGTTTTAGGTGTTCTATCTTAATTCATTGAAGGCCGCAGGCTTCGAACCACGGCAAACGAGGAGAGACCATGGCCAGCGCCGCACTCAGTCCCGACCACAATTCACCCCCCGCCGAACGCGACGACCGCAAGACGGCGCATCTTGTCGGCGAGGCACTCAAGCCGTTCCCCGGGTCGAGGATTTCGAAGAGCTTCGAGTTCTCGCGCGAGATTCTCCGTTCACCGGATATGCGCCAGGCGGGCGCCAGCGCAGATTCGATTAAAGTCGATAATCCCGACCACACCTCGTTCTTCTTCCTCGACGGCGATGTGCACAAGCGCAGGCGGGCATCGGTGGCGCCCTATTTCACCCCCAAGGCGATCCTCACGCGGTACAATCCGCTGATGGAGCGCACAATGACGGAGATGATCGCCGAATTCCGCAGGACGGGCAGCGCCAACCTCGATGTGATCGCGCTCGAACTCGCCGGTGCCGTTGCGCTCGAAATCCTGGGACTGACCGAAAGCGATCGCACCAAGACAGTCCAGCTGCTCAAGAAGCTGATGGGTTCGAGCAACTCGTTCGACAAGCGCCCGCTCTACCGGTTCATCAACGACAAGCTGCTCGGCCCCTTCCACAAGGCGCGCAGGGGCTTCCTGGCAAAAAAGCTCTACACCGATTGCATCGTTCCCGCCGCGAAAGCCCGCAAGAGCGAGCCGAAGAACGATGTGATCAGCTATATGGTGCAACACGATTACAGTGTGAAAGCCATGATAATCGAAACCATGACCTACTCCGGCGCTGGCGTTTCGACCACGCGCGAGTTCATGCAGGTCGCGGCATGGCAAATGTTCGACCACCCCGATCTGAAGGAACGGTTTCTCGCCGAGAACGAGAACGGGCAGTTCAATATCATTCATGAACTGCTCCGCCTCGATCCGGTCGCGGGCTATCTGTACCGCCGCACGAACCAGGATCTGCAATTGAAATCCGCCGGATCGCTGCCCAAGGATCAGCTGCTTGCGGTCGATATCCGCGCGTCCAACCAGGACCCCGCGTCGGTCGGCGAAAATCCCTATGCGATCGACCCCGATCGCGCCGAAAAAACCAAACAGCTGCCAACCTGGGCAAGCTTTGGTGACGGCCCGCATCGCTGCCCCGGCGCGCAGGTTGCGCTGCATGAAACACGCATCTTTCTCAACCACCTGTTTCGCGTACCGGGCCTGAAGCTTGAAAAGGCGCCCGATATCGGATGGAGCATGGGGACCCAGGGCTACGAAATGCGCAACATGATGGTCAGTTGCACCCGCGCCTGATGCGCCACGGGGCCATGCCAAGCCTTCGTTCGCGCCGGGATACGGAGAATCAGGATTTCTGGCCCTGCGGAGCGGATGCAAAGCTGCATCCGTCCAGATCGACGGCGTTATGACTTTCATCGTCAAGCTTTCGAGCAACCCTAGTGACCCGAATATATATGGCAGAACCTGAAGACACTCGGCGCAAGGTCGCCTGGATCACCGGCGCGAACCGCGGGATGGGTGCCGAGACTGCGGTGTGCCTCGCCGCTGCTGGCTATGACATCGCGTTGACCGCGCGCGATGCCGCGCGGCTTGTGGCGGTGGCTGATGAAGTTCGCAGCCACGGCGTGCGTGCGTTACCGTTCCCTGCGGACCTGACCGACCGCGCCTCGATCCACGCCTTCGCCAACTGCGCGCTCAAAGCATTCGGCCATTGCGATGTACTGTGCAACTTCGGTATCTACAAAGG
The DNA here is from genome assembly GCA_023266625.1 of Novosphingobium sp. GTDB lineage: Bacteria > Pseudomonadota > Alphaproteobacteria > Sphingomonadales > Sphingomonadaceae > Novosphingobium. The sequence continues at coordinate 202 of JAHFPT010000215.1, read as the reverse complement.
TCGCGGCCAGACCGAGCTCATGCTTGAGACCGAACCGGAAGACCTCACCGCACACTTCGCCGGGGACGTCATTGCGGCGTTCGTGCTGTTTCGGCGGGCGCTCGATTCGATGCTTGAGCGAGGCAGCGGAACCATCATAAACATGAGTTCGTCATCGGTGTTTCTCGATCCCCCGGGCACCGTCAAGAACAGCGGGTGGAGC
>JAHFPT010000404.1 GCA_023266625.1 Novosphingobium sp. | reverse complement strand
CCAATCGCCGATCTGCACTTCCTGCCCATAGTCGCCGAAATCGCCCTCTGCGCGGCGGCGGCGGAAGAGGGTCCAATTAATCGGACGAAATCGCGGCGGGCCGCTCCGGGCCAGAGCGCCGGGCAGCGGCGCTATCGTGGCGCCATAGGAAGGGTTGTGGAAATAGGGCGCGCTGACACGCTCGCACCGGTCCATCGCCAGCACCCGGTGGACCGGCGCGCGGTAGAGTCCGTTCGACCAGACTTCGACCATATCGCCGATATTGACGATCAGCGCGCCGGTCAGCGGGCGGACATCGTGCCAGTGCCCTTGGCGCAACACTTGCAGGCCCGGTGTGCCATCCTCGAGCAGCACGGTCAGCGCCCCGGCATCTGTATGGTGGTGGACCGCGCGGGCACCATCGCGGGGGCCGGGGCCGGTGAAAGGATCGCCGAGTGGATAGCAGTTGAGCCGCAGAAAACTGGTGGCGAAAGGGCGAAAGGCTGCCCCGGCAGCGGCGGCGGGTTCGCCAAGGCCTGCAAAGATCGCCGCCAGCAGGTGCTCCGACAGCGCCTCGCACCTGACCTTCCATGCTCGCATCGCTGCGGCGAAGGCCGGATCGGCGTCCGGCCAGGGTGTGGTGCCACCGAAGGGATCGGCCGGATCACTTTGCTCGGGGCCAATATCGAAGACTTGCTTGCGGTCGCGACGGTTCTTGGTCAGTTCGCGGTCGTTGAAGCCCCAGGGGTTATCGAGACTGCGCGACAGGGCCTGCTTTTCGGCAAGCGACCGTGCGAAGAAGCGGCGCATTTCGGCGAGGCAGCTTTCGGCCAGCGCCACATCGAGGTCATGACCGGCAAGTGCGAATATCCCCCAGCCGCGACAGGCAGCGGCAATGTCCGCAGCCGCGCTGGCCCCTGACAGATCGACCAGCGGAATCTCGGATGCCGTGGCAGCGGCGCGCGGCAGCGCATCGATTTCAGCGTCGTCGGCCCCTGACCCCAGCTCAGGCAAAGGCCTCTTCGCCCTCCAGCTTGGTGCGATGCATCAGGCGGCCAGAATCATAATCATAATGCGTCGCGCGGTGCATGGTGCCGGTGTTGTCCCAGATCACCATGTCGCCGAGCTTCCACGTGTGGCGATAGGAATACTCGGGCCTCGTCGCCCATTCGCGCAGGCGGACCAGCAGCGCCTCGCTCTCGAACATGTCCATGCCTTCGACCTGCAACGCAGTCGCGCCCAGCACCAGGCTCTTGCGCCCGGTCCGGTGCTTCCACACCAGCGGCAGGGTGTTGCGGCCGATCGACTGCCACAGCTTCATGCTGGCATAGCTTGGCTCGGGATCGTGATAGAGCTGCGAGCGCCACATGGCGTGGACCACCTTCAGCTTTTCGAGCTCGCGCTTCTCGGCTTCGGGCAAGGCCTCGAAAGCAGCATAAGTGTTGCAGAAATCGGTCTCGCCGCCTTCCTTGGCGAGCGCCCGCGCGCTCATGATCGAGGCGAGAATCGGCATGTCAGACATGGTGCCGTCGATATGCCAGAAGAACGCGCCGCGCAGATAGGAAGCGTTGGGATTGACCCTGGGGTCCATGGTGATCGGATAGACCGTGTCCATCCCGGCCTTCGACTCGCCCACTTCATGCGCGAAAGTCCCGAGCGTGTGGGTGAATGCGATCTGCTCTTCGTCAGTGAGGTTGATCTGTGGGAAGACGATCACGCCGCGGCTTTCCATCAGCCCCCTAATTTCCTTGGTTTTTGCACCCGAAAGCAGCGTCTGCTTGTCGGTGCGGATGGTGCAGCCGATGTTCGGCGCGACATCGGTAATTTCCCAGCGTGTAGCAGTGGTTGTGGCCATGGCAGAGGCTCCCGGGCAGTGATCGGCGGTTTATACTGAACACTTGTACAGCAGGCCGCCCCAGGGGTCAAGTACGCCGCTCAGCCGCGCAGCCGCTCCAGCCATTGCTCGACAAAGGCGCGGGCTTCGGCGTGTCCGCCGACCACGCCCATGCCGCCCTCCATCACCAGCGCCCGGCCGATCCCGGCCAGCAACAGGCTGAGTCCGGCGGGCGGGCAGTCAGCGAAGGGCGAATCCGCCAGGGCTGGCAGGCGCGAGAGCAATTCCACCTGACGCTCGCGCATCTGCTCACTGTGTTCGACCATGAAGCTGCGGAGCGTCTTGCGATGATTGGCGAGCGCCATGAATTCCAGCGTCAGCGCCGTGCGGCTGGTGTCGGCGAAAAAATCCCACAAGGCGCGCAGCGGATCGGGCGCGGACAGCGCCGCCTCGAGCATGGCATCGCTCTGATCGGCGCCGCGCCGGAACATCGCAATCAGCAGATCGTCAGTGGTCGGGAAATAATAGTGCACCAGCGACGGCTTGAGCCCGGCGCGCGTCGCCACCTTGCGGGTGCTGACCGCGGCATAGCCTTCGTCGCGCATCAGCGCCTCGGCGGCCCCCAGCATGGCGGCACGCGTCGCCGAACTCTCAGCCCCGATTCTGCGCGTCACCGTCGCCATGTGTCGTCCCTTGGTTCAAGGCGCTGAGGTCTAGGCCCGAAGCCGGACGAGTCAATGCCGCGCGCCAGCTTTCGGCCACATCCATCGGGAACCGGACAGCGCCGGAATTTCCATTTTCCTACACACCCCCGCCTGAGGCAGTGTCCC
>JAHFPT010000046.1 GCA_023266625.1 Novosphingobium sp. | reverse complement strand
ACAATCGCGGACGCTGGGAAATGGCCCCCGAAGCGCGCTTTGCGCCGCTGTCGCGCCAGCCGGGCTTCCCGATTTCCGTGCCGGTCGCCTATTTCGGCGATTACCATTTGGCAAGCGGCACTGGCCTGATCATCACCGAGAGCATCCGCTATGGCGAGGCCGGGATCGAGCCGCACCGGCGCAAATGCCTTGACCACCTGACGCTGGACGATCCGCTCACCCATTACCGGCAAGTCGTCACCGCGCTCGCCCGGCTCGCCGCATCGCATAAATCGGGACGACTGGCACCCGACATCGACACGCGCTTTCCGTTTAATCCGGCGACTGATTCCGCCGACCCGATCCGCTACAACGAGGAAGAGTTGCAGGCCGAGCTTGAGCATTGCTTCGCCTATGCGAGAGATTGCCCGCAACTACTGACTGCCGAAGTGCGCACTCCCGAATTCATGGCGCAGCTGGCGCGCGATGCCCACCTCATCCGCAAACATGAGGCGACAATCCAGCGCTTCCTCCAGGGCGATCCGCGACTGATCGCGCTTTGCCACTGGAACGCGCATATCGACAATTGCTGGTTCTGGCGCGACGCCATAGACAAGAATGGGGCGGGCGAACTCCATTGCGGGTTGATCGACTGGGGCCGGGTCGGCCAGATCACTTTCGGCTGCGCGCTGTGGGGCGGGCTAAGCGCGGCACACCACGATATCTGGGGCCATCATCTCGACGAGCTGCTGGCGCTGTTCGTGGCGGAATATTGCGCCAATGGCGGGCCGCAGATCACGGTCGAAGAACTGACCTTCCATCTGCGGATTCACCTCGCCGCGATGGGCGTTGCACGGATGCTGGCCTTTCCCGAAACCATCCGCTTCCGCCTGCCCGAATGCGTCGATGCCTCCGGCCCGCTCGATCCGATGTTTGAGCCGGTAGCGGTCGACCCGGCGCGCAATTCGATGCATATCTATGCGGTGTTCCTCAAGTTCTGGCACCAATACGATGTCGGCGGAGCGGTGCGGGAATTGCTTGCCAGAGCCAGATGACGTTAGGTTGTACCACCATGACGGAGCCGATTTTGGCCCAGTGCCCAAGTTTTACGGAACGTAAAGCGTTCCTTATCAGGAGTGAGGAGGGAGCCATGCCAGAGCATAGTGACCGACGAAGGACGCAGCAATGGGCCAAAATCGGCTCCGTCATGGTGGTACAACCTAACGTCATCTGGCTCTAAAACGGGAGAAGGCGATGAGTGAAGCGAACAAGCAGGTGGCGCTCAAATTCATCAAGGCGATGGGCGACAACGACCCGGTGGCAGCGGCGGAATGCCTGGCACCCGATGCCGTCGCCGTCGCCCGTGGGGGCAGCTACTTTCATGGATCGCGCGACGCCAGGATGATGATCGACGGGATCGAGGCGTTCAAGGCGCTGATCCCCAGCGGCCTGAGCTTCACCATCCTCAGTGCGCTTGCCGATGGCGACAAGGTGGCAGTCGAATGCGAGGGCAATGCCACCACCGTCGCTGGCGCGCGCTATGCCAATCAGTATGTCTTCGTTTGCACTCTACGCGGCGGCAAGATCACTCTGGTCAACGAGTATTTCTGCACGGTTCTGGCCAATGAAGTGCTGTGGCCGCTGGCCCAGAGCATGGCGGGTCTGGGCGAGACGGCGGGCTGAAACGAAGACCGTTCGCAAGTCTGTCGGATTCTTGCAATCATCCAAAAAACGGGCGCAGTAGTAGCTAGTCCTGCATCCTTAGGAGACAGCCATGTTCCACGGAAATATCAGCCTGGAGATCGCAGAAGGACTGAAGCTCCTGCGCAAGCGCATCGAGGCCGCCAAAATCCCGCCATCGAAGCTCGACGAGACGCTGAACATCGCCACCTGGAACATCCGCGAATTCGGCAAGGTGCCCCGCAAAGTCGCTGCGCTGCACTATATCGCAGAAATTATCGGCCAGTTCGATCTGGTCGGGATCGTCGAACTGCGCGAAGATCTGTCCGACCTCAATCGCGTCCTTGGCTATCTCGGACCCTATTGGGATGCAGTTTATTCCGATGCTGTGCTCGATGCCGGCGGCAATCGCGAACGCATCTGCTATGTCTTCGACAGCCGGGCCGTCCGCTTCAACGGCATGGCCTGCGAAGCCAGCCCGCCCCGGGTCAAGCGCGGCACCGAATATGTCAGCGAGGACAGCTGGTGGCGCGCGCCCTATGTCGCTTCGTTCAAGTCGGGCAACTACGATTTCCTGGCCTTCACCACCCATGTCCGCTGGGGCGACAGTCTGGAAGGACGAAAGCGCGAGATCGAAGGCCTGGCCAAATGGGTCGGCTCGAAAGCTGCGGAGAAACACGCCGAGGACAAGGACATCATCGTCATGGGCGATTTCAACATTCCCAGCCGCCAGGACCCGATGTTCGCGGCGATCACGTCGCAGGGGCTGCGCCTGCCCAAGGCGCTGATCGACGACAGTTTCGGCACCAATCTGGCCCGCGACAAGCGCTATGACCAGATCCTGCACATGCCGCGTTTCGACGAAAATTTCAGTAATGCCGGGGGTGTCGTCGATTTCTATGCCAGCGATCACAAGCCGCTGTTTGCCGACATCGACAAGGCGGCCTTCACCTACCAGATGTCGGACCATTTGCCGCTATGGATTCAGGTCAACACCGATATCGACGGCATGGTTCTCGACCAGCTGATCCAGCGTAAATCGCGCTGAGATGACCAGTCGGTCCGGGCATATTGCGCCCGGACCTTTGGCTGTCGTCCTGTCAGCGGTGCTGGCGGTCATGCTTCTGCCGATAGATGTGGCGGCTCGTGCGATTCTGCATCCGCGCGATATTGGCGCGTTCGCGGCGGGACAGGCCATTGCCATCGGCGCGGCTGTTGGCTTCGTAACGGGCAATATGGTTCTGCTGGCGATTGAGCCGGGCACTCTCGCGCGCGTTAAGGCTGCCATTGGCCTGGCCTTGCGCGATGCGATGTTCCTGGCGGGCCTGGCGCTGATTGATCCGTGCCTCGGCAGGCGCTGCGGCGGCGAGGGCACCAAGGGTGCAGGCCATCGCTGCCAGAGTCAGTTTCTTGAACATTTCTATCTCCTTATCGTCATATTTTCGTGTCTGCCCCGGCGCAGAAAAGCCCGGCCCGGCTGAACGCAGGCTGTATCGGCCAGACCGTCGCCGCGCGGGAGCGGGCTGCCGTTGACCTAGGATCGAATCGTATAGATCGCGCTTCCCGCTTGCCCGCCGCCGCGCGCTCTTCCATGCTTCGGTGAATCACGGGCAATGGGAGACAGGACATGAGCGAACAATCCGCCCCCTTCGCGGGTGCCAATGCGCTGATTTATGGCGGGGCCAAGGGCATCGGCCGGGCGGTGGCGATGGAATGGGCCAAGCGCGGCGCGCGGCTTGCGATTGCCGACCTTGCCGAAGATGCCGCGAAGGCAACCGCCGCCGAGATCGTCGCTGCGGGCGGCACGGCGGTGGCGCTGGCGGCCAATGTGCTGTCGGAAGAATCGATTGCCGCGACGGCTTCGGCGGCAGAAAATGCCTTCGGGCCTGTCGACATCGTCATGAACAATGTCGGCGGCATGCTCAATGGCCATCCGGAGGACATTCCCTTCGCCGAATGGCACCGGATCATGGATATCAACTATTTCGCGGCAGTGCGCGGCTGCCTCCATTTTCTGCCGAAGTTCCTGGCGCGCGGGAAGGGCCATGTGGTCAACACCGCCAGCTTTGCTGGCTTGTATCCCTATGCCGCCAGCCGGGTGCCCTATGGCGCAGCCAAGGCGGCGGTGATCTCGATGAGTGAGAACCTCGCGGTCTATCTGGAGCCCAAAGGCATTCGCGTTTCCTGCCTGATGCCCGGCCCGGTGATGACCCAGGTGATGGACTCAATGACCAGTTGGACCGAGGACTGCCCGATGCGCGGTCCGGGCACGGAAACGCGGCTGATGATGCCCGAGGAGTTGGCCGTGGTGCTGGCCGATGGCATGGCGCAGGGCAAAATCATGATCCCTTCCGATCCGGTCGCCTTCGATATCGTTAAGCGCTGGGCGGATGATCCCGACGCCTTCATCCGCAGCAAGATCGCCGAATTCGCCGGCGGTGAGCGGGGCAATCCGATGATCCCCGACGCGATCAAACAGCAGATGGGATCCTTGTGATGAGCCAACCGCAAGGCCGATTGGGCATCGAAATGCTCAGGGTAGGCGGATTAAGGTAGGCATGTGTCATTGCACCAACGGGGAAACGCTAATGCAAATCGCCTACAGCCTGCTCGGCATCCTGCTGATCCTTGCCGTCGCCGTGGCGCTCTCCTCCGACCGCAAGGCGATTCGCTTGCGCGTGGTCGGCGCGGCCTTTGGCTTGCAGGCAGGTTTCGCCGCGCTGGCGCTCTATTCACCGCCGGGTAAGGCGGCATTGCAGGCACTATCCTCCGGCGTCTCCAGCCTGCTCTCCTATGCCCAGGCCGGCACCGACTTCCTGTTCGGCCCGCTGGCCAGACCCGAGATTGGCGGCACCAGCTTTGCCATTTCCGCATTGCCGGTTATCGTCTTCTTCGCCGCGCTGATTGCCATCCTCTATCACCTCGGCGTGATGCAATTCGTCATCCGCTGGATCGGCGGGGGGCTGGAGAAAGTGACCGGCATCAGCAAGGTAGAGAGCCTGTGCGCTGCTTCCAACATCTTCGTCGGCCAGTCGGAATCGCCGCTGGTGATCCGGCCCTATCTGGCCGCCCTCGCGCCTTCGCAGCTGTTTTGCGTGATGAGCGTCGGCATGGCGGGAGTGGCGGGGACGATCCTTGCCGCCTATGCCAGCATGGGCATCCGCATCGACTATCTCGTCGCCGCCGCCTTCATGTCGGCACCGGGCGGCATATTGATGGCCAAGCTGATCATGCCCGATCCCAAGGACATGCAGCGCGACACCGAAGTGGCACTCTACGAAGACGAGGAACGCCCCGCCAACATCATCATGGCCGCCGCGCAAGGGGCGCAGACCGGGGTCAAGCTGGCGGTTGCGGTCGGCGCGATGGTGCTGGCTTTCGTCGCGCTGGTGGCGCTGGCCAATGGGTTGATCGGCTGGGCGGCGGGATTGCTCGGCTATGGCGGGGTCACCTTCCAGTCACTGCTCGGCACTATCTTCGCGCCGATCTTCTACCTGATCGCCGCGCCCGACTGGGCCGAGGCACTGCGCGCGGGCAGCTTTTTCGGAACCAAACTGGTGCTGAATGAATTCGTCTCCTTCATCGATCTGGGGCAAGCGAACGACCTGTCCGAACGGACTATCGCCGTAGTCACATTTGCGCTGTGCGGCTTCGCCAATTTCGCCTCGATTGCCATCCAGATGGCGGTTACCGGGGGACTTGCGCCGGGTCAGCGCCCGGTCATCGCCCGGCTCGGTATCAAGGCGATGGTGGCAGGAAGCCTGAGCAATCTGATGAGCGCGGCGCTGGCGGGATTGTTCCTAAGCCTCTGAAACGGAATAATTCTAGGGACTTGTCCGGATAGGATGGAGCAGCCCGCGCGATCAAATCCCGCGCCATGCCTGCCCTCGCCCTATCGCTCGCCGCCACTTTCGCACTCTGCGCACCCGGCCCCCGCACCACCTGCGTCGTCGATGGCGACACCTTCTGGCTCGACGGCGAGAAGGTGCGCATCGCCGACATCAACGCACCCGAAACGCACGGCGCGCAATGCCTGGAGGAACGCTCGCGCGGCGATGCTGCGACCCGCAGGCTGATCGTGCTGCTCAACGCCGGTCCATTCGAGCTGGTCACAGCAGAGCGCAATACCGACCGCTATGGCCGCCTGTTGCGGACGGTCACCCGTGGCGGCCAAAGTCTCGGCGCAACCCTGGTCAGCGAGGGTCTCGCCGAACGCTGGCAAGGCCGACGCGGAGACTGGTGCGACTGATCGGCATTGCGCGGGCCATGAAGGGGGCGTGACACGATAAGTCTGGCCGTGGCATTTCGCGCGCCACTTGATATATAATGCATTATCTTTATCGAGGTGCGGATGAACGCCTCCTCCAGTCCCCTCGCCGGACGCCGCGTGATCGAACTCGGCACGATGATCGCCGCGCCCTTTGCTACGCATATCCTCGCCAGCCTCGGTGCCGAGGTGATCAAGATCGAACCGCCCAGCGGCGATACCACCCGCAGCCTGGTGCGCGGCGGGCCGAGCGGGACGATTGTTGCCTATAGCCATTCGAAGAAGGCGATCTGCCTCGATCTCACCACCGCAGGCGGCAAGGAGGTGTTCCTGCGCCTTGCCGCCTGCGCCAATGTCGTGATCCACAACCTGGCCCCCTCTGCCGCGCGCAAGCTGGGGGTGACGGCGGACGACTGCATGGCGGTGAACCCCGCCATCATCCACGTCCATATCAAGGGCTATGCCCACGGTCCGCAGACCGACGACCTGATGACCAACCCGATCGCCGAGGCCGCAACCGGCGCGATGGACGATCACCGCATCGACGGTCGCCCGACCCGCTTTGGCCCATCCTACCACGACCAGTTCGCCGGGACTTATGCGGTGATCCGCATAATGGCCGCGATGATGAACCCCACTGCGAGCGAGGCCGACCGGCGCATCGAGATTGGCCTTTACGAGACCGGCCTGCATCTGGCCGCGCGCGATCTGGCGGGGATGCAGCTCAAGACCCAGCTGCTCGGCCGTCTGGAAAAGGAAGGCGGCGGCGAGTTTTCGATGCCGGGCTACGGCTCCTACCGAACCCGCGATCAGCGCTGGGTCTATCTGCTGATCCTCACCGACGCGCATTGGGCGAAGCTGACCAGGGCGCTCGCCATGCCTGAGGATGGCGATGCGCAGTTCGCCAAGTTGCGCGACCGCAAGCAGCAGCGCGAGCGGGTGGAAGCAGCGGTCAGCGCGGCGGTCGGTCAGCTCCCCTATGCCGAGATCGAAGCGAAGCTGCGCACCGCGGGGCTCGGTTTCAACGAAGTGCTGCCGCTCGAACGGGTGCTCGATGCCCCGCAGGCGCACCAGCCGGGCAAGCTGCGTGAGGTGGATTTCCGGGGCCTGCATTTCGAAGTGCCGGAGTTTCCCGGGCAGTCAGAAGTCACACCCAATCTGCCCCCGCCCGAGATCGGCGAACACACCGAAGAGCTGCTGCGCTCACTCGGCTACAGCGAGGCGGAATGCGCCGCGCTACTGAATGCAGGTGCGGCCAAGGCCTACCAGCCCGGCGACTTCGCCTGGGCGCCGGTGCGGGATAAGGGGTGAGCGCCATGGAGTTCAAAACCAAGGAAGAACAGGTCGCCGACTTCCTGCGCGAGGGCATCATCGCCGGGCGGATCGCGCGCGGGGCGCGGCTCAAGCAGCAGGAAATCGCCGACCAGCTGGGCACCAGCATTACGCCGGTGCGCGAGGCGCTGAAGCTGCTGGAGGCCGAGGGTTATGTCACCGGCGATAGCTACAAGGGCGCGGTTGTGGCGCCGTTCGATATCGAAGCCTCGTCCGAAGTGCTGAACCTGCGCATTCTGCTGGAAACCCAGCTGGTAAAAGGCGCGGTCGAACATGCCAGCGCCGCCGACATCGCCGAGCTGAAAGTGCTGGCCGGTGAATTCGCCAATGCCTTCACTGCGGGCGATAATGAGGCTGCCCGCGCGGCCAATTACCGATTCCACCACCGCATGTTCGCCATCGCGCAGCAGCCGCAGACGCTGCATTTCGTGCAGATCCTCTGGGCGCGCTATCCCTTCGACCTGATCAACCGGCTGAAAGGCCGGGTGAGCCGGGCGGCGGAGGAGCATGACGACATGCTGGGCGCGATGATCGCTTCCGACGCCGCCGCAGCGATGCTGGCGACGCGGCAGCATATCGAGGCGGGCTGGCTGGAATTGAGGGATTCTGTGGCGAAGGTGAAGTGAAGAAAGATTGTTTCGCGCAGAGGCGCAGAGGAAGCAGAGGGCGCAGAGATTCTGGATTGCACCGCAGGCACTTAAAGTCACTTGCCAATCGGCACTGAGGCCCGATGAATTTCAAAGGGGCTTCGCCCCAGGTGCAATCTCTCTGCGCCTCTGCGCGAAACAAATTTTTAACAACGCAAAAAGTCGAAAGCACCCCCATGAAACCCACCCTCTTCCTCGTCATGGACATGATGAACGACATCGTCGCCGAAGACGGCTTCAACGCCAATACCTATGGCGTGCAGGTGAAGCAGCGGGGTGTGCTCAACACCACCGCCAAAGCCATCGCCGCAGCGCGGGCAGCCGGGGTCAAAATCGCCTACGTCCGCGTCGGCTTCTCCAGCGACTACCGCGAATGCCCGCCCTCCTCACCGATCTTCTCCGGCGCGCGGGCCAATGGCATTTTCCAGCTCGGCACCAAAGGCACCGAAGTCCACCCCGCCCTCGCCCCGCAATCGGGCGATTTCGACATCGTCAAACACCGCGTCAGCCCGTTCTACGGCACATCGCTCGAACCGATATGCCGCGCAAATGGCATCGAGCGGCTGGTGCTCTGCGGCGTCTCGACCAACGGCGTGGTGCATAGCGGTGCCCGCGATGCGCATGACCGGGATTATGAAGTGGTGATCCTTGAGGACTGCTGCGCCGGGGTGACGGCGGATGAGCATATGCATGCGGTGGCGTGTCTGGGGCGGTATGCGAGGATCGCAGGGAGCGGGGAGTTTGATTTTTAAGAGTTGAGAGTTCCTCCCCAAATGGGACTCTAAAAATATTTCAGCTCTCGCAATCCGTATTTATCGCAATCTTTTTCCTGCGCGGTTCGACACAATCCGCCGGAACAGGATCAACAAGGCTGCAACTCCTGCAAACCCGCCACCTGCGATGAATGTTGCCGAGGGGCCGGCATAATCCCACAAAACCCCTGCAAGCACGCTGGCGGCCAGCATCGTGATGCCGGTTGCAAGATTGAATATGCCAAAGGCCGATCCTCGCAACGCCTCGGGTGCGCGCTCGGCGACAAGCTGGGCCAGCAACCCCTGAGTCAGTGCCATGTGTGCGCCCCACAGCGCGATTCCGGCAAAAGTACCAACAAGGCCCAGCCGCGAGGCCAGGAACATGTCTGCGACGACAAGGCAGGCAAGGCCGTAGACCAACGGCCGTTGCGCGCCCCCTTCGTCGGCGAGGACACCGGCGGGATAGGCGCCGAGCGAATAAACGAGGTTCATGACGACCAGCACAAGCGGTGCCAGCGCCAGGGGCAAGCCGTCATCATTGGCCTTCAGGATGAGGAAAGCTTCGCTGAACCGGGCCATTGTGAACATCACACCTATGCCAACCACCGGCCAGAATCCGCGATCCAGCTTTCGCAGGTCCGCTATTCGCAAAGGTACCCGCGCTTCGCCATGCGCCAATTCGCCGCGCCGTCCCTCTATACCGAAGATGACCAGCAGAACTGCGACAAAACCGGGAACGACGGCGACCCAGAAGACCGCTCGCATATTGTCGGAAAAGACGGCCATCAGGCCAATCGCCGCAAGTGGGCCGGCGAATGCACCAACGGTATCGAGGGCCTGCCGCAGGCCGTAAGCCCTGCCCCGGATTTCGAGCGGGGTGACATCGGCCACCAACGCGTCACGTGGCGCACCGCGCAGCCCCTTGCCGATCCGATCGATAAATCGGGCGCCGAGTACCGGCATGGGGCCGACGGCGAGTGCAAACAATGGTTTGGACAATGCGCCAAGACCATAGCCCAAGAGAATCAGCGGCTTTCGGCGACCAATTCGATCGGACAGATACCCGGAGAACACCTTGGAAATTGACGCCGTCGCCTCAGCGATGCCGTCGATGATGCCGACGAGCGCCACGCTGGCGCCCAGGGTCACCGTCAGGAACAACGGCAGCAGCGCGTGGACGATCTCCGAAGAGATATCCATGAACATGCTGACCAGGCCCAGCGCCCAGACAGTTCGGGAAATCTTCGGCAGATTTGCACTCTTTGGCGATGCCACTGTGCTTCCTTCCTAGGTGCTTAGCTACGTTGACGTCAGCACCACACCCCTATCTTATAGCGCACTTTGTAGCGCCCTTATCACGCCATTGTTCATCCGTTGCCATATCCCCCCCAGGGGGATACAGGGTTCCATGACTGACTTCACCTACCTTCTGCAGCAGGGCGGCACGCACGCGTGGCTGTTCATCCCCAGCGCCATCCTTCTGGGCGCATTGCACGGGCTGGAGCCTGGCCACTCCAAGACCATGATGGCCGCCTTCATCATCGCGGTGCGCGGGACGGTGAAGCAAGCTGTCCTGCTGGGGCTCGCAGCGACCGTCTCGCATACGGCAGTGGTTTGGCTCGTCGCATTGGGCGGCATGTGGCTATTCGGCGGTCTGCGCGCCGAAGCTACCGAACCCTACTTCCAACTGGCGTCAGGCGTCATCATCGTCGGACTTGCCATCTGGATGCTGTGGCGCACCCGCCGCGAACAACTGGAATCCAGCCACTTTCACAATGAGCATGACGGCCACCACCACGACCACGATCATCATCATGGCCACGACCACCATCACGAACCCACCGACGAGGAAGTCCACGCCATCGAGCTAGCAACCGGAGGCTACGTCGATGCCCATGAAATGGAACATGCCGAGGACATCCGCCGCCGCTTTGCCAATCGCGAGGTAACGACCGGCCAGATCGCCCTGTTCGGGCTGACCGGCGGCCTGATACCCTGCCCCGGCGCAATCACCGTACTCATGCTGTGCCTCCAGCTAAAGAAGGTCGCATTGGGCGCGGTTGTCGTTGTCAGCTTCAGTGTTGGCCTAGCACTGACCATGGTGGCATCGGGCGTGCTGGCGGCTCTCAGCGTGAAGCATGTGTCGCAGCGCTGGTCGGGCTTTGGCGAGATCGTCCGCAGGGCGCCCTACCTGTCGGGCATTATCATCCTGCTGGTTGGCACCTATGTCGGGATCAGCGGTTGGCTGCATCTGCCCGGCGCGTAACCGAGAGACCGCAATGAGCCACGCCGCCAACAACGGACTGATCAACCGCTTGAAGCGCGCGCACGGTCATCTGGCAACGATTGTCCGGATGATCGAGGATAACCGCGATGCGCTTGAAACAGCCCAGCAGTTGCAGGCCGTGGTCAGCGCGCTCAACAAGGCCAAGACGGTGCTGGTCGCCGATCATATCGAGCATCATCTTGAAGAAGCGGTGGGACCCCTGTCGGCTGAGGCTCGCGAACAGCTCGGCAAACTGACGGAACTGGCCAAATACCTCTGATCGAAGTTTTGCCCGTGGGCGTCCACTGGAACAGCTCATATTTGAACTACGCCCCGATATTGGGCCAAGGGGCGATCCCGCTGAGATGTTCGCGCGTACTCACCGTAACGTGCCTGGACAGCTCCGAGGTTACTGGTTCGGGTGATGTGCTGCGTGATCTTCAGGTGCGGCGGATGGGGTAGCCGAAGGTGTGCCGCCCGGTTTCTGTCCGCCTGGCATCATCGCCCTCATGTCTCCCCGCATGTGGTTTGAATCCGCCATCATGGGACAGTTCATCCCAGAGCCGCCATGGCCCTGACTCATCATGTCGTGGTCCATCCCGCCTCCACGCATACCTGCGTTGGGCATAGTCGGAGCGCAAGTTGGGGTAGGTACGGGAACCGAAGAAGACGGTGGCGCGGGGGCTGGAACAGGGTGCTGGTGGCAGCTGACAATACGCGCCTGGAAACGCTACCCCTCAAAACCAGGTGCGAATACCCAAAACAAAGCTCCGCTCCGAAGTGTCCCTGCCATCCAGGCGGGCATAATCGGCAGTCTGACCAGACTTCCACGTCCATGAGACACCAACATAGGGGGCAAATTCATGGCTGATCTCATAGCGGAGCCGCAGGCCCAGTTCGGCATTGCTCAATCCCGCACCAATCCGCTGAGCCGGGATACCCTGAGCCGAGAGATTCAGCTCCAATCTCGGCTGGAATATCAGGCGCTGCGTGATCCGCTGATCATAACTCCCTTCAAGCCGCGCGGTCAGGTCACCCTTGTCAGATAGGAATACCTCCCCGAGTGTGTGGAACTGATAGGGCGCAAGCCCTTCTACACCCAGCGTCGCATATGTGCGCGACGATGACGGCTGGAAGTCGTGCCGCACGCCCAGTTGCAGGTTCCACCAGGGATCGAGCGCCTTGCTGTAAACAACCTGAAGTTCTGCGCGATCGATCGTTTCGCCGAAACTGCCTTCACCCTGGCTCCTGACGACAAACCGGTTGAGGTCGCCAAGCCACGCCTCGACATCCCAGCGATAGCCATCCTTGCCCTCGCGCGCCTGGTACTCGGCGATGTCGAACAGCACCTGATGGTAACTGGGCGAGGAATGGAGGTCCATCATGGCCATTTCGGCAGCTGCCATGGCAGCGGGATCATAATAGCGGTCTGCAGGCCGATCATGGGCAATCGGCGGCGGCGGCGCACTGCCGGGAGATTGATTTGTGCCGGTCTGCTCGGCCTCAGGTTCGGGCTGATTGGCAGCCTGCTGTGCAGGCTTCTGACGATCGGCATGCTGACTCATGTCCATGCCGGGCATTGATTGATCCGTCGGCTGCGCGGCTGCGGGCATGGCGACCGTTGTAAGGGCGAACGGGAGTAGACGCTTCATGCCGCAGCCCCCTCGCCGGCACGCACCTGGACGATGCGCATCATCCCCATCGCCATGTGCAGGAACATATGGCAGTGGAATGCCCAGTCGCCGGGGATGCCCGTCACGTCCCAGCTGACCTTGCCGCCGGGCATGACATTCACCGTGTGCTTGCGCGGGCTGTAGTCGCCATGTCCGGTCACCAGCTCGAACAGATGACCATGGAGGTGGATCGGATGCGACATCATCGTGTCGTTGATCAGCGTCACCCGCACCCGTTCGCCAGCCCGGATCGGCAGCGGCTCATGGGCTTCTGTCATCGTCTTGCCGTCCATCGACCACATGTAGCGATCCATGTTGCCGGTCAGATGCACCTCGATTTCGCGCTCGGGAGCACGGACATCGGGGTTGCGGTCAAGCGCCACGAGATCGCGGTAGACCAGCACCTTGTGCCCGGCATTGCCGAGGCCGATGCCGGGCTCCCCTGTGCGGTCCATCGGCATCGGGCTGATCATCTCGACCCCCGGCCCCATGGCAACGCCAGGCGCATTCTTCGGATCGCGCATCGACATGCCGGACATAGCCATGCCCTCCATGTCCATGCCCATGTCCTTCATCGTCAGCACGGGCCGTTTCCGCAGGGCGGGAACTTCGGCCACCATGCCTTCGCGCGGGGCCAGGGTGGCGCGGGCCATGCCCGAACGGTCGATGGATTCGCCGACGATCGTGTAGGCGCGGTCAGCGCTCGGCGTGACGACCACATCATAGGTTTCGCCGGGCGACATCTGGAATTCGTCAACCGCGAGCGGGCGCACATTCTGGCCATCGGCCTGGACGACCATCATCGACAGGCCGGGGATACGAACATTGAAAATCGTCATCGCGGCGCTGTTGATGAAGCGCAGGCGCACCCGCTCTCCCGGTTTGAATAAGGCAGTCCAATTGTCGCGTGGGCCGTGGCCATTGACGAGGTAGGTGAGGACAGCCCCGGTCACGTCCGAGATGTCCGTCGGGTCCATTCGCATCCGGCCCCAGGCCAGCCGCTCGGCCAGCGACTGGTCCTCGCCCTTCAACAGGCCTGCCAGCGTTTGCTGCTGTCGGTTGTAATATCCGGGCTGGAGCTTGAGATTGCGCAGGATCCGGGCGGGATGGACGAAGCTGTGATCCGAAAATACCACGACATGCTCGCGGTCATAGGCCACCGGATCGGCTCCCGCCGGATCGATGACGATGGGGCCGTACTGGCCCATCAGCTCCTGCAGGCCGGAATGGCTGTGATACCAGTAGGTGCCCGACTGGACGATCGGGAACGCGTAGGTGAAGCGTGAACGCGCCTTGATCCCCGGGAAGGACAGCCCCGGCACACCATCCATCTGGAACGGCACCAGAAGACCGTGCCAGTGCAGAGACGTCTCTTCATCGAGCTCATTGAGGACAGTGAGGCGGACATTCTGGCCTTCGCGCAAGCGCAACAATGGCGCAGGCACCGTCCCATTCATGGTTACGTCATTGGCGTCGCGCCCGTCGATCCTGATCTTGCCGCGCGCAATGTGCAGGGTAATGTCCTCGCCGGACAGGACATCGAGAGGTTTTGCGATCCCGGGCGACACTGGCTGAGCCCAGGCGGGCATCCAGTTGCTCAGCACCAGCGCGCCCCCCGCCAAGCCTGCTCCGCGAAGCAATGTGCGGCGATCAACGTCGGGAATATGCACCATACCAGTCCCTACAATACGCTCTTAGCTTGCATACGCAGCGCGCTATTCATTCCCTCAGATTTTCCAGCAATTTTGCCCGCGCCCGGTAAAGCCGGGTTTCGACAGCCTTCTCGCTTATATTGAGGAATTCGGCGGCCTCTGCCTGGCTGAGGTCCTCGATGGTCCGCAGCACCAGGACTTCTTTGAGCCTGGCTGGCAGATTGGCGATTGCTGCCATCGTTCTTCTCAGTTCTTGCCGATCGGCAATGGCGGTTTCGGCCCCCACACCATCATCGGCGATGTCTTGAGCATCATCGATCGGCAGGGCAAAAGTGAAGAAGCGCCTGACTTTTCTGCGCCGCGCCCAATCGTGGCACTTGTTGATCGCAATGCGGCCGATCCAATGCCGGAACGACCGGCCACCATCGTAGCGCTCAAGGGCCGAGAAAGCCGATACGAAGGTCTGCTGGGTTACATCGAGTGCCGCATCGTGATCGGCTGTATGGCTTCTGGAAATCCGGAACACGAACTCCCGGTGACGGTTCATCAATTCCGTATATGCGGTCTGCCGCCCGCCAAGAGCCAGGGCGGCCAGTTCCCCGTCGGTGCAGGCAGTGAGATCGAGCATCACCGCTCCTTGGCGGTGAGAGCTTTCACAACGGCCTCATCGAATCTGGCCGTCTGATCGGGTCGTAACACTCCCCTCATCGCAAAGATGTGCTCAAGCGTGACCTTCTGCAACTGGCCCATGGCCACATGCGAGCGATCGACGGCTGCATTCACCTGAGGACCGTAGCCATGCTCGATTTCAATGGCATCGGCCAGGCGGGCGTTGTCAGAGCGCAATTCCAGTTCGAGCGCTTGCTTGCGGATGGCAAACTGTCGCTCGATTTCGGCGAGCTTGGACTGCTGCTGGTGATCCAGCTTCAGCTCTTCGTGCAACAGACCATGCAGTTCCGACTCAACTGGCTGCGGCTGAATGAGATAGGCCCGGCCGATCACCACCCCGCAGATCGCAGCTGCGAAGGCAACGATTGCGACCAATCCGAAGAGCAGACGATTGCTCATTTCGTTCCGCTCAGGAGCGTTGAAGGCGCCAGTGCAGCCGGTGCCCCCAAGGGGAACACGGCGGATGCACGCGCAGGCACAGATGGAATGGTTGCACCAACGATGCCCATTGTCAGCGATCCGATAGCCGCCAGGCCAAAGGCCAAGCCAGGAAGGGATGGATTCCGAACCGTTCGGGACTGAACGCCCGCCATGACCGCTGCATCTATGGACGCCAACCGGGGGTCGATGGGCAAAGCCCTGATTTGTGCAAAGGCGGCGTCAATGTCGTTCATGGTCTGTCCTTCATGCTCCTATGACCGATACGCGCGGATTCGCGTAATCCCTCATAAAGAGGCAGCAATCAAATTTTGAGGGGTAGGCGGCGGCCATGCGTATTCATCTGCAAAAGCAGAAATGGATCATGACATGAAGCCCCTTCATTCACTTGCCGCCTTTGCCATCGCCGCTACCTTCAGTATAGCCTCGCCAGCCCTAGCGCATCCCCAGCTGGTCACCGCATCGCCTGCCCAGGCCTCTGCAGCCCGCAATGTCACGCGGATCAGCCTGACCTTCAGTGAGCCGCTCATCGCACAGCTGTCTGGCCTTGAAGTCGTGATGACCGGCATGCCTGGCATGTCGCACGCTGGCAGCCATGGCGCCATGAAGATGACAGGTGTCCGGGTTTCCGTTGGGCCGGGCGGCAAGACGCTCATCGCGACACTTGCGCGCCCGCTTCCCATTGGCGGTTACGATGTCAATTGGCATGCGGTTTCGACCGATACACACCGGGTCACGGGCAAACTGTCCTTCACGGTCCACTAGAAATGGGCCTTGAGGCGATCCATGTGGTGCGCTGGGCACTCTACACCGATCTTGGTTTCCTGTTCGGTGCACCACTGTTCGCCTCGCTGCTGACAAAGTCGCCATCAATGCCGGTGAACGCCCGGGCACTCGGTGCGCTGGCCGTGTTGGGGCTGGCCCTGAGCGGCGCAGGCTTTGCGCTGACAGTCGCAGCCATGTCCGGAACACCAGTGGCGTCCATCGATACCGATGTCCTGAAATTCGTCCTGACCAGCACTTCGGTCGGATGGGCATTTCTTGGGCGCATGAGTGCATTGCTGGCCATGCTCGTGATCCTGGCCGCCCCTGGGTCAGTGCAGCCCTTCCGACTGATGCTGATCACGCTGCTGGCTGCGATCGCAGTCGGCTCTCTCGCGTGGTCCGGCCATGCCGCAGCATCGCAGGGGATTAGCAGCCTTGTCCGTCTTACCAGTGATATTGTCCATATGTTGGCAGCCTCTGCATGGCTTGGCGCGTTGGTCATCCTGCTCCGGCAGGTGCTTATGACGAAGCCATGGGAAGTCGAGCATAGGCGTCAGACTGCACTCATACTTTCAAGGTTCAGTTTCGCCGGCTCGGTCATCGTCATAACATTGATCGTCACTGGGTCGCTCAATGCGGCATTTATTTTCAAACCATCCGGTCTGCTGCTCCTGCCCTCCACCACATACGGGCAACTGTTGCTGATCAAATTGATCGCGTTTGGGGTCATGCTCGGGCTTGCTGCGCTGAACCGGTTTTACCTGACACCCGCCCTCTCGAATTCTGTCAAAGCAGGCGATGCCACAACGGCAATTTTCGCAGTGCGCACGAGCATCGGCTTGGAACTTGCACTCGCGACCTCGGTGTTGGCCCTGGTGGCCTGGCTCGGAACTCTTGATCCCAATGCCTAGCACTTTTGCGATGGATCATTTTGTCTTGTGCGTAGTTGTATGACGAGGGCTGCGTAATTTGGAAAACCGCTGAATTTCCTCCGTTTGCGATTGCGGGGGCGATGACCGGGAGGAAGCAGGGCGATGCAAGACCACAGCCACCAGCACCATGGCAGCAGCGATGCAGGAATTGCACTCGAGGCGCGTGCGCGGGATCCTATCTGCGGGATGATGGTCGATCCGGCAAAGACCGCGCATCACGCCAGCCATGCCAGTTCTGAATATTATTTCTGCAGCGCCAACTGCCGCAGCAAGTTTGTCGCCGAGCCGGACAAATATCTCCAGCAAGGGGTGCCGACACAGGCTGATGTTCCTGCCGGAGCCATATGGACCTGCCCGATGCACCCCGAAGTGAGACAGGATCACCCCGGTGCCTGTCCGATCTGCGGCATGGCACTTGAGCCTGTGCTGGCCACCGCCGATGCAGGTCCCAGCGCCGAATATCTCGACATGACCCGCCGCTTCTGGATTGGCCTGGTGCTGTCGTTGCCGGTCCTCGCGCTAGAAATGGGCAGGCACCTTTTCCCGGGACTGCATCATTTCGTCGGCCCGGTGGCTTCGACATGGATCCAGTTTTCCCTGGCAACTCCTGTCGTCTTGTGGGCCGGCTGGCCGTTCTTCGAACGAGGCTGGCGGTCCTTGAAAACCCGTAACCTTAATATGTTCACGCTCATCGCCATGGGGACTGGGGTCGCCTGGCTCTACAGCGTTGTGGCTACCCTTGCCCCCGGCATTTTCCCAACTGCGTTCCGCGATGCGGATGGGCTGGTCGCTATCTATTTCGAAGCTGCGGCCGTGATCACGGTGCTGGTGCTGCTGGGCCAGGTGCTGGAACTGCGCGCTCGCGAGCGGACGTCGGGTGCTATCAAGGCACTGCTCAACCTCGCTCCCAAAACAGCACGGCGGATCAATCCGGATGGATCGGACGAGGAAGTATCTCTCGAACTTGTTGCTGTGGGAGATCTGCTGCGGGTTCGTCCGGGTGAAAGCGTTCCGGTCGACGCAGCGGTCGATGAAGGCAGGTCTTCGGTCGATGAATCAATGGTGACGGGTGAATCCATGCCTGTCACCAAGACCATAGGTGCTCATGTCATTGGCGGTACGCTCAACCAGACCGGGGCATTGGTGATCCGCGCAGAGAAGATCGGCCGTGACACGATGCTGGCCAGGATCGTGCAGATGGTTGCCGAGGCACAGCGATCGCGCGCGCCCATCCAGCGGATGGCCGATCGCGTGGCTGGCTGGTTCGTGCCACTGGTCCTGGCAATTGCGGTTGCCGCATTCGTCGCCTGGGGGATCTGGGGCCCCGAGCCAAGGTTTGCCCATGGCCTGATCGCGGCAGTATCCGTGCTGATCATTGCGTGCCCTTGTGCCCTGGGCCTCGCCACGCCCATGTCGATCATGGTCGGCGTCGGGCGGGGAGCGGGGCTTGGTGTCCTCATTAAGAATGCCGAGGCGCTGGAGCGGTTCGAGAAGATTGATACGCTTGTCGTCGACAAGACCGGCACCCTGACCGAGGGGAAGCCAGCTGTGACGCATATCGTTGCAGCAGCAGGCTTCAGCGAGGATGAAATACTCAGGCTCGCGGCCGGAGTGGAGCGGGTTTCGGAACACCCTCTCGCGCTCGCAGTCGTCGCCGCAGCCAATGAGCGCAAGATGGCAATCCCCGCAGTCACCGAATTTGACTCTCCGACCGGGAAAGGTGTGATCGGCATAGTCGAGGGGAAGCATGTCGCTCTGGGTAATGCCCGTTTCCTTGGCGAACTGGCTATCGAAAGCTCGTCGCTGAGCGAACAGGCCGACACGCTGCGCCGGGATGGTGCCACTGCCATATTCATCGGGATCGATGGCCGGGTTGCCGGCATCCTCGGCATCGCCGACCCGATTAAGCAGACCACCCCGGCAGCGCTGGAAGCATTGCGCAAGGAAGGCGTCCGAGTGGTCATGCTGACAGGTGACAACCTGACCACCGCCAAGGCAGTGGCCAGTCGGCTGGGGATTGAAGAGGTCGAGGCCGAGGTCCTTCCCGACCAGAAAAGCGCAGTCGTTGAGCGCCTGAAGCGTGAGGGGCGCATCGTGGCGATGGCGGGCGATGGGGTAAATGATGCGCCAGCACTTGCCGCTGCCGAGGTCGGTATCGCGATGGGCTCCGGCACCGACGTGGCAATCGAGAGTGCCGGTGTCACGCTGCTCAAGGGAGACCTGATGGGCATTGTTCGAGCGCGGCGCCTCAGTGAAGCGACGATGTCCAACATCCGGCAGAACCTGTTCTTTGCCTTCATCTACAATGTCGCGGGAATCCCGATCGCTGCGGGCGTCCTCTACCCGATCACCGGCACTTTGCTTTCGCCCATCATCGCTGCTGCGGCGATGGCCCTGTCATCCTTCAGCGTCGTCATGAATGCGCTGCGTCTGAACCGGGCATCGCTCTAGACAGGGGGACTGCCGTTTTGCGAACATCTACTCCATCACGCTGAGCAGCCAATCGATCGATACCGTTGCAAAGGTGGTGAGCGAATCCGCGACCGCATATGGCAACACCAGCGTTCGCCCGTGCACCATTGATCCGCAGCTGTAGGCGACATTCGGGACATAGCCGTCTCTGGTCATGCACGTCGGGACGATCAGTGGCTCGGCCGTGCGCGCGAGGAGCTTGGCCGGGTTGTTCTTGTCGAGAAGGCAGGCGCCCAGACAATAGTTTCGCACCGCCCCGACGCCGTGGGTGATCACGAGCCACCCCTCGTCAATTTCAACCGGAGAGCCGCAATTGCCGAGCTGCACGAACTCCCAAGGCCACCGCGGCTCAATTATAGCGATACCCGAATCCCAGTTGTAGATCTGGTTCGACCGCAGCAGCCAGATGTTCTCATGGTCTTGCCGGCCGAGCATTGCATAGTTGCCGTCGATCCTGCGCGGGAAGAGTGCCATGCCCTTGGTGGCCGCGTACCGCCCGCTCAAGGCGGTGAGTTCGAATGTTATGAAGTCGCTGGTCCTTAACAGCTCCTGCCGGATCGATTCGCCGCCGACGGCGGTATAGGTGCCGAGATAGGTGGTGGTCCCGTCATCCTCGGTGAACCGTGTGAGACGCAAGTCCTCAAGGCCATGGCGTTGCCGGTAGGTGACGGGGAAGATCACCACAGCCGAGAGATCCTCATGATCCCGGCAGAACAGCCGCACCCCGGGGTCGTCCGGAGCTCCGCCGGGCGTTAATTCTATGTAGGGCGAAATCGCAAACTCGCTGGGCGGTTCGACCTGTATTTCATCGCCAGGGCCGAACAGGCCAGTGCGGAAGGTGATCGACGAGACATGACCCTCGCCCACTGCCCGCAGCGACAGCACGAACCGGACCGATCCGTCGGGCACGCCTGACTGATCGGGATGCGGGACCATACTCGGGTTGAACAGCGCGACTGCCTCGAACGAATACTCCTCGGTGAAATAGGCCCCGATCAAGAGCCGCTGCTCCAGGGTGGCTGAGTGCACATCCGACGCGGGATCGCAGATCTCGTGAAAGCGTCGCTCCAGGACAGCTTCCATATCACGGTGGCGACCGGCGAGGCTTGCTCGCACACGCTTCAACGCGTCATTTTGTTCCGCCTCGTTCAGACCGAGAATGCGTTCTATCACTCGCTCCACGCGGGAACGACCGAATGAGGCGGTGGGAAATGGATTGTCGGCGGGCACGAATGGCCGAATTGCTACCCGCCACGTTTCGGGGCGCAGAGTGATTTGCGAATGTCGTATCTGATCTCCGCCCGAAGGCTGGCTCGTGCGCGGATCGTCACATGTGGTCATTGAGCGCTCCAGTTATCCAGCACCAATAGGCAACCGCAACATCATTATATCAGCATCACATCTTGATTGCGCGGCGCTTCTCTTGAGTACCCGTCGCAATGAGCAAGCGACCGAAGGCGCTGCCGCCCATGCGGATGTGCGAGCCGACGGCCTGCCTCTGTCGTGCGGGCGCTCCCGTGTAGAATCGCTCCCTCCACTCCTGCGAGGATAATGCACCATCAAATGCCGGGACCAAACCCCTAGCGCTCAGCCCCGCTCACCGCCAGACAGTGCATTTAATGCCGAAAATTGCGATTGTTCGAGGTGGCCTTAAGTCAAATGTTTGACTTCAAATTGCCGACTGGGCAATCTACCGGCAGCAATCGGACAAGGCCCAACAACCGGGCGCGCCAGAATTGCGATTGGGAGCATCGGCGATGAACAATGCAATTCAAGATTTTACCGGCCGGACGGCATTGGTCACTGGTGCCGGCGCCGATGTCGGACGAGCGGTTGCGCTGGCATTGTCGGCGGCCGGAGCTCGGGTAGTCATTCATGCCCTCGATGGCGAAGGGGACGCCGAAGCGGTAGCTGCCGAGGCTCGTGCGCTGGGCGGCGAAGCGGCTGTCGCGGTGGGCGACGTTGCCAATGCCGGGTCGGCAGAATCGATTGTCACGCAGGCGCGCGACAAATTTGGTCCGATTGACATGCTGGTGCACTGCGTCTGGATCAAACCCCACAGCAGCGTTGCCGAGACGAGCGTAGAGGAATGGCACTTGACCATGGACACGAACTGCTCATCGTTCCTCTACCTCGTCCGCCATCTGTTGCCGGATATGACCGTGCGAAAATTCGGGCGCATAATCACGGCCACAGTCGCGCTCGATGACAGGACATATCTCAAGCATGCAGCGGTCGGGGCAGCCCGGGCTGCCTTGCGTGAACTGGTCAAGTCCGTGGCAGTCGAGACGGGGCCTTCCGGGATCACCGCAAACCTCGTGAGCATCGCGATCAACGAGACAGCGAAACCGGAATTACTCGAACCGGCGACCCTGCAACGGTTCGTGCCGGTGCACCGCCCGGGCAAACTCGCTGAGATCGCTTCCGCCTGTCTCTATCTCGCCTCCGACCAGGCGGCCTACATCACCGGACAAACGCTGCACGTCGACGGCGGTTTCACGCTATAGATACATAGATACCCCGCCCCCAGGGTGGGCTGAATGCGAACAGGGAACCAGACATGCCCGAAACGGCCCTCGGCCTGCATCAAACCTCCGATGCCCCCACCAGGGGAATCCGGCGCGCGGAAATCCTGGAAACGGCCGCACGGATGTTCGCCATCTCGGGCATGCGGACGTCGCTGAAAGAAATCGGCGATGAATGCGGCATCCTTCCGGGCAGTCTCTATTTCCATTTCAAATCCAAGGAAGCGATCATCATTGAGCTGATCTGCCGCTATCAGGCCGATCTCGACAGCGTGGCAGCGGACGCGCTGGAAGAACAGCGTAGTGCAAATCCGGCACCGCTTCGCGAAAGAGTGATGCGATTCGGGCAAGCCATCGCGGGATGTGCGGTGCGCCACCCAGCCGCCTTGCTGATGACGTTGTACGAACCGCCAACGGGCGCCAGCGATGAATTGCGGCGCGTGGTCGGCCAGGCACCGACCGCCATTCACGACGCAATGCTGGAAATTCTGCAGTCAGATCGCGACGGCTACGGCAGTGTCCGCGCGGGCATCGACCCCGCCCTGCTGGGCGACCGCCTTTGCGAGAGCATGATGCGCCACGCCGTCGCCGACTTCCACCTCGGCCCCCAGGCGCAAGATCTGCCGGACCTTCGCTGTCGCATACTGCTGGATGGTCTGGCAGCAAGCCTGCCTGACAATGGCGCTCTCGATAGCTCACCTGCCCTTCGCGCCGTGGTGGAGGCAGCGACCCATTGGAACGACGGAGAACAGGATAACGAACGCGCGGCTCACTTGCTGCAGGTCGCGCGACGTGAATTCGCCCGGCGCGGATACGGGGTGACAACCCTGCGTGACATAGCCGCCGCATCGGGGATCAGCGCAGGCACTACCTACCGTCTGTTCCCGTCGAAGGAAAATTTGCTGAGTGCGATCATCGACAACTTTGAGACCCAGCGCAACGCGGCATGGGACGCCGTTCTCCATTCGCCATCAACCCCGCTGGAAAAGCTCGATGCCCTGCTGGGCCTCCACGTCAGGTTGCAAGAGCGCTTCAGCGATGAAATTCACATTCAGTTCGGGTTCGTA
This sequence comes from Novosphingobium sp., assembly GCA_023266625.1. Classification (GTDB taxonomy): domain Bacteria; phylum Pseudomonadota; class Alphaproteobacteria; order Sphingomonadales; family Sphingomonadaceae; genus Novosphingobium. The sequence goes on along the minus strand of JAHFPT010000046.1, from coordinate 8,381 downwards.
CTTGAAACGCCGCTGGACACACGGCGCATCCCGACACCATCGCGATTGCACGACCTGGAATGTCTACTCGAAACGGGTGTGCAATCAGGCGAGATCCGACGTCACGATTTGCCAATGAGCCTCTACGCGCGCTGTGTCTATGAAGCGCTCTGGACGCCGGAAGGAGTACTGCGCCAAGCTGGTCCGGACATCTCCCGCGACCTCGCTCGCAATACGGTACTCGCTGGCGCATTCGATCGCGAAACAGCTTGAACCAAATGTTTGACCCGCTATACGCCGAAGAGAGGTAGCCGCACCGGAAAGGTTATGGTGCGCATTTGGGACACGGAATTATGACTCTTGACCTGGTGGTACGTAACGGAACAGTCGTCGATGGTTCGGGTGGCCCCAGAGTGCGCGCGGATGTCGCGGTCGCCGATGGTCGTATCGTCGCGATAGGCAAGATCGACGAGCAGGGACGCGAGGAAATCGACGCAGAAGGCCATATCGTTGCACCGGGCTTCGTCGACGCGCACACTCACATGGATGCGCAGGTTTTCTGGGACGAACTTGGCTCGACCTCGTGCTTTCACGGTGTGACTACCGCGATCATGGGCAACTGCGGCTTCACGCTTGCGCCGGCCCCGCCCGAGCACCGCGCGCTGGTGGTCAGCAACATCGAACGCGCGGAAGACATTTCTGCCGAGGCGCTGGCGCAGGGTGTCGACTGGACCTGGTCGACTTTCGGCGAATACCTCGATGCGGTCGAAGCGCGGCCCAATGGCATCAACTATGCCTGCTCGATCGGTCATTCGGCGCTGCGTATCTGGGCCATGGGCGATCGCGCCTTCACCGATACCGCGACGCCAGCGGAAATCGACGTGATGGCGCGCGAACTGCGCTCGGCGCTGGCGGCCGGGGCGGCGGGCTTTTCCACCTCGCGCCAGTTGACCCATGTGACGGCCGACGACCGCGCGGTCGCCTCCAGGCAGGCCTCGTGGGACGAGGTCGTGGCGCTGGTGGAGGTCATGGCGAAGGCAGGCCACGGCGGCTTCCAGCTCGCCCCGGAAACGCATCACCGCGACCCCGCCGGCATGGCCGACTACGAACGCCGCCTGCGCGAACTTGCGCTGGCGACGGGCGTTACGGTTTCCTATGGCGTCATCGGCGGCAAGACCACCGAATTCATCGACGAGACCGCCGCGCTTGGCGGCCACATCTATGGCCTCACACATTGCCGGGGCGTTTCCGAAGTCCAGTCGTTCAAGACCAGCATGCGCTTCGACATACTCTCCGAATGGATGGAAGTGCGCTCCAGGCCGCTCGATGAACAGCGCCGGCTGCTGCAGGACCCTGAGGTCCGAGCCCGGCTGGTCCATGCCGCGCACCACGGGGATTATGGCGATGCGCGCGGCGACAACTCGAAGCCGAACTACGGCGAGCTTCGGGTGATACGCTCGGCCTATCTGCCCAACCCCACGGTCGCCGACATGGCGAAGGAGCGCGGCGTCGACCCGGTCGAGCTGATGATCGACCTTGCCCTGGAAGAAGACTTCGACGTATTCTACCAGCAGTTCTTCGGCCTTGAAAACGACGAGCAGATGGTCGCGCTGCTGCGCAATCCCAACACGGCGATGACTTTTTCAGACTCTGGCGCACATGTCCGCTCGATCATCGATTCATCGATCCAGTCGCATCTCCTGGCCTATTGGGTGCGCGAGCGTGGTCTGCTGACGCTTGAGGAGGCGGTCGAGATGATGACCAGCCGTCCGGCCCGGATCTGGAAGCTAAACGATCGCGGGATGCTGCGCGAAGGCTATGCCGCCGACATCACGATCTTCGATCCCGAGACTGTCGCGCCCAGCCTGCCGAGTGTCGCCCATGATCTGCCCGGCGGATCGCCCCGGCTGTTCCAGAAGGCGGAAGGATACAAGGCGACCATCGTCAACGGCCAGATATTCATGCGCGATGGCGAACCGACCCAGGCCCGCGCCGGCCAGTTGCTGCGCGCGGCCGGCGCAACAAGGCATTGACCATGGCATCGCGCGACATTGCGAAGCCGACCGGGAGAGGGAAATTGGAAGACGATCTGCTGGCTCGTGTCGAAAAGCTTGAGGCGATCAACGAGATCCGCAACCTCATGGCGGACTACACCCACTATTTCGACACCGGTTGGGAGGGCGCTGGCCGGGATGCGGCAAAGGTCGGCGCGTTGTTTACCGAGGATGCGGTCTGGGGTAGCGTCAAGGGTGGCCGCCAAGGACGCAGCAAGATTGAGGCGTGGTGCACGAACTACGGGCACACAGCCAAGATGAGCCTGCATATCGCCATGAACTCGAAAATCGAAGTCGACGGCGATAGCGCGCGTGGATCATGGAACGGTTTTATCCCGATGGTCTCGCCCGATGGCGAAGCTTTCTGGGTCGGCGGTCGCTACGAATTGGATTTCCAGCGGACCGCGTCGGGATGGAAAATTGCGCGAATGAACTTCCTGACAGCGTTCCAGACGCCTTACGACGAAGGGTTCGCGAAAACGCAATTCTTCAATCCGGCTGCGTATGAGGAATAGAGGACGAGTTATGGCGACTGTAGTTGATCCGCAGACTCAGGACATGGCGCTCGAAAGCTACTTCCGCGAGGGAGAGGTGCGGGCACGCAATCTCGGCAATCGCGGACCGATCCGCCTGACCGAACAGGGCAAACTGGCACCTGAAATCCTCGATTCCTACAAGGAACACGGCTTCTATATTCTGGAGCATGTGTTCGGCGATGCCGAACTTGCCGAATTAAAAGCCGAGTTTGAAGACATCGTTGATCGCCTGCCCACCAGCCCGGATTCGCCGGTCGACCAGCACGGGCGCCCGGCGATTGGCCTGGGGCTTGCCCAATCGCCCTTCCATTGGTCCAAACCGCTGGGCGATCCGTTCGGCGGAGCCGACGGCATGGAGCGCGCGCCGGTCAAGATGATCGAAGGCACGCCAACCGCAGAGCAACCCCGTGAAGTCGTCTTCATCATCCGCGGGCCGCTCCAGTTTTCGGACGCTGCCCTGCGCGCTTACGCGCATCCCGGATTGCTGGCCGTTACCGAGGCGATCAACGGCGGCGATTTCGTTCCGTTCAGCGAAGGCTTCGTCGTCAAGCAGCCGGGTGCCGGAGCAGCCTTCGCCTGGCATCAGGATGGCATGACCCATTGGGACCATCCCGAATGGGACCCCCTGATTCATGGGTTCAATTTCATGATCCAGCTTTACGGATCGACCGCTGCCAACGGCGTGTGGTTTGTCCCGGGCAGCCACCGGCGCGGCAAGCTGGACATTCACGACCTCGTCAGCGCCGCCGGCGGCAACCTGCTGCCCGATGCCGTGCCGTTTGTCTGCAATCCGGGCGATGTCGCGATCAGCAACCGCCAGATCCTGCACGGCTCCTTCGCCAACATATCCCGCGATCTGCGCGTATCGCTCAACTTCGGCTTCCACCGGCGCAGCGCGATCATCGGCGCCCGCGGGAAAGGCCAGCAGGGCGCTGTTGTCTATGATGCCGAATTGATCCGCAAACGCTCCGAAATGATCGGCTACGCCATCGCCGCTCGCCGCCAGCACTATCCCGAGCAGACGCAATACGTCTATCAGCCGCATGCGCGAAGCGGTGAGACATACCGATGGAACGAAGCTGTCCGGCCCGAGATCGATGCCTATTACATGCGGGACCTGAATATCTGATAAGACCCGAACTCGCCCTCCGCGCCCGCCACGAAATCCGTTACGGGCGCGGAATGGTTCAGCCAACCTCGGCGGTCTCCTTGAACATCTCCATGATGTCACCTGAAGTGACCGGCCGTAACTCCTCACCGGGCTTGAGCGGTGCAGAGCCGCCGGAAGACTTCGGGGTGGTATCAACCCCTGCGGCGGCAGCCTTGGCGCGCAATCCCCGAACGCTGAGCTCTTCCCGGCTGTGGTGCGTGAACGGATCGAAGTTGAAGAACCGCATGGCGTTCAGGTGTGTAGCCTTGTCGATCTGAGCAGGCGTGAGCTGCTTCACGGTCTCCCAAAGGCGCTCGGGCACCAGGGGCCACAGGCAATCCGAATGCGGATAATCGCATTCATAGGCGATCATGTCCTCGCCAATCTCATCGATGTTCTTGAGACCGAAAGAGTCCTCGATGAAGCAATTGAGAAAATGCCGCTTGAACACGTCGCTTGGCTTCTCGCCCTTGAAACGGGAATGGGTCCAGGCCTTGTGGCGCTCGTGGCTGAAATCCGCGCGCTCGAGGAAATAGGGAACCCAGCCAATACCGCCTTCCGAAAGCGCGATTTTCATGCCGGGATAACGCCCTAGCGCATCCAGCTGAAGCCAGTCGGCAGCGCCAACCGCGATCGCTATGGGCATGGTCGTGATCCATGCCTCGATCGGGGTTTCGTTCGAGGCGTGGGGTGCCGGGTTGCCGGTTCCGATATGCAGACACATGGCAATATCGGCATCAGTGATCGCCTTCCACATCGGCTCCCAATAGGCATTGTGGATGCTGGGCAAGCCAAGCGCGGTTGGATTATCGCTGAGCGTGACGGAAGTGCAGCCCTTGGCCGCCAGCCGCTTGATCTCGGTCACAGTCTCATCCATGTTCCAGGTCGGCAGCAGGCCGCAGGGAATGAAGCGACCCGGATAGGCACCGCACCATTCATCGATGTGCCAGTCATTGTAAGCACGCAGGTGGACAAGGCTCATGTCCTTGTCGGCAACCCGGTGGAACAAATTGCCGTCGAACCCGGCGAACCCGCCGAAATTGAGCGATGCGGCAATGCCGTTGACATTCATGTCCTCGATGCGGGCATGGACGTTGTAACAGCCCTTACGCATCTGGTTTTGCGAGGTCGGCTCCATCCCGTATTCCTCAAACGGCCGACCGACGACCGAGCCGAGACCAACAGAAGGCAGCTTCTTCCCCTGGTATTCCCAAAAATTGGTGCCCTGCGGCGTGGTCCTGAACTTGGGCGCGCTGGCCAGATTTGCGCCGGACAAGTGCCGGTCGAACATGTCACCCGGCTCACTGATGTGATCGTCCACGCTGATTATCACGAGGTCATTCATGTCCATGGCAATTCTCCATAATTTTCGGGCGCGGGCAAAATCTGCTGCCTGCACGACAGATCCGCACAGCCGGTGCGGATTAACACCGCGACTCGGCGGCAGTGTTGACGCCGGTCAAAATTGGGCCAATCACCCATACCCTGCCACGCGAGCAAACTGACGTAGCCAGAATAGTGCTGCGCATGTGATCGTCTAAATCATGACTCATATGGCTCGCGAGTCAAGTGAAACAAATATTTGCCCCGCTATCGCGTCCGACCGGGCGGCAAGGCATTATTCGAAAGTTTCCCATGCGAACTCCCCTCGAACCCGAAGGGTATTGCGCAATTCGAAAGCAGCATAATGCATTGGCAGCAGGCCATTTATACCTACAAACTAACAATAACGCAAACCTGACAGCCTCGCCAAACCCAACCACCACCGTCCTGGCGATCACGACACAATCGCTCCACAAGTCTTGCGTGAGCCAAATATTTGCTCCACACGCCATAGGCATGATTGCCGCGAAGAGCTCGAATGCCGCCACGCCTGATCGGGTGGATGAAAGATAAGATACTCTGGAGAGGCAGGCTGGTGGCATTTGATATCACTGTGTGGCGCTATGGCGCATTGGGGGCGCAAGATCGGGGACCGGCCAACGATGTCGGCATCGAAGTGTTGCCCTTTCTACGGCTGGTCTTGCTCCATGCCATTCCCAACGGGAACGCTATCTCATGACAGAAAATACCGCTGATATCGCCAAACTTGGAGTAAACCTGCCTTCTGAAAACTTGAATGACAAGATTATACAGCGGGTCCCCTGGAACACATGGTATGCCCTTGCTGTATTGACCGCCTTTAATATCTTTGCTGGCATGGATAGGGTGGCAATATCAATCCTCATGGAGCCTATCAAGAATGAGCTAATACTATCAGATAGGCAGCTCGGTCTATTATCGGGAGTGGCCTTCGCGCTTTTTTATGCCTTGTTTGGCCTGCCGTTAGCCTGGCTGGCGGATCGATCTTCGCGGGTGCGGCTCATTTCGTGGTGCCTTGCCTTATGGAGCGCAATGACTGCGCTGGGCGGCGTGGCACAAAACTATTCACAGCTATTCCTCGCGAGAACGGGGGTCGGCATTGGAGAAGCCGGCTGCATCCCACCTGCCCATTCGCTCATCGGCGACTATTTCTCGCGGGAGAAGCGGCCTTTGGCCCTGAGCCTGTTCAATTCCGGCGCGGCGGTCGGCGCCGCATGCGGCATGTTCATCGTTGGCACGCTCGCTCAAAACCTGGGATGGCGTGCCGCTTTGCAGGTTGTCGGGGTCATTGGCCTGCCGCTATCGCTTCTGGCAATTTCCACCTTGCGCGAGCCGCAGCGTCCCCATTCGATCACCTCCACCAAGGAGAGTGCATTTCAGTCGATCAGCGCACTGCTTGGGCGGCCCGCTTTCGTTCACATAGTCATCGGGTTTTCACTCAGTCAGGTATCTGCACATGGTTTTGCCCCGTGGGAGCCTCCATTTCTGATGCGCAGCTTTAACATGAAGCTCCCGGAAATCGGCGCGTGGCTTGGGGCCATCAGTGTTGGCGGCGGAGCGATGGGAGTGCTGGCCGGCGGATTCCTGACCTCAAGCCTCATGCCGCGCAACTTCCGCTGGGAACTCTGGATTCCCACGGCGGCGCTTGCCATTGCGGCTCCCTGCCTGCTGGCGGTTGTCTTGAGCGGTGCGCCATGGATGGCACTGTCGATGATCGCCATTATTCACTTCATGACCGGGGCGGCGGCCGTCGCGATTTCGGCGGTGCAATCCGTCGCGGAACCGCATCGACGCGCGACTGCTGTTGCCATGGTGATGCTGATCGGATCGATGGCAGGTGGCCTTGGATCCTATCTTATCGGACTAACCAGCGATCTGCTGATGCCGATGTTCGGCAAGGAAAGCCTGCGGTATTCGTTTCTGTCCGTCTCCGTCATCATGCTCTGGGGCTCCGCACATTACCTGTTCGCCTCGCGGGCATATGCCGACAGCAGGATCGGCTCGATGACATGACTGCGTGAAACAAATGTTTGACTTAGTTCTGACGGTTTGGCAGTTTGCCGCTCAGTAGAGCGATGCACATGAGCGCCAGTTATGCGCGATCAATCGGATGGGAGAGCTCCCTTGAAAAGACTACGACACGCGCCAGCGTCGCGATCACAGCAGATTCGCAGTACGTTGCGCCACCCGGTCATCGACGGTGACGGACACACGCTGGACCTGCTTCCCGTTCTGCTCGAATTTCTCGCGGATGTCGGCGGCGGCACGATGGTTGATCGCCTCAAGGAGCATCCGGCATACAAGTTCGTGGTGGATCAGGAGGCGCTGGGCACCACCCTGGCGCAGCGGCGCTACGATGGCCGCGTGTTCGATTCCTGGTGGGGCTGTAGCGGCCGCACGCTGGACCGCGCCACGGCGATGCTGCCCGGGCTGCTTGAAGAGCGGATGGGCGAGCTGGGGATAGACTTCACAATCCTTTTCCCCAGCGAAAGCGCGATCGTTCACTCGATGCAGGACGACGATATGCGGCTGGCGGGATGCCGCGCGCACAATATGATGACCGCTGAACTCTTCGGGGCGCACCAGCGCTTTATGACGCCGACAGCGATCATCCCGATGAGCACGCCCGGCGAAGCGGTTGCCGAGCTGGAATACGCGATAGGGGTTCTCGGCCATAAGGCGGTCAATATGGGCGGCTCGCCCCGGCGTCAGATCCCCAAATTCAAGGACGAGCTGCCTTCGGCGTCGCGTTACATCACGCGCCCGGAGCTTTACGGCATCGACAGCGATCATGACTACGATGCTGTCTGGGCCAAGTGCGAGGAACTGAAGGTTGCGCCCTGCTTCCATGCCAAGGAGCAGCGTCAGTCGATATCGAGCTACGTCTACAACCATGTGGGCGCCTTCGCGCAGGGCAATGAAACGATTTGCAAGGGGCTGTTCATGGGAGGGGTCACGCGCCGCTTTCCCAAGGTCAATTTCGGCTTCCTCGAGGGCGGTTCGGCCTGGGCTTGCAGCCTGTTCGCCGATCTGATTTCGCATTGGGAGAAGCGCGGTGGGGAGGCGATCCATCGGCTCGATCCGGCCGGGATCGACGTCGATGAGATATTGCTGCTGCTCGGCGAATATGGCGGCGAAGCTCAGCGCCGCTCAACCCCGGCTATTGAGAGCCACTTGCGGGTGGAGCCGCCGCGTCCCGAATATCTCGACGAGTTTGCCGCCTGCGGCATTCGCGAGAAGCGCGATTTCTACGATCTTTTCGTACCGCGCTTCTTCTTCGGATGCGAGGCCGACGCGCCG
>JAHFPT010000214.1 GCA_023266625.1 Novosphingobium sp. | reverse complement strand
CAGGCTCCCTTCTGCCCGTCAGAATTTCGGACTGTGGTCTGCGTCACGATCGTCTGTTTTCCGGCCCCAGCCAGCACCCGGGCCAAATTGCCCGGCTCGCGGATCGAGAAGACGATGATCGGGATGGCATTGTCGCGGCACAGCGCCACAGCCGAGGCGTCCATTACCTTCAGGTTCTTTGCCAGAACTGTATCGTAATCGACTGTATCATAGCGTTTTGCTGAAGGATTGCTCTTGGGATCGCTGTCATAGACCCCGTCAACGCTGGTGCCCTTGAGCAGCGCATCGCATTTCATTTCGGCCGCGCGCAGCGCTGCGCCGCTGTCCGTGGTGAAATAGGGTGCGCCGACGCCTGCCGCGAAGATCACCACCCTGCCCTTTTCAAGATGACGCTCAGCCCGCCGCCGGATCACCGGCTCGCAGACCTTGTCCATCTCGATCGCCGATTGAACTCTTGTGGGCACCCCAAGCTGCTCGAGCGCATTCTGCATCGCCAGCGCGTTCATCACCGTCGCCAGCATGCCCATGTAGTCGGCCTGGGCGCGGTCCATGCCCTTGGCAGCCCCCGCCATTCCGCGAAAAATATTGCCACCGCCGATCACCAGACAGATTTCCAGGCCGGTCTCCTTCGCCGCCTTAACCTCGCGCGCCAGCTCGGCAACAGTTTCGGGATCGATGCCGAACTGCTGGCCGCCCATCAGCACCTCGCCGGAGAGTTTCAGCAGGATGCGCTTGAATTTCATGGCTCGGGGTAACCTCATCGGCGTGTTGCGCGGGCCTTATACGGGCTGCGCGGTGCTGCCAAGCTTGGAGTGGGAATGAGGGGGTTCACGCGGAGACGCGGAGGAAAGGAAAGAAGGATTATCTCACACGAAGCCACGAAGACACAAAGATGTGGCTTTGCGCCGCAGGCTCCTGACTCCCTCTCACGGTCCCGCATTCGGCAACGCCTGAATGGAGCGGGGGCTTCGCCCCAAACACAACCTCTTCGTGTCTTCGTGGCTTCGTGTGAGATAATTTTCTTCTCTGCGCTCTCTGCGTCTCTGCGCGAAACAGGAAAGGGCGGCGCCCTTGCGAGCGCCGCCCCCCAAAGCCCGCCGTCGCGGGCTAACTGTTATCCGTTCAAGCTGTAGGCTGCGGAACGCCCGATGCCGCGGCAACTTCCGCTGCGAAATCAGACTCAACCTTCTCAATGCCTTCGCCGAGCTGGAAGCGGACATAGTCCTTGAGCACGATCTTCGCGCCCGCAGCCTTGCCCGCCTGCTCGACGACCTGGGCAACCAGGGTCTTGTTGTCCATGACGAAGACCTGGCTGAGCAGCGCATTGTCCTTGGCGAACTTGGCAATCGCGCCATCGACCATCTTCGCCTGCACATCCGCCGGCTTGCCGCTTTCGGCAGCCTTTTCGGCGGCGATCTTGCGCTCGCGCTCGATCATCTCGACATCGAGGTCACCGGCATTCAGCGCCAGCGGGAAGGCCGCAGCGATATGCATGGCGATCTGCTTGCCGAGCGGCTCGAGCACATCGGCGGGTGCCTCGCTCTCCAGCGCGACCAGCACGCCGATCTTGCCGAGGCCCGGCGCGGCGGCATTGTGCATATAGGGCACGACCACGCCGCTGGAGACGGCCACGGTCTTCATCCGGCGGATCTGCTGGTTCTCGCCGATGGTGGCGACATTGTTGGTCAGCTTCTCACCAACCGTGCCGCCGCCCGGATAGGCCGCGCCCTTGAGCGCTTCGGCATCATCATTCGCCGCGCCCAGCGCGACTTCGATGGTCTTGCGGACGAAATCCTGGAACTGATCGTTCTTAGCAACGAAGTCGGTCTCGGAGTTGACCTCAACGGCAACGCCCTTTGAACCAGATACAGCCACACCGACCAGGCCCTCGGCCGCGGTGCGGCTCGATTTCTTGGCGGCGGCGGCCAGGCCCTTGGCGCGCAGCTGATCGACTGCGGCTTCGATATCGCCGCCGGTCTCATCGAGCGCCTTCTTGCAATCCATCATGCCCGCGCCAGTGCGCTCGCGCAGGTTCTTCACGTCAGTGGCGGTGTAAGCCATTGCGCATATCCTTATGAAATCAGGGGTAATGCCCGACTCCCCTTGGAGTCGGAACATGACCAAATAGTGACAATATTCTCAGGCTTCGGCGGCCGGTTCCTCGGAGACTTCGGCTGCTGCCTCAACCGCAGGTTCCTCTGCCGTTAGTTCCTCAGCCGCAGCTTCCTCAGCGGCGGGCGCTGCGGCAGCAGCTTCAAATGCCGCCGCTTCTTCAACCACAGCGGCATCAACCACAGGCGCTTCAACCACGGCAAGCTCTTCGGGCAGCGGCTCGTCCATCGCGCCAATATCGGCACCTGAATCGACCACGCCTTCGCGGCGGCCCTTGGTCGCTGCCTGGCTGACGGCTTCGCAATAGAGGCGGATCGCGCGGCTGGCGTCGTCATTGGCCGGCACCGGGAAGGCTATCCCTGAGGGGTCGACGTTGGAATCGAGAATGCCGACCACCGGAATGCCCAGCACATTGGCTTCCTTGATCGCCAGCTCTTCCTTATTGGCGTCGATCACGAACATGACATCGGGAATGCCGCCCATGTCGCGGATGCCGCCCAGCGACAGTTCGAGCTTGTCGCGCTCGCGGGTCAGCTGGAGGACTTCCTTCTTGGTCAGACCGGCGGTGTCGCCCGAGAGTTGCTCTTCAAGCGTCTTGAGGCGCTTGATCGAGCCGGAAATGGTCTTCCAGTTGGTCAGCATGCCGCCGAGCCAGCGGTGGTTGACGAAATGCTGGCCGCAGGCCCGCGCCATCTGCGCGACCGGCTCTTGCGCCTGGCGCTTGGTGCCGACGAACAGTACCTTGCCGCCCGCCTGCACTGTCGCCGAAACGAATTCGAGCGCGCGCGCGAACAGCGGCACGGTCTGCGACAGGTCGAGGATGTGGACGCCGTTGCGCGCGCCGAAAATATACGGCTTCATGCGCGGGTTCCAGCGGTGGGTCTGGTGGCCGAAGTGTGCGCCAGCCTCGATCAGCTGGTGCATGGAGACGGTGGGTGCCGCCATGATTCAATTCCTTCCGGTTGTGCCTCTGGGAAGCTGGAACCGTGCGGAAAAAGCCCGCTGCGGCACCGGTATGTGAGTGCTTCCCATGTGAATTTGCCGAAGGACCGGGGCACCCTGAATGGATGCACAAGCCTTGCGACGGCTGGCCCTTAGCGGCGGTGCTCCAGGAAATCCAGCCCCGATTTTTACGGCATGAGAACAAACCATGACTTTTTTGCTTGACGCTGCGAACAAACATAGAACATAAGCCGGGAACAAATTGGTCGTTCCGCCGTTAACCAATCGGGTCGGCGGGAAAACTGCGAAGGAACCGCGCTATGTTATCCTTGCTCATTGCTGGCTTGTTTGCCGCTGCATTTTGCCTTGCGATCGCTGCTATCGCCGAAGGCTGGCAGTGCTACGGTCAAGCCGCGCTGGCACTGCGGCAGCAGCTTGCGGCCTGCGATCCTTTGCGCGAATTGCGTTTCGTAACGATCACAACCCATGTCCGCCAGGAAACTGCGGAAGTCTGGCGTTTGGGCTTCAGGCCGCTGGCGGGCCAGACGCAGACCCACCGTCCGCCCCGCTTGATCCTGCTCTCTGGCCTGCACTCTGGCCTGCGCCCAAGGCTGCTCGACGCCGCTTGACCCTGGCATAGGCGATCATGCCGACCGGGATCATCAGCAAATAGGCAGCACAGATGCCGACCAGCGTCAGCCAGGGCTCGGTCAGCAGCGCAGCGACCAGCAATCCTGCCAGTGCGATGACTTCCAGCCGGACACTGCGGCGCGGCCTGAGCTTGCCCCAACTCAGCGTCGGGACATTGGATATCAGCAAGAAGGCGATGGCCACCAGCCAGCCGCTGACCAGCAGCGGCGCGGCAAATTCCTCTCGACCGGTGATCACCCAAAGATACATAGGCAGAAACGCGAGCCCCGCACCGACCGGCGCGGGAACCCCGGACAGGAAGCCTGCCAGTTTGCGCGGCTCGTCCGGCAAATCGATCTGTGCGTTGAAGCGGGCGAGCCGCAGCACGCAGCACAGCGCAAATGCCAATGCCGCGAACCAGCCAAACCGGGGCAGGTTCTGCAAGGTCCACAGATAGACGATCAGCGCCGGGGCAACGCCAAAGGAGATGGCATCGGCCAGGCTGTCAAGCTCGGCACCGAACCGCGATTGCGCCTTCAGCAACCGGGCGATCCGCCCGTCGATGCCATCGAGCATCCCGGCCAGCAGCACCGCCAGCACCGATTTCTCGAATTCCCCGGCAATGGCAAAGCGAATGCCGGTCAGCCCGACGCAGAGCGCCGCCGCCGTGATTGCATTGGGTGCCAGTGCCCGAAGCGTCAGCCCGCCGGGCAGCCTGCCCTTGCGGTCTGGCTCCTCATCTGCGCTCACTGCAAGACCCCCTCGATCAGCCCGTGCTGCCCAATTTCGGCCAGCACGGTTTCCCCGGCGATGATCTTCTGCCCGAGCAACACGCGCGCATCGGTCCCGGCGGGGAGGTAGACATCGACCCGGCTGCCAAAGCGGATCAACCCGACACGTTGACCTGCGGCGAGAATATCGCCCGGCTTGACGAAAGGCACGATCCGCCGCGCCACCAGTCCGGCGATCTGGGTGAAGCCGATCGCCGTGCCATCGCCGCGATCGATCAGGATATGCTGGCGCTCGTTTTCCTCGCTCGCCTTGTCGAGGTCGGCATTGAGGAATTTGCCGGGAATATAGATCACCCGTCGCACCGTGCCGCCAATCGGGGCGCGGTTGATGTGGACATCGAAAACACTCATGAAAATCGAGATGCGGGTCACCGGCTGATCGCTCAGCCCCGGCGCACCGCTGCCATCGTCGACAATCAGCTCCGGCGGCGGCGGCACCTTGCTGATCAGCGTCACCAGACCATCTGCAGGCGCGATGACCAGCCGGTCATCACGGGGCGTCACCCGCTGCGGATCGCGGAAGAAGGCGAGGATGAAGATAGTCAGTGCGGCAAGCGGCCAGGCAATGGTTTCCCAGGCAAAGAAGGCCATGAGCCCGCACAGTGCCGCCGCGATCAGCGCAAACTTGCGGCCTTCGGGATGGACCGAGGGCCAGTGCCAGCTGGCCTCGCCCTTGCCTTGATTGTCAAGAATTTCACCGGGCATCGCCGCCCTTTAGGAGTTGCCAGGCTGCTTCACAAGCGTTTGGGCCTATATCCGCTCGCCATTGAGCTTGGACGAGCCGAACATGCCCATCTTGACCTTACCAAAAATCGCATCGCCATCGACCTGAAGATCGTATTTCAGCGTAATCTTCATCGGCTGTTCGACCTTGAGTTCGAACTTCAGCCGGTTGCCATCGACCGTGCCGGTGAAGTCCTGGCGCCCTTCCGGGCTCATGAGGTGGCCGGTGAGCTTGGCTCCGGCAGTCTCGAAATGGCCGGTCATTTCCTGCGCCCCCATAGGCGTCGACATGGTCATTTTCCATTCGCCGTCGATCCGCACTTCGCCAGCAGGGACAGTCACTGCGACCGGTGCAACAGCAGAAACGGGTTTCACCACACCAGCGCTCGCCGCCACGCGATGTGCGCCCGCACCCGAAATATCCCGCCCCTCGATCACATCGAGCAGCTTGGCCGGGGTCAGCGGCAGGTTCACCGGCACTTCGCCAAACGGGGAGAGCGCGTCGGCAATGGCGTTGACCAAAGTCGGCGGGCCAATGATCGCCCCGCCCTCGCCCACGCCGCGCATGCCGCCAACGCTTTTCGACGGCGTATTGGCGTGGAGAAATTCGAACACCGGCACATCGCTGATCGCCGGCAGCAGATAGTCCTTGTAGGTCGCGGCGATGGGATTGCCGCGTGCGTCGTAGCCCGCTTCCTCGAGCAGCACCATGCCGATCGCCTGCGCGAGACCGCCGGTAACCTGGCCCTCGACGATGGCCGGATTGATCACCGTGCCGCAGTCCTCCGATGTGATCCAGCGCAGGATCTTGACGAAGCCGGTCTCGGCATCGACCTCGACAATGCAGGCATGCGCCGCGCTGGTCATGGTCATGCCCGGCGGCTGATAACGGAACTGCGTCTCCAGCCCCGCCTCGAAACCGGGCGGCAGCCGGTGTGGTTCGCCATAGGCGATGTCGGCGATCTCGCGCAGCGACCGCGACATTTCCGGCGCGCCGGCGATATGCACCATGCCATCGGCGATGCTGACCGCCTCGGGGCTGGCGTTGAACAGATGGGCGGCGAGCGTTTTGACCCTGGCGGCCAGCATTTCCGCAGCGGTAATCGCCGCGCCGCCGCCAACCACGCCCTGACGGCTGCCGGCAGCGCCAGGGCCGAAGCCGCCATGCATGTTGTCGCCCTCGAAGACCGTCACATCCTCATAGGGCACACCCAGCCGGTCGGCGATGACCTGCGCCATGGTGGTGGCTGTACCGTGGCCCTGCGAATGGGTGCTCATCGCCGCCGTCACCTTGCCGGTCGGCTCGATGCGGACCTGCGCGAGCTCGCCGGTCATGAAATTGATGCTGCCGGCGGATGCGGTCGGCTCGACATAGGCGGCGATGCCGAGACCGAGATAGCGCCCCTCCAGCCGCGCCTCGGCCTGCTGCTTGCGGAAGGCAGCGACATCGAAATTCTCGAGCAGCTTTTCGAGGCAGGCGGCAGTGGTGATGTCGTCGACCGGAATGCCCAGCGATGTCGTCGCCGGCTGATCGGCCAGCTGCAACAAGTTGCGGCGGCGCAGCTCGACCGGGTCGATGCCCATCGCCCTCGCAGCCTTGTCCATCGCGGTCTCGCGCACCAGAGATTCGATTGCCCAGGGACCGCGATAGGCGGCGAGCCCAGCGGTGTTGGTATACCAGCCGCGCGTCAGGAAGCCGTATGCAGGCATCTTGTAGGCCGCCCACAGGAACATATGCGCGGCGATATTATTGTCCGCGCCCTGCGGGAACGCGCCATTGTTGGCGCTGTAGTCGCCATGTGAGGCGAGGAACCTGCCGTCCTTGTCATAGCCCACGGTCAGGGTGAATTCCTGCTCGCGGGCCTGGCAGCAGGCGGTCATGTGCTCGTAGCGGTCCTCGATCCATTTGAGCGGTCGCCCGAAACGCAGCGCAGCGATGATCGTCGCGGTCTCTTCGCGCCAAGGCTGGTTCTTGAGGCCGAAACTGCCACCGACATCCTTGGCGATGACATGGATCGCGGTGTCGGGAAAACCCAGCGCCTGGCTGACCCAGCGGGCGATCATATGCGGGCTCTGGCAGGTGATATAGAGCGTCAGCTCCGCATTACCGTCGCGCGTCGCGACAATGCCGCGGCATTCCATCGGCGATTGCGAAATCCGCTGGTGGACGACCTTGTGGGTGATGCGGTGCGCGGCACCGTCGAGCTGGGCGGCAAGCCCCTCGTCCACCCCCTCCTCGCCCGCCTCGGCGGCGATATTATCGTCGGTGCCAGGATGGACCGGCGGCCCTTGCCGTGCATCGGCCAGCGTGACGACCGGGTCTTCCTCTTCATATTCAATCTCGATCAGCGCCGCGCCGTCTTCGGCAAGCGCGCGGCTGTCGGCGATCACCAGCACAATCGGCTCGCCGACATAGCGCACGATCTCGCCCGCCAGCAGCGGCGTTTCGACTTCGGTTGGCCGCAGATACATGCTGATCATCTGGAAGCCGGGATGCACAAGATCGGCGGCCAGCATCACCGCATGGACGCCTGGGATATCCCTTGCCGCAGCACAATCGATCGACAGGATTTTGCCGCGCGCAATCTGGCTGCGGGCGAAGGCAACATGCAGCATGCCCGGCAGCGATATGTCGTCGACGAACTGGCCGCGCCCGGTCAGCAGGCGCGGGTCTTCCTTGCGCGGCATGCGCTCGCCGATGTAGCGCGCGGCGGCGATGGCGGGTGTGGGCATGACCGGCGCGTTCATGCTGTGCCCCCCGCCAACCGGGTGATGGCGCGGCGGATGCCCTGATAGCCGGTGCAGCGACAGATATGGCCCGACATTGCGGCGAGCAGCTGCTCCTCGCTGGGTTTCTGATCCCCATCGGTCAGCGCCGCCAATGTCATCACCACGCCCGGCGTGCAAAAACCGCATTGCAGCGCGTGTTCATCGCGCATCGCCGCCTGTACGGGGTGGAAGGTGCCATCGGGCGCGGCCAGACCCTCAACTGTCGTCACTTCGCTGCCATCGGCCTGCACCGCCAGCATCAGGCAGCTGCGCACCGCCTTGCCATCGACGATCACCGTGCAGGCCCCGCAGACGCCATGCTCGCAGCCGAGATGGACGCCGGTGTAGCCGGCATCGTCGCGCAGGAAATCGCCGAGCGACTTGCGCGCCTCGATCTGGCCGGTCTGGCGGCGGCCATTGATCGTCATTTCGATACGAAATTCGCTCTG
>JAHFPT010000213.1:5208-8422 GCA_023266625.1 Novosphingobium sp. | reverse complement strand
CTGCTTGCTCTCGAAATAGCTATAGCCAGCCGTCGGGATATTCCCGGCAGCGCAGATGCTCTTGGTAAAGCTCTTACTGCCTTCGAGCTGCGCGGCGGCGCGGGAGGGGCCGAAGGTCGGGATGCCGGCCGCGCGCAGGCTATCCGCCAGGCCATCGACCAGCGGCGCTTCAGGGCCGATGACCACGAGGCCGATGTTTTGCGCCTTGCAGAAGGCCGCCACGGCGGCGTGATCAGTGATATCCAGCGCGACCAGTTCGGCATGTTCGCCAATCCCCGGATTTCCAGGTGCGGCGAACAGCTTTGCGCACAAGGGAGACTGCGCCAGCCTCCAGGCCAGCGCATGTTCGCGCCCGCCGCTGCCGATCAGGAGAATATGCAACAATAATTCCTTCTTCGCGGCGCGGGTCGCCGGCTCCGCTTACTGCCCCTCGTCGCCGCTGTCAGCCGGGGCTTCGGCAGCCGGTTCGGCAGCGGCATGTTCGGCGGCATGCGGGTGCGATTCGCTGGCTGCTGTATTGCCGCTGTCATGTGTGGGGGCCGGGTTTGCATTGCCTTCTGCCGAAGCGGCAGCGGACTGGGCTCCGCCAGTGGTCGCATCTGCCCCCGCGACTGCCCCCGCAGCCGCTTTGCCAGCTTGCGGCGCAGGCACCAGCACCTTGATCATCCGGCCATTGACCAGCTTGGTGACATAGACCGGCGGTGCAGGCGCCGCGCCGCTGGCGATCACGGCAGCAGCGCTGGCGCTGGCATCGGCCGGCTTTTCGGCTGGCCCGCTTTTCTGGATATAGGCAACTCCCACCGCCGCCAGTGCCGAGATGGCGGCGGCGATCACGGTCATCAGTCCGGTATGGCTCAAGATCGACGGTTTGCCGCTTACCGTCTCGCTCCCCGTTTCACTCATCGCGTAATCCCCCGTTGCTGCGCCGCCCGATTCCCGCCAGAACGCCAGCGCGGGGAAGTTTCCCCGCATTGGCCCGAGGCGATGTTGGCAGACGATTCTATCGAAAACACCGGCGGAGACAATAGCCAGCCGCTGAGCGTGACCGAACTTTCGGCGGCGCTGAAGCGTCATGTCGAGAGCGGCTTCGGCCATGTCCGGCTGCGCGGCGAGCTTTCCCGGGTCACGTTTCCGGCATCGGGCCACATGTATTGCAGCCTCAAGGACGAAGGCGCGAAGATCGACGCGGTGATGTGGAAGGGCAGCGTCCAGCGGCTGGCCTTCAGGCCGGAAGAAGGGCTGGAAGTCATCGCAACCGGCAAGATCACCACTTTCCCGGGCAAATCGACATATCAGATCGTCATCGAGCGGATGGAGATCGCCGGCGAGGGCGCGCTGCTGGCGCTGTTGGCCAAGACCAAGGCGCGGCTGGAGGCAGAGGGGCTGTTTTCGCCCGAACGCAAACACCCGCTGCCGTTCCTGCCGCGCGTCATAGGCGTGGTGACCTCGCCGACCGGGGCGGTGATCCGCGACATCCTCCACCGGCTGGCCGACCGCTTTCCCAGCCATGTGCTGGTCTGGCCGGTGCTGGTCCAGGGGCAAGGCTCAGCTGCGCAGGTGGCTGCGGCAGTGCGCGGGTTTTCGGCGCTTGCGCCGGGAGGAGCCGTACCGCGACCCGACCTCGTCATCGTCGCGCGCGGCGGCGGCTCGATCGAGGATCTCTGGGCGTTCAACGAGGAAGTGGTGGTGCGCGCCATCGCCGAATGCACCATCCCGGTGATTTCCGCCGTCGGCCACGAGACCGACACCACGCTGGCCGATTTCGCTGCCGATTGGCGCGCGCCGACGCCGACGGCTGCCGCCGAACGCGCAGTGCCGGTGCGCGAGGAATTGCTCGCCCAGCTCGCCGAACTGGCTCTGCGCCAGCGCCGCGCGGCGGTGCGCCCGGTGACGCTGGGGCGCGAGCGGCTGGCGGTGCGGGTGCAGCGGCTGCCCAAGCCCGAAGTGCTGCTGGCCAGTTACATCCAGCGCCTCGACGATCACGGCGAGCGCCTGCGCCGGGGGCTGGCGGAGCGGGCTGGCGCGGCGCGGACGCGGCTACAGGATAGCGCCGGGCGGCTGTCGTTGCCGCTGCTGCGAGGGCGGATCGAGCGCGCGGGCGAGCGGCTGGCCTCGGCGCGGCTGGTCCCGTCACTGGTGCTGCGGCGCATCGCCGAGAGCCGCTTGGCCGTCGACGGGCTGGCGCGCATGGCCGAGCAGCTCAGCCCGGCGCGGGTGCTGGCGCGCGGCTATGCGATTGTCCGCGACGGGCAGGGCAAGCCGCTGATGACGGCGGCAGCGGCGCGGGCTGCCGATGCGCTCGAGATCGAGTTTTCCGATGGGCGTCTGGCTACTGGCGGCCCCGGGGCAGGTGCTCCCGCACGTTCTTCCGCACGGGTCGCTCGTCCCGTCCGCCCGGTCCCGCCCGCGCCCGAGCCCACGCCCGCACAGGGCAAATTGCTTTGACCGGCGCGATTTGTTAGGCCGTGCCCATGTTGATGTCATCGAACGAGCGACCGGCGAGCCTCCAGTATCAGGCCAATGGCTTTCGCGTGATCACTGCGGGTGGCTTCGTGCTCTGCGCGGTGAGCGGTGAGCGAATTCTGCTTGAAGCGCTGCGCTATTGGAGCGTCTCGCGGCAAGAGGCCTATGCCAGCGCCGATCTTGCGACAGAGCGGCTGACGGGCAAGACTTGAAGACGCTAGTGGTCCGATTCCGACATTTGCCACCTCTTTCGGCACACTCGGAGCAAATGTCGGAATCTCCAGGACCACTAGCAACTATATGACTCTAGTGGAGCTCTTGAATTTGACATTTGAACTCAACCTTTCGGCATGCGGGACTCAAATGTCAAATTCGCTCCACTAGCGTGATGCGCGCGATTACCCTTGGACTTGCCGCAGCCTCGGCCTTGCTGGTGACCGCGAGCGGCAGCTGCAACGATGGCTCGCAGGCCCGGATGCCGGGCCGGATAAAGACCTTGCCGACGCTCCCGCGACCTGCGCGGCTGCCGCCCCCACCACCCGCGCTGCCATCTGCACGCAGCGGCGATTTTGCCGTCATCGGCGCGCTGACCCAGGGCGGCTGGATCACGGGCCTTGCGCCGCTTGGCGCGCGGGGCGTGACGCTCGATGGGCAGGCTGTGGCGGTTGAGCCCGACGGGCGCTTCTTCGCCGCCTTCGATCGCGATGCCGCAGGCGCTGCGACACTTGGCGCGCGGCTGGCCGATGGCCGG
>JAHFPT010000213.1:0-5198 GCA_023266625.1 Novosphingobium sp. | reverse complement strand
ACGCGCGCACTCACCATCGCCCCGCGCGCCTGGCAGATCGAGCGCATCCCGCTCGGACCGCGCCCCGGCACTGCGCCCAACGAGGCGTTTTTGCGCCGCCGCGCCGGGGAGGTTGCGCAGATCAATGCGGCGCGCGCGATCAACGCGCAGAGCGACGGCTGGCGGCAGCACTTCATCTGGCCTGCCAGGGGCCGGATTTCCGGGCGTTTCGGCTCGCAACGGATCTATCCCGCCGGGCCTGCCAGCTATCATTCGGGCACCGACATCGCCACCGGGGCCAGCGGCACACCCTATGTCGCGCCCGCCGACGGGGTGGTGATTCTGGTCGCGTCCAGCCCGTTCACGCTGGAGGGCAATCTCCTGATGATCGACCACGGCATGGGGCTCAACAGCGCCTTCCTGCACAGCGCGCAAATATTGGTGCGGGAGGGCGACCGGGTTCGCCAGGGCCAGGTGATCGGCCGCATCGGCATGACCGGAAGGGCAACCGGGCCGCATCTGCACTGGAGCCTGAAATGGCGCAGCGCCAAGCTCGATGCGATGCTGTTTGCCGGGCCGATGCGGTAATTCGCCCATACTCTTTGAGGTTATCTCGCGGGGATAGCCTTGAATGGTTCACGCGAAGGCGCAAAGGCGCAAAGGGATCGCGCCTCGCCGCAGGCGGGTCTCTTCACATCGACTGACGAAACAGATGTGCCGACCGGGATCATAACTCCGTCGCCCTGGCCCAGCGCCTCGCGCAGGAAGCCAGGCAGGGTCAGCGCGCCGAGGCCCGGCTCTTCCTCCAGCGGGAGGCCTCCCATGGGGAATCTCCTAACGGGCGGACAAGCCCGGATTGCACTCCCTTGTGCGGAAGCGCAGTGAGTTCTGGACGAAGGCAACCTTGTGATACTGGCCGATCAACATTGGCAGTTCGATCAGCTGGCTGTCGTCGAGCCGTGCGGCGAGCGCCGCCCAGGTCTCGTTGGAAATCATCGCGTCGCTGTGCAATTCCTCGGCAGCTTTCAGCACAGCGCGGTCATCGGCATTCCAGCCGGGCGCGCTCGAACCAACCGTGATCTGCTCGATCTCCTCGCTGGTGAGACCCTCTTCCTTGCCGATGATGACGTGCTCCCCCCACTCATAGGGCGCGCCGCACAGCCAGCCGGTGCGCAGCACGGCGAGTTCGCGATCGCGCGGGGCGAGCGCGGTATCGCCCATCAGTGTCATGCCGAAATCGAGGAAGGCGATCAGCAGTTCGGGATGCTTGCCGAGCGTGGCGAAGATTTCATGCACCGGCAGGTCGGGCGAGACATCATGCCGCTCGCGCATCCGCTCGATCACCGCCATGGCATCGTCGCGGATCTGATCCTCGGGTAGCGGATCGAGGCGCGGCGGCTGCCCGAGCACCTGCTCCATGCGCGCATTGGCATCGCTTCGACTAACCAGTGCAGTCTCCATCCTAGTTCGCCCCGCCCCGATAGAGCATCCGCTCGACGCCCCTTCCGGCAGTTTCACCGGCGGCTCGCTGTCTGCGACATAGCGTGGCGGCGCGAGCGCAGTTTGCTGCTGATTCGTCATCCCGCTCTCCTTCCGGCACCGTTTCACTACGCGCCGGTTGCGCCAAGTCTGACGCATCGCGCAAGTCCCGGCAAGGTCGGAAAGGCTCTAGTATATTGCCTTCCGTCCAAATCTGCTTAGGAATTCGAAGGGGAACGTTTTTGGGGGATCAGGGGCCATGGCTCGCTTTTTGGCATTGGCGCGCGCGGCGCGCAGCGCGCTGTATCTGCTTGCACTTATCGGCAGCAGCGCGTCGATTGCGGAGGAAGCGCCCGCAACTCCCTCAGCCCCAGCCCCTTCAACTGGTGCCGCCGCGCCTGCGGCGGAGACAATATTACCGGCAACACCCACGCCGTTCCGGCCATCGTCGTTACCGGCCGCTGCCTTCGCCAGGCTGCCCTTTGTCGAAAGCCCGTCGCTTTCGCCCGACGGCACGCGGCTGGCCGGGTTCATGGCTATCAATGGGCGGCAACGCATTGCCATCATGAGCCTGTTCGACAAGACCGAAAAGCCGGTCCAGATCGGCATTCCCGACGGCACGCAAACCGTCTCAATCGGCTGGGTTAACGACGACAACATCCTCGTGCGGCTGAGCGCTCTGACAGATATGCCGGGCGTGACCAAGCGCTTCTATATCTACCGGGCGATCGGCATCAACCGGGTCACCGGCAAGATTACCAAGCTGATGTGGGATTCCGGCGGGCAGAATGCCGCGGATCTTATGTGGGTCCCGTCCAATGGCAGCAGCGAAATCCTGATGGCCGCTCAGTATACGATCTATGGAAATTTTCCCGAATTCTGGCCGACGGTATACCGCGTCGATATCGCTAACGGAACCAAGCACTTTGTACTGCGAGGCCGCGAAGGCATCATTGATTGGAACGCCGACGCCGACGGCAATGTCCGCACCGGGATGCGCTATCTCGTCGGATCGCGCCGGTTCAGTCTGCTCTATCGAGGCGAAGCTGACTCGGGCAGTTTTCGCATGATCGATACAGCCGATAGCCGCAAGCAGGAAGAACTGCTCCGCCCATTTCTCTATCTGCCGGGCACCGATCATGCGCTTGCCCTGCATGATGACGAATACGGGCGTTCGGGTATTTTCGAGGTCGATTTACTCACCCGTGCGGATGTTCGCACCGTCTATACTGCGTCTGACGGCGCCGAAGTCGACGCACCTGTAATATCAGCCGATGGCAAGGAACTACTGGGCGCATCGACCAGCGCCGCCGTAGGCGCCGTGCATTGGTTCGATCCCGCGCTGGCCGCCTTGCAGGCCCAGTTCGACAAAGCCGTCGGCGACCGGCAAGCGAGGATCGTCAGCTTCAACCGCGACCGGTCGCGGATGCTGGTGCGGGTGACCAGGCCGGACACGCCGGGGGCAATCTATTACTACGACGTCGCTGACGGGACGATGCGCCGCATTGCCAATATCAATGACGCTATTGGCATTCGCACACTCTCGCCGGTCAGCCTGGTCCGTTACAAGGCGCGTGATGGCCTTGAGATCGAGGCGGTGCTGACACTGCCCAGGGGCGCCTCGCTGCGCGCGCTACCAATCGTCATGCTGCCGCACGGTGGCCCCTGGGCCCGGGATGGGCTCGCCTATGACTATTTGGCGCAATTCATCGCCAGCCGTGGCTATGCAGTGATGCAGCCCAATTTTCGCGGCTCGAGCAGCTATGGCACCGAATTCCTGCGCAAGGGCGAAGGCCAGATGGGGCTCGCCATGCAGGACGACATCACCGACGGTTTGCACTGGGCGGTGGCGCAAGGGATAGCCGATCCCAAACGGGCCTGCATCGCGGGCGCATCCTACGGCGGCTATGCGGCGATGTGGGGGATCGTCAAGGATCCCGAACAATACCGCTGCGCCATATCGATTTCCGGCGTCGCCAATCTGCGGCGCGAGGTCAATGATTTCGGCGGTTACCTTATGAGCGGCAAATACAGGGACGACTGGCAGCGCATGACGCCGGATTTCGCCGCTGTCTCGCCGATAAATGCCATCGCCCGGATCAAGACGCCGTTGCTGTTGATCCATGGCAAGAAGGACGTCACGGTCGATCACGGCCAGTCGGTGAGCATGAACGACCGCATGCGCGATGCCGGCAAGGAGGTGGAGTTCCTCTCATTGCCCGAGGCGGATCACTGCTTCACCCGTCAGGAGGACCGCGAAGCGCTGCTCGGCGCAATCGAAGTGTTCCTAGCCAAACACAATCCCGCCGGGACTGGAAGTGCCACTGACCGTTCGGACCCGAAGTAGGCTCAGCCAGCTCAGCTGCGGCGGATGACGATCTTGTCGCCTTGCATTTCCACTTTGCCGAGACGGCGCAGCAGCGACTGGCCCAGCAGATTGTCCCGCAAACCATCGATGACGATGGCATCGACGTCGTGGAACTCCTGCCCGGCCACTTCGATCCGGTCGATCCGGATGCGGGCACCATTGCCGGTGCCCGAAGCAGTCTCGGCTATTGGCACAAAGGCGTCGCGGTCGATGTCGATCCCGAGCCGCTCGGCATCTGCAACGCTCAGCGCGACGATATCGGCTCCGGTATCGAGCAGGAACTGCGTATCCTGGCCGTTGACCATAGCCCCGAGATGAAACTTGCCCGACGCGTCGCGCGCGATTTCGGTGTCATCGATGCTGGCGGGTGGTCTGACTTTCGCAGCAGCCTGCGCCATGGTCGGCAGCTTGGCAGCATCGGGCTTTGCGGAGGGCGAAGTCAGAACCGTCGCGGCGATAGCCATCGCGACAATGCAACCCAGGGCAAGGCTCAGCAGGCGAAGCATGTCCGGTGCAATAGCAGCCAAGCCTTACCGCTTCGCAAACGGCCAGCTTGCCGCTCTATTCTGCCTTGTCGTCGTCCAGGACAAGCGAACCGATGCGCAGCCGATCGATCCGGGCATCGCGCAGCCGCAGCCGGCCGATGCCGAGCCGGCCGATTACCACCGATCCGACAGCAACCGCACCCATGGCAAGTGCGCCCAGCGCGAAGGCACCGATCGCGATTGCTCCGGCCGATCCGGCACCCAGCGCCGCCTGGCGCGCGGCGACTGCAGGTGGCGCCGGGTTCGCCAGCTTGGGGTTCGCGGGTCTATTCAGCCGCGTCTGCGTGGTCTGCAAGTGCATCCGCCGCCTCCATTTCCGCCGCCTTGGCCTCGACCAGCGCGACAATGTGATCGAGCATGTCGGCGCTCTGGACATGGTGATCGGTGACGCCCGCAAGATAGACCATATGCTTGCCATTGCCGCCGCCGGTAATGCCGATGTCGGTCTCGCGCGCCTCGCCCGGGCCGTTGACGACGCAGCCGAGCACCGAAAGCGATAGCGGCGTCTTGATATGGCTGAGACGGCTTTCCAGCGCCTCGACCGTGCGGATCACGTCGAAGCCCTGGCGCGCGCAGCTGGGGCAGGAGACGACGCGCACGCCGCGGGTTCTGAGCCCCAGGCTTTTGAGGATTTCGAAGCCGACGCGGACTTCCTCTTCGGGCTCGGCGGAGAGCGAGACGCGGATGGTGTCGCCGATCCCGGCCCACAGCAGATTGCCGATGCCGATCGCGCTCTTGACCGTGCCGCCAATCAGCCCGCCGGCCTCGGTGATACCGAGATGCAGCGGACAATCGACTATTTCCGCCAGTTGCATATAGGCAGCAAC
>JAHFPT010000212.1 GCA_023266625.1 Novosphingobium sp. | reverse complement strand
ACGCTCTTTGCGATATCCAGACCAATCGTGCTAACTTCAACCACGGACGCCTCCTCTTGTGATGTTCAACAACACCACCTTGGTACAACGATACCGTCGGGGGGCGTCCACCCCATCTCCATCCCATCCCATCCCATCACCCCGGCCCGCGCTTCCCCAGGAAGTGGCTGAGCGGGTTGGCCCCCTTGTAGCTCGCGTGTCCCGGGTTCATCGCCTCATAAACCACCGCGTTTTCCAGCACCCGCTGGACATAATTGCGGGTCTCTTGCAACGGAATACGCTCGATCCAGTCGATCCAGTCGGTGCTGCCATAGCGCGGGTCGCCATTGTCGCGCAGCCAGCGGTTCACATTGCCCGGCCCGGCATTGTAGGCGGCGACGGCCAGCGGATAGGAGCCGCCATAGGTGTCCATCATCCGGGCGAAGAAGGCGTCGCCGAGGCGGATGTTGTAATTCGGGTCATCGGTCAGCGCGCTGCTGTCGTAATAAAGCCCAAGCTTGCCGGCCTGTTCGCGCGCGGTGCCCGGCATCAGCTGCATCAGCCCGCGCGCGCCGGCGTGGCTGACGGCATTTTGGGAAAACTGGCTCTCCTGGCGGGTGATGGCGTGGACCATGGTCCAGCTACTGCCAGGCGGGGTCGGGATCAGCGGAAAGGAGATCGAGCGGAAATTGCCGAAGCCATCTTCATGCGCGGATTGGCCGAGAATGACACCGAGGTCGCGGCGGCCGATGCTGCGCGCGAGGTCGGCGACCAGCAGATGCTCGCCTTCGGTCACCGGCTGATCGCTGATTTCGCGAAAGAAGCGCACGGTGGTCGGCCAGTCGAAATCGCGGGCGACTTCGCGGACCGCAGCGGTGAGCGGCCTGGCGTTGAACGCGGCGCGCTCGGCAGCTGTCGGTGCGCCAGACGGGTGGTTTTCGAGGCTTGGCAGGGGCCTGCCCAGCCGTTCGAGCGCGAGCATGCCGTAGAACTGGTCGGGATAGGCGGCGGCCATTTCGAAATAGCGCGCAGCTTCGGCAGCATTACCGCGCTGCGCGAGCGCGCGTCCGGCCCAGTAGAAGCCCTTGGAGCGGGTCTGCGGGGTTCTGGCGGCGGCACCATAGCGGTAGAACAGCGGCGCGGCGGTGTTGCCGTCACCCAGCGAATTCAGCGCGCGGGTAGCCCCGAGCCAGACCAGCGAGGTATAATCGTCGCGCAGCTTGTAGGCCATGCGGCTGACATCGGTTCCGGGCGGAAATGCGTCATCGACCGAGGCGGCGATGCGCACCGCACTGGCCGCATCCGCGCCCTTGGCGGAGCCCAGCAGCTCGCCGATCCATTTGACCGGATCGAGCGGCTGCGTGGCGGCTTTGGGCCGGATCAGCAGTAGCTGGGTGATGCCGGGATAATTGCCGCTCGCCTTGAGCTGGCGGATGCGGCTGTAGACATAGCCCGAATCGCGCAACATGTCGGGCGAGACCTGGATGCCGAGGCTTTCCGGGCTGTTGCCTTGCAGCATCGCCAGCCGGGCCATGAAGATGGTGCGCGCAGCGGGCGAGACTGTGTTGATCGCTTGCTGCGCCTGCCAGGTTTCGCCTGCCCAGAGCAGCGCATTTATCCGCGCATCATTGTCCGCCGGGGTGAAATCGCGGCCGAATTGCGATTGCAGCGCGGCGGCAGAGGTGTCGCTCATCGCTCCGCCGCGCCAGGCCTCGATGGCCATGGCCCGCGCCTCGGAGCGGCTAGCGGATGCCAGCGCCAGCGCATAGAGCGCCTTGGCGGGATTGGTTACCGGCTTGATCCGGTCGAAGAAGGCGATCAGGCGCGGATATTCGACACTTTCGCGGGTCAGCGCTGCTTCGGCATAGCCGCGGACCTTGGCCTCGTCGGGAAAGCCGGGATAGGTCAGCAGGAATCCGGCATATTCGGAGAAGCTATAGCCGCTGGACTGTGAAATCATCCGCCAGCGCTCGATCGCCTGACCCATACTGCCGCGCTGGCTGGAGACCAGATCCCGGCGCGCCTGATCCCACTCACCGCCATCCTGGCAGCGCGCGGGCACCGATGTGGCGGCCATGAACAGCAGCAGAAGGAAAGTCGCGGCGCGGTGCATGCTGGACATTTTGGGAAAAGGCTCCTTATCAGGCCCTGAACAACGTATTACGATTCATGAAGCGAAGTGCTGCCAGCCGCAAGGGCCGGATGGCGCAAAGACAAGGGAAAAGTCCATGTTTTCCGGCTCGATACCGGCTCTGGTAACCCCATTTCGCGACGGAGCGTTCGATGAAGCTGCCTTCCGCCGCCTGGTCGAATGGCAGATCGAGAACGGCTCCGCCGCGCTGGTGCCCTGCGGGACAACCGGCGAGAACTCGACTCTGTCCAATGCCGAGCATCACCGCGTTATCGAGGTTTGCATCGAACAGGCCGCCGGGCGCGTGCCGGTGATTGCCGGCTGCGGCAGCAACGATACGCAAAACGCGCTATTGCATATGAACTTCTCCAAGAAGTGCGGCGCTGCGGCAGCATTGGTGGTTGCGCCCTATTACAACCGGCCCAGCCAGGCCGGAATGATCGCGCATTTTTCCTATCTGGCCGAACATAACGACCTGCCGATTGTGCTCTATAATGTGCCGGGCCGGACCGTGACCGATCTCAAGCCGGAGACGGTCTGCGAACTGGCCAATCGCTTTCCCGGCAGGATCGTCGGAATCAAAGATGCCAGCGGCGATGTCAGCCGCGTCACTGACCACCGGATGGGCATCAAGGGCGCATTCTGCCAGCTCTCGGGCGACGACGAGCTGGCCTTGCCGCATACGGCGGCAGGCGGGGTGGGCTGCATCTCGGTGACAGCAAATGTCGCGCCGAAGCTGTGTGCCGAGTTCCAGGCGGCATGTGCATCGGGCGATTTCGCCAAGGCGCGCGAACTCAACGACAAGCTCTACCCGCTGCACTACGCCATGTTCGAGGATGCCTCGCCTGGCCCGTGCAAATATGCGCTCGCCCGCGTGCACGACTGGATCACCGAGGATTTGCGGCTGCCGATGGTGGCATGCAATGAGGCGGCGCGGGGGGCGGTGGATGCCGCGCTGGTGCATGCGGGGCTGGTTTAGCGGGGCGGCAGACTACATTAGCTCGCCTTGCGCGCCCGGCGCGTGGCTGGTGCGGGTTTCGACTCGGGCATGGCGGCGGTTGATCGACGCGAGCGGGGGCAATTTGGCACCCGGGCCGTGGAACAAATCGGCGGGGGTTAGAATTTGTAGGCGCTGGAAGCGGCCAAACTCGTTTTCATGCGTCCCTGCTGCAGCCGCTTCGGCGATCATCGGCTTGGTCGGCTCATAGGCCGATAGAAACAGCGCGAAAGGAAAGCCATCGCGCTCCATCACTCCGCGCAAGTCGCGGATCATCGCGACGCCGATATTCTGCCCGGCCTTGACTGAGATCACTCCGGTTGAAGTTTCCTTGCTGTTTTCATATGGATAGAAGTGCCCGTCAACGCCCCGGTCGGCACCCTTGCGCCCGCCGTCGAGCGGATAGCCGCCGACTTTGAGGCAGAACCAGTTCTGGAAATCGTGCGGCCTCTCGGCGGCGAGGCGCAGCGCAGAGTCCTTGTCCTTGGGCACGCCAATCACTTCGAAGGGCAGCACGAAGCCGTCGCCGGGCCGGTCGTAGCCCTCGTGCATCCGTTTCTCGATCAGGCCGATGGCGAGATGGGTGATGTCGATGCCGATCCACTTGCGACCGAGCTTCTCCGCTGCGTCTACCGCCGTGCCGCAGCCGCAAAATGGATCCAGCACCACGTCGCCGGGGTTGGACGAGGTGGCAACGATGCGTTCGAGCAGGGCTCGTGGTTTCTGGGTGGGGTAGCCGAGGCGTTCGGCAGCTTGGGCACCAATGGGCGGAATATCGTCCCAAAGACTTTGAATGCGTTCACCCGCGCTCTCATCTTCAAACATCTTGAGGCGAAGTGCTCCATCAGGTTTGCTGGGAAAGTGCAGCCTCCCTTCCGCATCATACTTCTGCAATCTCTCCAGGTTGCATGACCAGCCATTGGGGTGAGGCTGATAGGTGACCCCGTCTGACGCGGTATAAGGATAATGAAGATTTGGCCGGACGCCGGGATTTCGTAGCGTCACAGATTGCCATCGCCGCCCATCCTCATCGACGTTCGGATATTTTTTGGCCGCCTTCTCGCCTTTGACCTGTTTGAAGGGTTGGTTCCACGTGTAGGCCTTGGATGCACTGTAAAAGAATATCGTGTCAGTTACATCGCCATAGTTTTTCCCGACATTCCCGTGGGCAAATGTGCGCTTCCAAACGATTTCGCACCGAAAATTCTCAGTCCCAAACAAGGCATCCAGCACCAGCTTGAGGTAGTGGCTGGCGGTCGGATCGCAGTGCAGATAGAGGCTACCGGTGTTCTTCAAGACCCGGTGCAGTTCGATCAGCCGCACCGCCATCATTGCGAGGTAGGCCATCAGGGCATTTTTGCCGATCGACTTGCTGATCGCGTCGACCAGCGTCCAAAGCTTGTTGTTGCCGCTCGATCTGATGTCTGAGAGCGCATCCTCCGCAGCCGGTCCCCACTGCCAGGTATCGTCAAAGGCTTCGATGCTGGCGTCCGTGCCTTTGCCTCCATTGGCACCGTTGGGCGCGCGGAACAGCACATTGTAGCTGGAATTCGAGTTGAACGGCGGATCGAGATAAATGAGATCGACGCACGCATCCGGGAACTGCGCTGTGTTTCGCAGCACTTCCAGATTGTCGCCGTAATATAGCCGGTTGGTCATGCGCCGCCTTTTCCGTTGCGCCGGGGTTAGCCGAGAAGGTGGGCCGTTGTCATCAGCCCGCCGCACTTCGCCAACAGTCCCGGCGTTTACAATTTGAACGCAGTGCCTACATGCAGCCTTGACCATGGCCCGCCCGACCCACGCCGCTTTCGACAAGAAGAAGATCGTCGCCGAAAACCGGCGGGCGAAGTTCGACTATTATATCGAGGACACTTTCGAGGCCGGGATCATGCTGACCGGCACCGAGGTCAAAAGCCTGCGCTTCGGCGAGGGTTCGATTGCCGAGAGCTATGCCGAAGTCCGCAAGGGCGAGGTCTGGCTGGTCAATAGCAATGTGCCCGAATTCAGCCACGGCAACCGCCATAATCACGAACCCAAGCGCCCCCGCAAGCTGTTGCTCCACGAGCGCGAGATCGCCAAGTTTCACGGGCTGGTCGAGCGCAAGGGGATGACGCTGGTGCCGCTGTCGATCTATTTCAACAGCCGCGGCCGCGCAAAAGTCGAGCTGGCGCTGGCCAAGGGCAAGAATGCGGCGGACAAACGCCAGACAATCAAGGAACGCGACTGGAAGCGCGAGCAGGGCCGTATTATGCGGGATCACGCATGAGCACGATGATTTCCCGAATTGGCGGCTGGGTCCAGCGGCATACCCCGACCAGGGAGCAGCTTGAAAAAAGCCGCTTTCTGCGGCCGGTCGCGCATCTCATCCTGCGTTCGGATCTGTGGCGCTTCAATCGCCGCTCGGTGCCACGCGGCGTTGCGCTGGGGCTGTTCGTCGGGGTGATGATCCCGCTTGCCCACTTTGTCGTCGCCGCCTTTCTGGCAGTGTTCGTCCGCGCCAATATTCCCGCGGCCATGCTGGCGACTTTCATCGGCTTTCCGGTGATCTATGTCGGGCTGGTGGCGCTGGCCTACAAGGTCGGAAATTTCATGCTGCGGGTTGATGCGATGACCCCGATCCAGCCAATCTCGAATGCCATGGAGAAGACCGAGACCGGCCACTTGCTCCAGCAGATTACCGGGGCCGGGCTGTCCACTGCATTCGGCCTGTTCGTCATCGCAACCGTGCTGGCCTCGCTGGGCTATGTCATCAGCAGCTTTGTCTGGCGCTGGCGGGTGGCGCGCAAACGCAAGGCGCGATTGCAGCAGGGCGAGTGTCGTAAGACCGGGCAAGCCCAGGTCGGACAAGCTCAAGGATGAGCGCCGACACCGCAGCAATTCCATCCAGCAGCGGTGCCAGACTCGCCGGGCTTGCCGATTGTCTGATTGTCGCGGCGGCGCTGGCCATCAGCCTGGCCGCCTTGTGGTTCATCACCAAAGAACCACTCGTCGTCGGCGGCTATGGCTGCGGGCTCATCGCAATCGGCGGGTTGATCTGGTCGCTTCGCCGCCACAGTCCACCCCAGCACACCGCCGAACTGGCCTTGCCGGACTGGTCGGTGACCGTCGCCGCGATCGACCGCCCCGATGCCGGCATCGCCATCACCGACCGCGCCGGGCGGCTGGTTTGCGCCAATGCCTGCTACGAGGCCTGGTTCGGGATCGCCTTCGCCCCGCCGCTGCTGCCGGTCGACGAGCCATCGCTCGAGCGTCTCGCACGTGCGGCCCGTGCTGCCTGGCGCGACGGCGCGGGCAGGGTGGACCTGCTCGACAGCCCGCCTGGTCGATTGCAGGGGGGGCGCTGGCGGGCGGAGGCTGCGCGCAGCGGGCGCGGCGAAGACTTTCTGGTCTGGCGGTTTGTCCCGATTGTCGCGGCGGACCTTGGCGCGGAACTGGCGGATTACCTTGACGGCAAGCTCGGCCGCGCGCTGTCGCAGGCCGGAATTGCCGCAGCCATTGTCGATCCGGCGGGCATGATCCTCTCGGCCAGCGCCGGTTTCGCCCTGCGTGCCACTGGCGATCCGCTGGCCGGTGTGGCGGGCAAGGAGTTCGTATCCTTTCTCCGCCAGGAAGAAGGCGACCACTTTGCCTGGGCGCGCGAAGGCCGCCAGGGCGCGCCTTTGACGCTCTACTATCTGCCGCTTGCCGAACCTGGCGGTGAGGACAAGATCGATCCGGCAGCGACACCATCGCTGCTTTTGCTCGCCGATGCCGGAGCGGGGCTGGGCGGGGGATCGGCGGAAGTCAGCGCCGCAGCGCCGCATCTCGAATCGCTGCTCGGCCAGTTGCCGCTTGGCCTGGCCATGGCCGATCGCGACGGACGGCTGCTGTTCGCCAACGCCGCCTTCATGCGCGCCGCATTGCGCGAGGGCGAGACGCCGCCGACCTATCCGACCGATCTTGTCGTCCAGGAGGACAAAGGACCGCTGTCCGACGCGATCCGCCGGTTCTGCCTGGGTCCTGTCGCTTCCGGCGATATTGCCATCCGCCTCAAGGACCAGCCCGACGAGCCGGTGTCGCTCAGCCTGGCGGGGGTGCGCGGGCTGGGCGAGGCGGCGGTGCTGCTGGGGCTGACCGACACCACCGTCGAAACCCGGCTCAAGCGGCAGGTCGCGCAGGCGACCAAGATGCAGGCGGTCGGCCAGCTGGCGGGCGGCGTGGCGCATGATTTCAACAATGTGCTCACCGCCATTCTCGGCACTTGCGACCTGATGCTGATGCGCCACATGCCCGGCGATTCGGACTATGACGACATCCAGCAGATCCGCGCCAATTCGAACCGCGCCGCCTCGCTGACCCGCCAGTTGCTGGCCTTCTCGCGTCAACAAACATTACGCCCCGAAGTGCTGCAACTTCCCGATATCGTCAGCGAAATCTCGCAAATGCTCAAGCGGCTGATCGGCGAGAAGATTCACTTCGCGGTGCGCCATGATCGCGATCTGGGGCCAGTGCGCGCCGATCCGACCCAGCTGGAGCAGGTTATCGTCAATCTCGCGGTCAATGCGCGCGATGCGATGCAGAGCCGGGGAGATGGCAGCGGGCAGCTGACCCTCTCGACCAGGCGGATCACCCCGGCCGATGTCCGCGCCATGCGTACCGAGGTCATGCCGCAGGCCGAATATACCGCGCTGGTGATCGAAGACACCGGCGGCGGCATCGCGCCCGAACATCTCGGCAAAATCTGGGAACCCTTCTTCACCACCAAGGAGCAGGGCCGGGGTGGAAATATGGGGGGCACCGGGCTGGGGCTGTCGACGGTCTATGGCATCGTCAAGCAATCGGGCGGGTTCATCTTTGCCGACAGCGATCCGGGGAAGGGGACGCGGTTCACGGTTTACTTGCCGGTGCATCACGAACTGAGCGGCGCCGTCCCATCCACCAACCCCGCTCGTGCTGAGCCCGTCGAAGCACCTTCGCAATGGGCAGGCGGCGGGCGCATTCTGCTGGTCGAGGACGAGGACCCGGTGCGCATGGTCGCCGAACGCGCGCTGGTCCGGGCCGGCTACGCCGTCACCCCGGCGCGCGACGGCGAGGAGGGGCTGGAACTGGTCCAGGGCGGCGGTGCGTTCGATCTGGTGGTGTCGGATGTGGTCATGCCGAGCATGGACGGCCCGGCGATGGTTCGCGAAATCCGCAAGATCGCGCCGGATATGCCGATCCTGTTCATGTCGGGCTATGCCGAAGAACAGCTGCGCACGCAGATCAATATTTCAGACGTGCATTTTTTACCCAAGCCGTTTTCGGTGCAGCAGTTGAGCGACAAGGTGGGGGCGGTGCT
>JAHFPT010000403.1 GCA_023266625.1 Novosphingobium sp. | reverse complement strand
TTATCATCGCGGACATAGTCAGCGGGATCAAAGGGGGCGGTTTTGACTATTACCTTGGCCATCAATCTTCCTCAATCATTAAACGGGCAGCGGCAATGTCGCGCTCCTGACTGCCCTTGTCGCCGCCAGTTAGCAGCACGACCATGACGTCGCCTTCGAACGCAAAGTAGACGCGATATCCCGGACCAAAGGCGATGCGCAGTTCATGCAGTCCGCCGCCCAGTGGCTTCACATCGCCCAGATTGCCGCCTGCAACGCGCTCAATGCGGCGGGCTATGATCGTCTGTCCTTTGCGATCCCGCAGTGCATCGAACCAGCGGATGAATGCATCGGTTCGGGCAATGCGGAATGGAGTGTACATTTCAGTAGACGCATTTCGAGCGCCTGTCCAGTAAAATAGACATCATTTCCCCTCCGCCTTGCGCTTCTTCATCGCATCGTGGAACCTGTCCGCCCAGCCCGGCTTGACCAGTTGCTCGGCGCGCACCAGCCGCAGTTCGCCGTCTGCAACATCGCGCGAGACCGCGCTGCCCGCGCCGACAATCGCGTCGCGCCCGATCTTCACCGGGGCGATCAGCGAGGAGTTGCTGCCGATGAAGGCCCCTGCCCCGATCACGGTCTTGTATTTGAAATAGCCATCATAATTGCAGGTGATCGTGCCTGCGCCGATGTTGGCCCCTGCCCCCACTTCGGCATCGCCGATGTAGGAGAGGTGGTTGGCCTTGGCGCCCTTGCCGAGCACGCTCTTTTTGATCTCGACGAAATTGCCGACTTTGGCCCCCTCCTCCAGCACAGCGCCGGGGCGCAGCCGGGCAAAGGGGCCGACTTCGCAATTGGGGCCGATTGTCGCGCCTTCGATGTGGCTGTGGCCGCGAATGATCGCCCCGTCGGCAATGCTCACGTCAGGTCCGAATATGACATTGGGCTCGACCGTGACATCGCGGCCCAGCTGCGTGTCCCAGCTGAACCACACAGTTTCCGGGGCAATCAGGCTTGCGCCGTCGTCCATTGCCTGCCGCCGCCGCCGTGCCTGCCACTTGCCTTCCGCCTCAGCCAGTTCGGCGCGGCTGTTGATCCCGGCGACTTCGTCTTCATCGCCGGTGACCACCACGGCGCAAATGCGCCCGTCGGCATTGGCAATGTTGACCACGTCGACGAGGTAATATTCGCCCTGGCTGTTATCCTTGCCCAGCCGGGCGAGCAGTGCGAACAGGTCGTCCGAGCGCACGGCCATCAGGCCTGAATTGCACAGGCGGCAGGCGCGTTCCTCGGCACTTGCGTCCTTGTGTTCGACCATTTTCGTGATCCGCCCGGCCTCGTCGGTGATCACCCGGCCATATTGCAGCGTGTCCTTCGGCTCGAAGCCCAGCACCACCACGGCGGGTATGTCCGCCCCATGCAGCCGCGCAATCATCGCCCGCATGGTCTCGGGCCGCACAAAGGGCACATCGCCATAGAGAATCAGCACATCGCCCGAAAAACCTGCGAGCGCGCTTTCCGCCTGGAGCACGGCGTGACCGGTGCCCTCCTGCGGGTCCTGCACGGCAATCGACGCGCGGCTGCCCAGCGCCGCTTCCAGTTGCTCGCGCCCGCTGCCAACCACGACCACCTGCCGCTCGGGCTCCAGCTCCGCCGCGCTGGCGAGCAGATGGTCCAGCATCGGCCGCCCGGCAATCGGGTGGAGCACCTTGTGCAGGTCGCTCTTCATGCGGGTGCCCTTGCCGGCGGCAAGGACGATTATGGCGAGGGGTGAACTGGGTGGCGTCATGGTTAATCCCCATGCCAGCAATTTCTTGCAGATTCCACACTCGCTCGCCACTGGCAGCTGCAATGGCAAAATTTCTCTTCGATATAGTCGGCTTCGACCTCGATGGCACTCTGCTTGATACCCACCGCGACCTCGGCGCTGCGGTAAACCATGCGCTGGCCCTGGCAGGGCGCGCGCCGGTGGCTGCCGCCGAGGTGCGCGGGCTTATCGGCGGGGGGGCGAAGAAAATGCTGGAGCGGGCGCTGAGCCTGACCGGCGGCTGTCAGGAGGGCGAGCTAAAGCCGCTCTACCACGAGCTGCTGCGCTTTTACGAAGCCAACATTGCCGTCCATACCCGCCCGTTCCCCGGCACTGCGGCGATGCTCGATGCTTTGGCCGATAATGGCGTGAAGCTGGCAGTTGTGACCAACAAGTTCGAATCCTTCGCCTGCCGGGTGCTGGACGAACTTGATCTGTCCGGCCGCTTCTACACAGTGATCGGCGGCGACACGCTTGGCCCCGGCAAGGCCAAACCGGCGCGCGATCAGCTGGACGAAATGATCGCCCGCGCCGGGGGAGGCCGCGCCGCCTATGTTGGCGACACCAGCTACGATACGCTCGCCGCCAAAGCAGCGGGCATTCCCAGCGTCGCGGTCAGCTTCGGATTCAATGACTTGCCGGTGCAGGACCTGGGCGCCGATGCGGTGATCGATCACTTCGACCAGCTGATACCGGTGCTGGAAAAACTCTGACGCCGCCCCCGCAGGGCAATCGCATTTGGGGATTTGGTTCACGCAGAGGCGCAGAGGCAGAAGTGAGACGCAGAGATGTTTTGCTGAGCCGCAGGCTCGATCCCGTTGCGGCGCGACGAAATGAGCGCAATGGCATCACTTGGCGAGCGGCTT
>JAHFPT010000402.1 GCA_023266625.1 Novosphingobium sp. | reverse complement strand
GGGCCAGATGCTTGGCGATCTGGGTGCCGACGTCATCAAAGTCGAGCGTCCCGGAGGCGGGGATGATTCGCGAACGCTGGGCATCATGCCGAAACGGCCCGATGGTGGAGCTGCCCCGGCTGGCATGTATATGGTCGCGAACCGCAACAAGCGATCGATTGCTATCGACTTTGGCACAGCGGAGGGCGCAGCGATTGTTCGCCGAATGGCGGCCCAGTCAGACATTCTGATCGAGAATTTCCTGCCGGGAAAGCTTGCGCGTTTCGGCCTGGATTATGAATCGCTGCGGGAAGTGGATCCCCACCTTATCTATTGCTCTATCACTGGTTATGGCCAAGATGGTCCATACCGCAATCGTCCCGGCTACGATGGGGTGTTCCAGGCGATCGGCGGATTGATGAGCGTAACCGGCAATGAGGATGGCACACCGGGCGAGGGGCCGGTAAAACCTGGCCCCAGCCTTGTTGACGTGGCGACCGGATATGTCGCCGTAATAGGTATCCTCGCGGCCTTGCAGCACCGCAACAAGACTGGTGAAGGCCAGCAAGTTGATGCGAGCCTGCTCGATGCGGTGGTGTCGTTGCAGTCCTCAATTGTGCAGAGTTACCTCATTTCGCGCCAAATTCCGAATCGCACGGGGAGTGCCGGCAATGGAGGCCATCCGGCCGGCATGTTTGAATGCAGCGACGGCCCTATCTACATCTCGGCCGGGGGGAACGAGCACTATATGGGCTTATGCCGGGTGCTGGCGATACCGCAACTTGCTAAGGACGAGCGTTTCGTCAGCAACCAGTCCCGCTTCGCCAATCGACACGCGTGGACCGCAATAGTCGCCCCGGTTCTCAAGACTTGGCGGCGCGACGGGCTCGTTGACAAGCTGGTTGCAGCAGGCGTCCCCTGCGGACCGGTTGCGGATTATGATGAGCTGTTCTCGGATTCCCACGTTATTGCCCGCGACCTCGAGATTCAGATCCCGAACCCTGTGGAGGACGGTACTACGCTTTCCACCCTGGCGAGTCCGGTACGCCTTTCGAGGACGCCGGTTAGCTACCGGCGTCGGCCGCCCAATCTGGGGGAACACACGGACGAGGTGCTGACTGAGACCTTCGGATTCTCTCCAGAAGAAGTGCGTCGGTTTCGCGACGCGGGAGTTCTGTCGTGAACCCGGTTCGTCAGTCGGTGCGGCAACACTGCAACTGATGCCTGAGTTCATTTCCGTAAGCCGCGATGGCCCGTTGACGACGATCACGATAAACAGGCCCGTGGTCGCGAACGCCATGCACGCCGAAGCTCAGTTCGAAATGGACGCTGCATTCGATGAATTCGCCGAAGATAGATCCCAATGGGTTGCGATCCTGACCGGCGCTGGCGACAAAGCTTTTTGTGCAGGCGGCGATCTCAAGGCGCTGAACCGGGACGGGGTAACCCTGCGCCCGAAGACCGGCTTTGGCGGCCTGACGGCACGCTTCGACCTCGACAAGCCAGTGATCGCCGCTGTCAACGGTCTGGCGATGGGCGGGGGTTTTGAACTGGCACTTGCTTGCGACCTCATTCTTGCCGCTGAACGCGCGACTTTTGCATTGTCCGAACCTCGGGTTGGACTGGCTGCACTTGGTGGTGGGTTACAGCGCCTGGCGGAGCAAATCGGCAGCAAACGAGCCTTGGGGCTCGCGCTGACGGCGCGCACTGTTTCGGCTCGCGAGGGGCAGGCGCTCGGCTTCGTCAACGAAGTTTTCGACAATGACGATCTTGTCCCGGCTGCAATCAGGCTAGGAAGAGCCATGTGCGAACTCGCTCCGCTGGCGCTGCGCGCTTCCAAGGAGGTGGTCTACCGAAGTCTCGAAGAGCCCTCGCTGTTTGCTGCATTCAAGGCGCAGCGCCACTACCCTGCGGTAAAGCGAATGCTCGATTCAGAAGACTTCCGCGAAGGCCCGCGCGCATTTGCGGAGAAGCGACCGCCCCGTTGGAAGGCGAGATAAGCGACCCTAGTCTTTCACCTGCCGCAGGGCACCAGGCGATCTTTGAACTCGCCAGCGAAGACCTCCGCAACCGCCTCGGCAGTCCAGTTGCTGCGGCGCGCCGATGGTTTCAAAATCGCGGGGTGGCTGCACAGTGACATCACCTCACCTTCGATCCGGACCACTTGGCCGGTGACGTCGCGAGAGTGGTCCGATATCAGGAATTCAATCAGCGGGGAGTTCAACTCGGGTGGGCGATGGGGTCGCGAAGGGTCCGCCGCGCGCTGCCGTTCGGAAGTATCCGGATGGGTGTCGGCGATAGGCGACACGGCATTCACGCGGACACCCGTACCAGCCAGTTCCATCGCCCAAGTATAGACCATTGAGGCCAAAGCCCCCTTCGTCGCTCCATAGATACCCAACTTCGGGATACCCATCTGCGCCCCCGAAGTGACATTGATGATCGAGCCGGTGCCTTGGGCGATCATGGGCTTCACTGCATGACTGGCACAGTGCATGGCCCCCAGGACATTGGTCCGTAAAAGCCGCTCAGCAGCCATCGGATCATACTCGGTTAGCAGTGCCCAATGGAACTGCGCGGCGTTATTCACCAGGCCGTCGATCCGGCCATATGCATCAATGCAGCTTTGGATGACCCGGCCCGCGTCATGCCAGTCCGAGACGTCCGCGACGCA
>JAHFPT010000211.1 GCA_023266625.1 Novosphingobium sp. | reverse complement strand
TGGCCGGGCGCGGGGATGTGTCAGAAGTGCGCATCGCGATGACTGCGGAGCGCGGCGCGGCGGCTGCGCGCCCGCGCATCGTCGCGGTGGGTTCGGGCAAGGGCGGGGTCGGAAAATCGACGCTTTCGGCCAATCTGGCGGTGGCATTGGCCCGGACCGGACGCAAGGTTGGGCTGGTCGATGCCGATATCTATGGCCCCTCGCAGCCGCGCCTGCTGGCGACCGAAGGTGTCCGGCCCGAGGCGCATGACAAGAAGTTGCTGCCCGTTTTAAGTCCCTGGGGCGTGCCGATGCTGTCGATGGGCCAGCTGATCGAGCCGGGCCGTGCCATCGCCTGGCGCGGGCCGATGGCGGGTAATGCCCTCTCGCAGCTGATCGACGCGCATTGGGGCGATACGGAAATCCTGATCGTCGATCTGCCGCCGGGCACCGGCGACGTCCAGCTGACCATGGTGCAGCGCTTCAAGCCGGACGGTGCGGTGATCGTCTCGACTCCGCAGGACCTGGCACTGATGGATGCGACGCGGGCGATGCAGCTGTTCGAGCAGATGCAAGTGCCGGTGATCGGCCTGGTTGAGAATATGGCCGGCTATGCCTGCCCGCATTGCGGCGAGGTCAGCGATCCCTTTGGTCAGGGCGGAGTGGAAGCGGCGGCCAAGAGCATGGGCCAGGCCTTCCTCGGCCGGATCCCGCTCGATTTGTCGATTCGCGAGGACAGCGATGCCGGTAAGCCGCCCGCCGCCGGGGATGGCCCCCAGGCCGAATACTTTGCCGCAATTGCCCGGCGGGTGGCGACCTGGCTGGACAATCAGGTGCGCTGAGATGGAAGTAACCCGCCGTCAGATCGTCATCGGTGCGCTGGCGGGCGGCGGGCTGGCGCTTGGCTATATGCTGCGGCCGCGCAAATATCCCTTGCCGCTATCAGCCGGGCGCAATGAAATAGCCTTCGATGCCTGGATCAAGCTGGACCGCGACGGGGTTGTAACCGTGGCAGTACCGCAACTCGAGATGGGGCAGGGGATCACCACGCTGATCCCGCAAATCGTCGCGGTCGAGCTCGGGGCGGACTGGCGGCAGGTGGCGGTCGAACCAGCCCCGGTCAGCGCACATTACGCCAATCTGCCGCTCGCCGCGCGCTGGTCGCAGCTGTGGATGCCGGTGTTTCCGGTGCTCGGTTCCAGCCCGACGGGACCTATCACCGGTGGCTGGGCAAAAGACCACCGCTTCATGGCGACCGCTGACGGCATGTCGCTCGCCGCCTATGAGGGGCCTGCCCGCGCGGCAGCAGCCAGCGTGCGGGTGCTGCTGGCGATGGCGGCGGCTAAGCGCTGGGGCATCGAGTGGGAGGCATGCGAGGCCAGCAACGGGTTCATCGTCCATGGCTCCAAACGGCTTACATTCGGCGAATTGGCAGACGAAGCCGCAGCCCTTCGCCCGCCCGATCCGCCGGTGCTGCGTCCTGCCCCGGCCAAGGAGCGCGCAATCGACGTACCGGCAGGCGCACAACTGAAGTTCCCCCGGCTCGATCTGCCCTCCAAGGTCGATGGCAGCTTTCTGTTCGCCGGTGACGTTCGTCTGCCCGGCATGGTCCACGCTGCTATCCGCCACGGTCCGATTGGCGAGACCGAGCTGGCAGCCTTCGACAAGGCCAAGGCGGAGGGGATTTCCGGGCTGATCTCGCTGGTCAAGGGTAAGCGCTGGCTGGCGGCGGTGGCGGATGACTGGTGGGCGGCGGAGCGCGCACTAGCGACGATTGCGCCCACATTCCGGTCCGAAAAGCGGGCCGACAGCGCCCGGATCGAAGCGCAACTCGAGGAAGCACTGCTGCACGGCGAAGCTGAGACGATCCACGAAAGCGGCGATTCGGATGATATCGCCCGCAAACCCTTTGCGCTGGCGCTGCGCTATGACGCCGCTCCGGCGCTGCACGCCACGCTGGAGACCGCCAGCGCCACGGCGCGGCTCACAGGCGGCAAGCTTGAGCTATGGCTGGCAACCCAGGCACCCGAGTCGGCGCGGCGCGCGGCGGCGGAATCTGCTGGAGTCGATGAGCGCAATGCCGTGCTCTATCCGATGCCTGCAGGCGGCAGTTTCGACCGGCGGCTGGAACACGATCATGCCATCGAGGCAGCCGCGATTGCCCGCGC
Source organism: Novosphingobium sp. (assembly GCA_023266625.1). GTDB lineage: Bacteria > Pseudomonadota > Alphaproteobacteria > Sphingomonadales > Sphingomonadaceae > Novosphingobium. Next base: position 6,313 of record JAHFPT010000211.1, on the reverse strand, counting down.
GGTGGGCAGGCCGGTGCAGCTCACCTGGTCGCGCTGGCAGGAGCATGTTGCGGGCTGGCCGCGCACCCCGGTGGCGGCAGTGATGGCGGCCAAACTCGCCAGCGGAGGAGCGATCACCGGCTGGAAGGCCCGGCTGGCAATGCCGGCCAGCGCGCATGAGTTCGGCCGCCGTCTGTTCGGCGGGCTGAACCCGGGAAACGCGATGGCTGCCAGCAAGGGCGAGGGTGATTCGCTGGCCATGGAAGGCGCGGTTCCACCCTATGCGATTGCCGATATGGCGATCGAGCATGTGCCGGTGAGCATCGCCCTGCCGACCGCCCGGCTGCGCGGCAATGCCCATGGCTACACCGCCTTTTTCAACGAATGCTTCATCGACGAGCTGGCCCATCACGCCGGACGCGAGCCATTGTCCTACCGCATCGCCATGCTGGGGCACGAACCGCGTCTGGTCGCCTGCCTGCTGCGCGCGGCAACTCTGGCCAATTGGGATGCGGGCGCCGACGCCAGCGGGCAGGGGCTGGCGTGCCACATAATCGGAGGAGGCCGGATTGCCGTCATCGCCACCGCGCGGCGCGATGAGACCGGAGTTCGCGTCGATCAGATCGCTGCGGTCGCCGATATCGGCCGCATCGTCAATCTCGACATCGCCCGCCAGCAGATCGAGGGCGGACTGGTGTTCGGTATCGGCCTGGCGCTGGGATCGAGCACCAATTATGCGAACGGCCTGCCGGAAGTGGGCCGCATCGGCGCGCTCGGCCTGCCGCTGCTGGGCGACTGCCCCGAGATCGAGGTGGATTTCATCGACAGCGATGCGCAGCCCGCCGACCCCGGTGAACTGGGTGTTGCCGCAGTCGCACCGGCGATTGCTAACGCGCTGTTTTCCGCCACGGGGTTGAGGTTCCGCAAGCTGCCGCTGCTGTCGGAGGAGATATGAGTGCAACGTCGAGCAATCGCATGTCGCTCCTCTCCCCTTGCGGGAGAGGAAAGCGCAGCTTGCTGCGCATGCAGCTAGTGCAGCTTGGAGAGGGGGGCGACGGAGCACTGCAACTGCCCCCCTCTCCAACTGCGGCTAGCGAACAAGTTCGCAAGCCTGCGTATCCTCTCCCGCAAGGGGAGAGGAGTTTGCCATGATCGCTCCCCCCAACCACCCCCAAATCCCAGCCAGCAAAATCGGCGTGCTGCTGGTCAATCTCGGCACCCCCGATGCGCCGACGCCAAAGGCGGTGCGCCGCTACCTCAAGGAGTTCCTCTCCGATCCAAGGGTGGTCGAACTGCCGCCGCTGCTGTGGCAGCCGATCCTGCGCGGCGTGATCCTCAACACCAGGCCAAGGAAATCGGCGCATGCCTACGCGCAGGTCTGGACCGAACAAGGCTCGCCGCTCGCCGCGATCACCGCTGCGCAGGCAAGCGCGCTACAGGCCAGGCTGGGGGAGGGGGTTCAGGTCGCTCACGCGATGCGCTATGGCAATCCGGCGCTGGGCGCGGAGCTGGCGCGGCTGAAAGTCGCAGGCTGCACCCGCATCCTCATCGCCCCGCTCTACCCGCAATATTCCGGCGCAACGACTGCGAGTGCGATGGACGCAGTCTCCGCTGCGCTAAAGGGGATGCGCTGGCAACCAGCGATCCGCACCCTGCCGCCCTATTACGACGATCCCGCCCATATCGGCGCGCTGAAGGCAGATATCGAGCGGCAGCTGGCGGCGCTCGCCTTCTCGCCCGAAGCGCTGCTGCTCAGCTTTCACGGCATGCCGCTGCGCACGTTGCAGCTAGGCGATCCCTATCACTGCCAGTGCCAGAAAACCGCGCGGCTGTTGGGGGAGACGTTGGGGGCGAATTATCCGGATTTGCGGATCGAAGTGAGCTTCCAGTCGCGCTTCGGCAAGGCGAAGTGGCTCGAGCCTTCGACGACAAGCATCATCGCCGCCGAAGCCGCCAAGGGCACCAGGCGCCTCGCAATAGCCACCCCGGGCTTCTCCGCCGACTGCCTCGAAACCCGCGAAGAACTGGCCATCCGGGGAAAGGCGCAGTTCCTGGCTGCGGGGGGGGTGGACTTTGCGGCGCTCGATTGCCTCAATGATGGCACTGCCGGGATGGCAATGCTGGAAGGGTTGATTCGGCGGGAACTGGCGGGGTGGGTTTGATTCGATCAAATCCAGCACGCTATGTCGGCGTGCATTTAATCTGCACCAGACCTCAAAACCCGCTCAGCCTGAGCCTGTCGAAGGCCCCTCGTGCGCACGCAAGCCCACCGTAAAAGGCCTGTGGTTGGGCTACGCCCGCCTTCGGCTCGACAAGCTCAGCATGAGCGGGTATGTTCAGATTTTCAGCATGCTGCTCTAGGTGGCTGGTGCAGCAGGCGAAGCAGCTTTGGCTGGCGCAGCCGGACTTGCCGCCTTCGCAGCAGCGAACCCGCACTGCCCCCGCTCCATGGCAATCTGCATGGTGATGCGCGTGGCGTTCTCCGCATAGGCTTCGGTCACCGAGCCGTGATTTATGGTCTTGCTGCGAAGGGTGCTCACCTTGTCGCAAAGGTGGAAAACATGCGGCGTCGTGGCCTTCTTGGCGCCGTTCTCCGGGGCGATCCAGTAGACGACATCCAGGCCGGCCGGGTGCTCGGCGTCCTTGGTCGCGTCCGCCACAGCGGCGGAGTCCCTGGCGATGTCCTGCGCTTGGCTGGCGACTTCGGGGGAACATGCGGTGGTGGGCTGCTTGGCCTTGATCTGGGCCGCACACTGATTCATGTCCTGGGTGTATTGCTCGGTCGACGGTGGTTTGAAATCGATCCCGAACATCGTGGCGACCAGGGCCAGGACGACACCGACCCCACCGGCAATCTTCTTGTTCTTGGGATCCATGTCCTTGTCCATGAAGATCAGGACAACCAGCGGGAGGAAGGCGACCAGCGTGATGATCGCACCGAGCTGGTTCTGGACGAAGAAGCGGAACGCATCAGCCCGAGTGGCCGGATCGTGCCGGTTGGCAGCCTTCCACATCAGGCTGCCGGCAATCGCGAAGACTGCGATCACAAGCAGAATGCCAATCAGCAGCGCAAGGTTGCCGTGGTCGAACCTGTGCTGCTTGAGCATGACAATCCCGGCGATCTCGGTGCCAATGGCAACGGCCCACGCCAGCGCGGCGTAAATGCGCAGCTTCTTGGCAGAACCCTTCTGGTCTTGCGTTGCGGCCCAGGCCTTGGTGACGTCGACCTCTGCGGCTGGCTTGTCGTCGGACATGTTCTGACCTCCCATCTAAACACTTGTGCAGGACGGACGCCGAACGGAAATCCCAACCCGCCTCGCGTAACGTCATTGCGCGAACTTCATCACAATCTCTCGAACTGGCCTGGCTCTCGAACCGACCTGGCGACCAGGAGAGCGCCATCACTAAGGTCGATCGGAAAATCAGGCTATCCGAAGGTGATACAAAACACCAGACCACATTATAGCGGGTAAGCTGACACGTCCATCCCACAAGAGGGCGCCGATGCAAAGCTGTCGGCCCTTATCTCCATCTCGAATTTGATGTTCTGCCTATCTGCGGCACTTCCTGTGACGGCGCGGCGGGATGGCGATGCTGGAGGGACTGGTAAGGCGCGAGCTGGCGGGGTGGGTTTGATCAGGGGTTATTTGGGGGGAATCCGGAAAGTCGGGTTTTGGATCGAAGTGCGCTGTCCTTATCTGTCTGCCTATTCTTTGTGCTAAGCCGATATGACGGCGCAGACTAGTCGGAAGCGATCACCTTCCTTTCGGCGAAAACATGATGGTAATTGTTCTAACACCCCTGACTGTGGTGCCCGCGGCATCACGTATTGGGCGTAGTTTGGCCATGCTGGCCACCAGTTCACATGCTTTTGAATTCAACAAATCGAAACGTGAGGGCTTGGAAACTGAGCAGAGAGCGAGAGAGGAATCCGGATTAATTATCAAAACAGTTTGAACGGTAATACTTTTCCGAGACGTCGCACCATCGGGCATGCCCACGCTGAGATCAGAGGGCGGAAGCGTATAGCGCGTTTCGCCCGTACCGTGGGGTTTCCAGTGTACGTTATCGCTCCATACGCTTGGAATAGCGGAACCGTGTTCATCAGATGCTGCTCTAAACCTGCCGTTCCTGATCAATGCCGCACAGACCGCTATATCCAGGTTCGGTATTCCGCTAGCTTGCGTAATCACACAATTCACTGGGACACCGCTCGTGTCGATCATCAAGTCGAACACGGTCGTTCCCTCTGAGTTGGTCACTGTCTGCAGGAACGCTGGTGGCACCCAAGAAGCCGGATCACCCCGGAACATAGGAGGACTGAGGACGAACGCATCGGCAAAGATAAGAAATGGAATCAAAGATCGCCTCCCGATATCAGTCGTAGCATTGATCGCTTATACGCTTTTTATATAGCTTTTGCGTCGCCCGAGGAAGGGACCAATAGCCTTAATCATGAGCGCGCTGCCGGGCTGGCAACAATGAAGAGTGTCGGCTTCCAGGATGTGGGCGACGAAGCTGGAATGGCTAAAAGTGGGTCGAAAGCCGCCGAAACGATTTTCCTACATCCAGTCGATTCGGTTATCGTGCAAGCGATGGCCAAACCCATGAGCCGCCTTGCCACTCTCCCGCAATCCCCCAGGCGCACGCGCAAGCGCGAATGCCGGGTTGGGCGTGTAGTATTAGAAAAGTGTCACCTGTCCGGCCTTTCGGCAAGCGACTGGCTGCGCCGCTGCCTTTGCGGCGAAAAGCACATCAAGATGGCTGCATTTTATTTTTCCTCCGGATGCAGGTTTCGGCGAGTCCCCGGTCGAGAAACATCCATTCTTGACATAACCCCTTTATGTTCTATTTCTGTTCACACAGCAACGGAGTCGAACCGCATGACCCAAGTCAATTTTGCCTATTCCGCCCCGGCTAACGATGCAGTGGGCCTGCCGTTGGCGCTATCGATCTATGCCAACCGGGCGCATTTGCGCGGAACACTGCGCGACGATGCCGAGGCGGCTGGTTTCCGCATTGCCGAGCTCGCCGAAGTTGCCGCTCTGCTCGATGGAGAAGCCAAGCCGCTGGGCGAGGTGGTGGTGCTCGATTGCCCGGAGGTCGGCGTGGCCGAACTGGCGGCGCTGGCGCGGCTGGATATGCGGGCGGCGCATTGCGGGGCGCATCTGATTGTTTCGACCAGCGTCGCCGCGCTCGACGGTGTCTTTGCCTGCCTCGATCAGTCGAACCCGCAGATCCTCGTCGATCCCAGCCGCGCGGAGCGGGTCATCGCGCTGGGCCGGGTGCTCGGGCGGATGCCCAATCTGCGGCTGCGTGAAATGTCGGAGGAAGACCGGCTGGTGCTGCTGCGGCTGACCGAGCAGGTTGGCCAGATTGCCGAGCGGCTCGAACGGCTCGGCGGCGGCAGCCCGGCTGCGGCCCCGGGCGAAGACAGTATTTTCCGCTTCGAAGCCGCCAAGCGCCCGTTTTCAGGAGCGGTCGACGATGCCTCCGGGCGGCTCGCGCGGGCCACCCGGCCGCCGCTACCCGATCCGCGGCTGGTGCGCCGGATCATCCGCCAGCGCCAATTGCGCGCGCGCTTTTTCGATGGCGAGCTGTTCGGCGATCCCGCCTGGGACATGCTGCTCGATCTCACTGCTGCACGCGCCGAGCATAACCGCGTTTCGGTCACCTCGCTGTGCATCGCCTCGGGTGTGCCGCCGACCACGGCGCTGCGCTGGATCGGCCAGATGACCGAGGCCGGGCTGTTCCAGCGGGTCGAAGACGAAGCCGACCGCCGCCGCGCCTTCGTCGCGCTGACCGACAAGGCAGCGGATGCGATGGCGCGCTATTTCGCCGAGCTGGGGACTGGGGCGTCGCGGCTGGTTTAATGCGAGGTTGGCGCGTGGCCTTCGACAAGCTCAGGTTGAGCGGATGTTGTGCAAGTTCCCCAACCCTCCGACGTTGCGCCATTTCCCCAACCCCGCTCAGCCTGAGCTTGTCGAAGGCCCGCTTCCATTTTAGCAATCCACCCTGTAAGGGCGCGCGGAGCGGGCGATTAGCTCAGTTGGTAGAGCATCTCGTTTACACCGAGAGGGTCGGCGGTTCGAGCCCGTCATCGCCCACCATCAGACCCGCGGAAAAGCGCGGTTTTCAGCCATAGCGATAGACTGAGCGGCGAGTGGACCCAGGTCTGTGTATCCCCTCGATAAACATGCGGTTGTCGATCCCGCTGCGTCCCGGATCGTTCGGCTTCCCAAGACAAAGCGGTTCAATCAATGACCATTAGCGATCCGTCAGGCATAGGCGTGTCATTCAAAACTCCCTTCACGGAGCTTGAATCACAATCCAT
>JAHFPT010000210.1 GCA_023266625.1 Novosphingobium sp. | reverse complement strand
AAGCGATGCGCTACGCGCGCGCGATTGCGTCGCTTTCCACCGACGGGTTGATGCTCGGCAAGCGCGCGCTGCACATGTTCCTGCACGGGCTGGGCATGGCGGCCTTCCAGAACTTCGCCAGCGTCGGCCATCCGCTCTTCACCAATCTGGTCTGGCGCGAGGATGAATATAATTTCCTCAAGGAACGAAATACCGAGGGCAACAAGGACGCCTGGACGAAGCTCAACAAGCTGTTCAGCGACCAGGGCTTCGATTGAGTGCGGCCGGGAAGCCGGAGTTTGAGGGATCGATCCGGGCCGATAGGCACAGCGGGCAACAGGATGAGAGGAAATGCCATGGCCATCCGCAGCCCGCGCGAGCTGATCGATCTCTATTGGGAAGAGGTCTGGAACAAGGGCAATATCGAACTGATTCGCGAGATTTGCGGCAGCCCGAACATGATGCTGCAATCCGCCGTCGCGCCCGATGGCGGCGACGAGAACGACGAGGCGTGCCTGGGCATGCGATGCACGCGGTCCACGCTATCGTACCGGTCTGCACGGCCGAGCCGGGCATCCGCACGTTCCTGGATTTGCCGATGATCGTCGGACGGAATATCCTTTGACGGCATGATGGCAGTGGCGGGACCCCTCGCGTAGCCGGAAGCCCCGTCGCTCAGGCCGCGTCGTCGGGCACCGTTGTAAAGCGATAGGGTACGAGATTGCGCCTGGTGAACTTCCAGCACCCATCGACGAGTTTCAGCTCGTCGTCGTAACGCGCCATCAGCACGATCTGATCGCGGCCCTTGGGTTTTGCCATTTCGACGAGGCCGGTGCTGGTCCTGGCGGTAGTGCCGTCTGGACCGATGGTGATGTCGGTGGTGGTGTTCTGCTGCATCAGCCATTCGAGGTTCGCCAGCAACGGGCCGAAGAAGGCGCCGATCGCCGCAGGCCCCTTGAGCGGACCCTGCTGGCCCATCAATTCCGCGACGCCCAGAAACTCGGCATCCTCGACGAAATGAGTCAGGAACTCTTCGATATCGAGGCGGGCGGCCGCGCCGGAATAGGCGTTCAGTGCAGCCTGGACCGCAGCCTTCGTTTCCCACTCGCTCATGTCTGCATTGTCCTTTCGTCTGGCGGCTTGTTCAAGCCTTGGGCCAACCGGCGATGATCTCATCGGTAGTGGCGAGCGTCGCGATCATGAACAGGGTGTTGGCCAGAACCGGCTCATGATATTCCTTGGGATAGCCCGAGACCGCATCGCGCGCGACGATGACCTGATAGCCGCTGTTGACCGCATCCATCGCGAGACCCAGGATCGCGACATTCAGCGAGACGCCCGCGACGATGATCGTGGTGATGCCGGAATTGCGCAGACGCCTATCGAGCTGGGTGTCGGCCATCGGATTGAGCCCATGGTCGCGCTTCGAGAGGATGTCGCCCTCTTCGTAGACTTCGGGGCAGGGCGTGTCGTTGGCGGGGTCGTACGGCGGCGCACCGGGATCGCGGCGCTTCGATTTGAACAGCCGGGCGTTGGTATTGGCGCCGAAGCGACCGGGGCTGGAATTGGCGAGACAATGGATGACAGGCGCGCCATGTTCGCGCGCGGCCTTGGCGAGCTTCGCGCTGGCGGGGACGACGCCGGTTTCCTTCGCGACCTGAGCCAGCAGCGAATCGGTGAGGTCGCCAATGATATTGCGCTGCACTTCCGAGAGCACCAGTGCGACTTTGCCGGGCTGTAATAGGGCTCCCATGTCGAACGCCATTGCTGCTTCCTCTCCAGCGGCTGTCATTGCGTGTCAACATATGGTTACATGAAAGTGGTGAACGCTAGAAGGCCCTCGCCGTCGTCCCCGCGATATCTTGCGGCAGGCTGAAATGGCGCGAAACGACAGTGCCGCTGAAAACGCTGTCGCCCGGTTCGCGCCGGTTCAGTATCCCCGGAAGTCCGGTTCGCGCTTCTCCATGAAGGCGCGGCCCGCTTCCTTGCCGTCATGCGACAGGCTGGCGCGGGCGTTGGCTGGGCCTTCGAGCGCGATAGTATCCTCGAGCGTGCCGGTCTCGGCGGCATTGAGGTTGCGCTTGATGCCGGCATAGGCGAGCCCGGGACCGCGCGCGAAACGCCTTGCCAGTGCCTGCGTCTCCGCCTCGAGCTGGTCATCGGGCACGATTTTGCTGACGAGGCCGAGCTCCAGCGCCTTCTGCGCCGGGATCTTCTCGTCGAGCAGGAATAGCTCGCGCGCCCGCGCCGGGCCGACCAGCTTAGTCAGGAAATAACTTGCGCCCGGATCGCCGCAGCGCCCGGCACTGGCAAAAGCGGTCTTGAATACGGCGGTATCCGAGACGATCCGTAAATCGCATGCGGCGGCAAGCACCAGCCCCGAGCCAGCAGCCGGCCCGCGGATCGAGGCTATCGTCGGCTTGGGCATCCGGTGCAGCAGGACCGGGATCTGAGCATCTTCCATCATGCGCGCGGCGACCTGTTCGGGCTCCCACCAGATCGGCTCGCCGGACCATTGGTCGGCCAGCGGATCGCTCTCACCACCGCCCGCCAGATCGAAGCCGGAACAAAAGCCGCGTCCGGCGCCGGTCAGCACGACGGCCTTGACCCCCGGATCGCGCAGGCAGTCGAGCAACGCATCGTGCAGGCTGCGCATCATCCCCGGGGTGAGCGCGTTGAGCCGATCCGGCCGGTTCAACCGCAGCGTGCGGACACCGTCGGAGTGCTCAACTTCAAGCATCAGGTTGCAGCCTTCTTGATGCCCTGGTGGTCGGTCAGGACGAATTTGCCCGACTGGACATAGGCCGAGGCGTGGCCGAGCTGATGGATATCGAAGCAGGCCTGGATCGCGGCATATTGGCCCTGGATGTCGAGCGTCTGGTTGACCACGCGCTTGGCCATGGCGAGGGCATGCGGGGGCATGCCGGCGATGCGCAGCGCCATTTCGCGCGCGGTGTTCTGAAGCTCGTCGACCGGCACCACCCGGTTGACCATGCCCAGCTCGCGCGCTTCCTCGGCAGTGATCGAGCTGGCCATGAACAGGATCTCCTTGGCCTTGCGCGCGCCCAGCTCCCAGGTGTGGCCGTGATATTCCACCCCGCCGATGCCCATCAGCACGACCGGATCGGAGAAGCGGGCATTATCCGCCGCAACAATCAGGTCGCAGGGCCATGCGAGCATCAGCCCGCCGGCGATGCATGCCCCCTGCACGGCGGCAATCGAGGGTTTGGGAATGTCGCGCCAGCGCCGTGAAAAGCCGAGGAAGTGCCGCGCCTCCCTTGAATAGAGCTCCATCGTGCCGGACTGCTTGATGCCCGCGCCGATCCGCGCGATCGTCTTGCTGTCCTTGTTGGCATCGGGCGAGGTATCGTGCCCGGCGGAGAAATGCGGGCCATTGGCGTTGAGCAGGATCACCCGCGCATCGTCGTCGGCCGCCGCGCGCTCCCAGGCATCGTTGAGCTCGTCCAGCAGCGCCTCGTTCTGGGCATTGCGCCGGTCAGGCCGGTTGAGCGTGATCGTCGCGACCCCGTCGGCGACGTCGTAGAGGATGAATTCAGGCATTTTTCCACTCCAGTAAAATTCTGCTCTTGCGTGCGGCGGCGTCAGTCCTGCGGCAGCTCTTCTGCGTTGGCCTCTGCCGCCCGGCGGCTCATTTCTTGCGTTACCATTCGTTCGATCGTCAGGCAGGAATCGGCGATTCGCTGCATCCGCTCGTCGATCGCACCTTCGGCGATGTCGGGCCCCATGTTCCGCATCAGCCGCCCGATCGCGCCGAGCGAGCGGAGCTGGTCGAGCATGCAAGGTGCCATGTCGTTGCCCAGCCGGAAGAAGACCCGCTTGCTGCCCCGCTCGGTCGAGCGCCGCGCACAGTTGGTATGTTCGAGAAACCGCGCCGCGTTCCATGCGCCGGCCTTGCTCATGTCGAGATTGGTGGCGATCTGCTCGAGGCTCACCGGCTCCTCGCGCAGCAGCAGATAGGCGTAGAGACGGCCCGCTGTCGCCGGCACGCCCCAGGGCGTCAGCAGCGACGCCATGCCGTCGATGAAGTCGCGCTGATTGCCAACCGGGAGGATATCGGGGAGGCGATTAAGAATATTCACGGTGTTGTGTATATCCAATATGTATTTATGACGCAACCGATCCTGTTGATCAGGCGGGAGTCGCGAATGCAAGGAATTCAGACCTGAAAAGCCGCAGCTGGCCGGTCGGGGTGCGTCGTCACTTCGATCTCACCCAAGGGGCCCATCCCAAGAGGATAACCACCATGCAGACGACATTGCCCTTCCCGGTCTATGACGCGGACCACCATCTCTATGAACCCGAGGAGGCGTTTACCCGCCATCTGCCCGAGCGGTTCAAGCGCGACTTCTACTTCGTCGAGAAGGAGGGGCGGACCAAGCTGGTGATCGACGGCAAGCTGTCGGAATTCATTCCCAACCCGACATTCGCCGTGGTGGCCCGCCCTGGGGGCTGGGAGAAGTGGTTCCGAGCACAAAACACCGAAGGACTTTCCCGCCGCGAGCTCCAGGGTAAGGCGATCCGCCCGCCGCAATCGTGGCGTACCGGCGAGGACCGCATTGCCCTACTTGACGAGCAGGGGCTTCATGCGGCGTTGATCTTCCCCACGCTGGCATCGGTGATCGAGGAACGTATCGGCGCGCGCGGCGATGTGACGGCGGCTTTGTTCCATGCGCTCAACCAATGGGTTGCAGACGAATGGGGCTTTGCCCGCGAGGGACGGCAGTTCGTCGTTCCCTTCATCGCAATGACCGATGTCGACAAGGCGGTCGAGGAGCTGGAATTCGTGCTCGAACAGGGCGCGCGCTGCGTCAACGTCCGGCCCGCACCGGTGCCCGACATTCGCGGCAGTCGCTCGTTTGGCTATCCGGACTATGATCCATTCTGGGCCCGCGCGGCGGAAGCGGGAATCTTCGTCACCATGCATGGCTCGGACAGCGGCTATGACCGCATCACCAATTGGTGGCGCGGCGATGGCGCCGAATACACCCCCTTCGAGCGCGACACTTTCGGTGCCGTGATGGACATCGTCGGTCGGCCGATAACCGATTCGATCACCGCACTGATCTGCCACGGCGTTTTCGAGCGGCACCCGACGCTTAAGGTCGTCTCGGTCGAGAATGGTGCCACCTGGGTGGAACCTTTGCTCAAGCGCTTCGATCGCGCCTATGGCCAGATGCCCGGTGCCTTCAAGTCGCACCCGCGCGACCAGTTCCACAAGCATGTCTGGGTGGCCCCGTTCTACGAGGACGACGTCAATGAATTGAAGCGCGACGTGCCCGTGGAGCGCATGTTGTTCGGCAGCGATTTCCCGCACCCTGAAGGCCTGGCGGAGCCGCTGGACTACCTTGAAGAATTCGATAAGTTCGCGCCTGAAGAGGTCGAGAAAGTATTCTCAACCAACCTCAAATCTCTGCTGGAAGGCGCTGCAACATAAACAAATATCAGCAGCAGGGGCGGGGCCATTGATGGCGCTGGAGGGAATCCGCGTGCTCGATTTCGGGCGCTATGTGGCCGGGCCCTATTGCGCGATGCTGCTGGCCGATTTCGGCGCGGACGTGATCCGCGTCGAACGGCCCGACGGCGGCGAAGACCGGGCGATCGCCCCAGTCACCGATGCAGGCGAAGGGGCAGTCTTCCTGCAAGGCAACCGCAACAAGCGCTCGCTGGCACTCGACCCGCGCGGCGAGGCCGGCCAAGCGGTGCTGCGGCGACTGGTCGCCACGGCCGACGTGGTGGTGGTGAACGTCCCTGACAGCGCACTGGCGAAGATGGGGCTCGACTATGTCAGCCTGGCGGCGATCAAGCCGGACATCATCCTGGTCAACACCTCGTCGTTTGGTTCGGAAGGGCCATGGGCGGATCGTCCTGGGTTTGACAGCGTAGCACAGGCGATGTGCGGTTCGGCGTTTCTCTCTGGGCCGGGCGACGTGCCCTATCGCACGCCGATCGCCTGGGCCGACAATGCGACGGCGGTCTATGCGGCCTTCGGCACGATGGTGGCGCTGTTCGAGCGCAGCCGCACCGGGCGCGGCCAGCAGGTGACGGGAAGCCTGCTCGCCTCGGCGCTGGCATTCAGCGCCACCTATCTGATCGAGCAGGCGGTGCGCGAACCGGACCGGCAAGCAATCGGCAATCGCAGCTGCATCGGCGGGCCGACCGACACTTTTCGCGTGCTCGACGGCTGGGTCGTGATGCAGATCGTCGGCCAGACGATCTTCATGCGCTGGGCCAAGCTGATGGACGAGCCCGAGTGGCTTGAGGATCCGCGTTTCGCGACCGACGAGCTGCGCGGCGACAACGGCGCGATCCTTTCCGAACGCATGGCCCGCTGGTGCGCGGAGCGGACCAGTTCTGAGGTGCTGGATGCGCTGGCTGCGGCCAATATACCGGCCGGACCCGTGCTGTCGCCGCGTCAAGCGCTGGCGCATCCGCAGGTCCAGGCGACGGGCATGTTTGTGCCTACCCAGGTTCCGGGTAACGAAGCGCCCGTGCCGCTGATATCGCCCGGCGTCGCGTTGAGCGCGACGCCGGGCACCATTCGCACCGCGCCCCCGCGCGCTGGCGAGCATAGCCGCGAAATCCTGGCCGAGATCGGGTTCGGGGACGGGGAAGTCGATGCACTGATTGCGGGCGGACTGGTGTCCGAAGCGGGTTAGTTTTCGGCAACCACCAACCACTTTTCAAACAATCATATAACTGTTAGGGTAGCAAAATTACGGGGCCGCCCAGCTTTTGCCCTGCGAGGATCGATGGACACTGACATTTTTTCCATGCTGCGCGAGACGGTCCGCCGTTTCGTCGATGAGCGGCTGATTCCGAACGAGGACCGGGTCGAGCATGAGGATGCGGTGCCGCCCGAGATCATCGGGGAAATGCGCGAGCTCGGCCTGTTCGGTCTCACCGTGCCGGAGGAATATGGCGGCCTTGGCCTCAGTTCCAGCGAGGAAATCCAGCTCATTTACGAGTTGGGTCGTACGTCCTTCGCCTATCGTTCGGTGATCGGCACCACGGTTGGCATCGGTAGCCAGGGCATCGTCATGGACGGCACGCCTGAGCAGAAGGCCGAATGGCTGCCAAGGCTTGCGGGCGGCATGATCGCGAGCTTCGCGCTGACCGAGCCCGGTGCCGGGTCCGATGCGGCGTCGATCTCCACCACCGCGATCAGGGAGGGCGACGTCTACCGGGTGAACGGCACCAAGCGCTACATCACCAATGCGCCGCGCGCGGGCATGTTCACGCTGATGGCGCGAAGCCTGCCCGGGGTGAAGGGAGCAGCCGGGATCACTGCCTTCATCGTTCCCGCCGACACGCCGGGGATCGGCTTCGGCAAGCTCGACAAGAAGATGGGCCAGAAGGGCACGATCACCTGCGACGTCATCTTCGACGACGTGATCGTTCCCGCCGCAAACATCATCGGCGGTGTGCCCGAACGCGGCTTCAAGACCGCGATGAAGGTGCTCGATCGCGGTCGCATCCACCTCTCCGCCCTGTCGAGCGGCATGTGCCAGCGGCTGGTCGAGGAGAGCGTGAGCTATGCGGTCCAGCGCAAGCAGTTCGGCCAGGCGATCGGCGCGTTCCAGCTGGTGCAGGGCATGATTGCCGACAGCCGGACCGAAGCCTATGCGGCGTGGCTGATGACGCAGGACGTCGCGCAGCGCTACGACGCGGGCGAGAAGGTGTCGGCCGACGTCGCCTCCACCAAATATTTCGCCTCCGAAGCCTTGGGCCGGGTCGCTGACCGCGCCATCCAGATCCATGGCGGTGCTGGTTATATGGCGGAATACAAGGTCGAGCGATTCTATCGCGACGTTCGCCTGATGCGCATCTACGAAGGCACCAGCCAGATCCAGCAGACGATTATCGCCAAGGCGCTGCTGCGCGAGGCGGGATTGAAGGTTTGAAGATGTCTGAAGGTCTGATGGAGAAGGCGGCGATGAAGTTGGAAACGCTGGGCGCTGCGGGATCAGGGCCGATGGGCGCGGGGATAGCCAAGATCGGCGGCGGCCAGGGTCTCGCCGCTGTGTTCGAGCGGGCCTGAGCTTTGCTCAGATGGCATAAATCAGGTAGATATATGACGCTGCCCGCCAAACATTATGTTAGTGCCGGATTGCATATCGCCGGGCAGCTCGCGGCAGCGCAACCCTTGCAGGTCAGGCTCACCAGGCAGATGCTCGCCGCCAACGCGCTGTCGAATGACGCCGAGCAGATCATGCGGACTGAAAGCCGGGCCTTCGTCGAGATGCTGAAATCGCTGAAGCAGGATAAGCCGCTCTAGCTATCGCAACAACCATGGGATAAGCGGCCTTTATCCCTAGTCCACGCCGAGTTCAGAGGAAGTCAATGACAAAGCAGCAGGCGACACCGCGAATTAAGGTTGCCGAGCGGGTTGCAGGGGAACTGCGCCGCGAAATCGTGACCGGCAATCTGCGTCCCGGCGACCGTTTGCATCCTGAGCGGGAGCTGC
>JAHFPT010000209.1 GCA_023266625.1 Novosphingobium sp. | reverse complement strand
TAATGTCGGAGGGTGCAATGCGGCCAGAGCGCAGCTGGACGATCAGATCTGTCCCCCCGGCAAGCGCCCGTGCCTGCGGATTGGCGGCGAGCAGCGCTATCGCCTGTTCGACGGTTTCCGGTGCGTGAAATTGCGGTGACGGCATTGCATTCCTCTCAGATTATTTTGCGGCAAGGTTTCAAGCCCTGCCAGATTCGTCAACCGCTAATGGTCACGGGGTGACGGCATAGCCGCCATTGAGCGGATAGGTCTGGCCGGTGATCCATTCCGCCGCGCCCGTCCTGCCCCCTGTCCTGCGCCGGTCACCAACGCCACTTGTCCGCCCAGGTCGAGCAGATCTTCGCCGATCATTTCCATCTCTCCGTTTCGTTTGCAACCTTGTTAGATAGTACTTACCATCTAGGCAAGCGAGTCCCGCAGCAAGGCGGTACCCCAGGAGAGGAGCCTTGGTCATGGCCACCGAAATCGCCCCGATTTTCGATTATTTGCAACCGCTGCAAGAGGCAGTCGACGAGATCGCCAACACCTGGCGGCCCGACGATCCCGAATATCGCGCCGACGTCTACCGCCAGATCATGATGCAGTTTTCCTACGGCTATTTCGCCTTCTTCCACGCCACCCCCGAACACCCCGACTGGGCACCGCTGTGGAACCCCGTCTACACCCTCCAGCCCAACCCGGACGATATCTACCTCTACTGTCCGGTGCGCGACGATCTGACCTATCGCCTCTCGGGCAATCGCGGCACTGTCAAGATGCTGCTGATCAACACGCAAGGCGCGTTGCCGGGGCTTCCGGGCGAGGTGGATCATACCGGCCAGCGCTATGCCGATATCGACGACCGCAGCCTGCAACTCGATGCCAATGGCAACTTCGACATCCTGCTGAGCCGCGAGCGGCCCGCTGGTCACAAGGGCGACTGGCTGGCGATCAAACCCGGCGCGAATGTGCTGATGACGCGTTATCGCAGCTATGACTGGATCAATGAAATCGACCCAGTAATGTCGATCGAATGCCTCAGCCCGGTCGGCCCGAAGCCAAGGCTGACTCCAGAGCAGATACTCAAGCGCGTACGTCAGATGGCGGCGATGCCGGTGGCGGCGACGAAGATGTTCTACACCATGCAGAATCAGGTTAAGGCCGACGTCGGGATCAACGTGTTCCAGCCGCAGAAACTGGGCGGCGCGCTGTCCAAGCAGTTCTATATCCCGGCGGTGTTCGAGTTCGAGGACGACGAGGCGCTGATCATCGAGACCGAGCTGCCCGCCCAGCGCCATTACTGGAACTTCCAGCTCAACGACCCCTATTTCAACGCGGTGGAATATGTCTATCGCCTGTCCAGCACCAACGGCCACTTCGCCAAGGTCAGCTCGGACGGCAAGTTCCGCGCGGTGCTGGCGCTGACCGATCCGGGCGTGCCCAATTGGCTCGACACCGCAGGTTACAAGCAGGGCACGATCTATGGCCGCTGGTACGATTGCGACAGCTGCCCAACGCCGACGCTGACGCTGGTCAAGCTCGCCGAACTGCGGGATCATCTGCCCGCCGATACGCCAGTAGTGACACTCGAGGAACGTGCCGAGGAGCTGCGCCAGCGTGTGCGTGGCTGCCAGCGGCGGAGGCGGTGGTGATGAGCTTGCCCATGGAGTTCGACCTCAAGGGCCGCGTCGCCATTGTTACCGGGGCGGGAACGGGGATCGGTCGGGCAACCGCGATCCTGCTGGCGAGACGCGGTGCCGACGTGGCAATTTGCGGGCGGCGCCAGGACAAGATTGATGAAGCGGCGGAGCGCATCCGCGAGACCGGACAGCGCGCCCTTGCCGTTCAGGCCGATGTCCGCAAGCCTGAGCAATGCAAGACGCTGATGGACAGAGTTGCCGCCGAACTCGGCCACCTCGATATCCTGATCAACAATGCTGGTGGCGCGCATGGCCATGTTCCGCTGGCGACGATGGACCCTGCCAAATGGGACCGCGACGTGAAGCTGAACCTGTCTGCCGCGATGTATTGCTCGCAGGCCGCTTTGCCGCACCTCAAGGCCAGCAAACACGCCTGCATCGTCAACATCTCCTCGCTCGCGGGCATGCATGGCACTGCGGGCGTCGCTGCCTATGCGGCGGCCAAGGCGGGCTTGCAGATGTTCACCCGCGTCGCCTCATCCGAATGGGGCGGCTACGGCATCCGGGTAAACTGCATCGCCTGCGGCATGATCGCCACCGAAGCCGCGCGCGAAGGCTGGGCCAAGAGCGGTTTCGATGCCGCAGGTGCCGCCAAACAGAGCTTCGGCCTGAGACGCTACGGCGAGATGGAAGAGGCCGCGCAGGCCATCGTCTTCATGGCGAGCGATGCTGCGTCCTACATCACCGGCGAGACGCTGGCGGTCGGCGGCGGGCCGAAGCTGGGAGGGATGATCGAGGTGGAGTGAGTATTTAGGGTCCCCCTTGGGGAGTAACCCCTCCGACTTCAGTCGGATACTGGCTTCAGCCTTCGACTCGTTCGATAGCCTGTAACCTCGGAAAAGTGAGACCGCCCGAAGGGCGTGAAGTCTCACTTTTCCGAGGTTACAGGCTATGGGCTACAGCAAGGGTTGTCACACGACTTTTCATCATCGCTACCATATCATCTGGGCACCGAAGTACCGTTACAAGGTCCTGCACGGCGAGGTGCGCCTTCGGGTGCGCGAAATCATCCGGCAGGTGTGCGAGGAACTGGGCGTGAAGATCATCAACGGTGCCCTGTCGAAGGATCACGTCCACATGTTCGTCGAGATACCGCCGCATGTCTCGGTCAGCGACTTCGTGCGCCGTGCCAAGGGGCGCTCGTCACGCAAAATCCAGCAGGAGTTCGAGCACATCCGCAAGCGCTACTGGGGCCAGCACTTCTGGGGCAGGGGCTACTTCTCGACTACAGCCGGCAACATCACCGAAGACGTTGTCATGGGCTATCTCGACCGGCATATCGGCAAGAAAGGCTTCAGCCCCTCCGAATGATCCTACCGGCGTCAGCCGGTAAGTCATTCAGCCCCAGATCGCCTCAGCCGCAGCCAGCGCATTGGCCCCGCGCCCGCCAAGCTCGCTCATCAGCGCCTTCAACCGATAGGTCCACAAATGCAGCGGATGCTCCAGCGTCATGCCCATCGCGCCGAGGAACTGGTGGAAATCATAGGTCACCCGCCGCGCCGCTTCCTGCGCATGTAGCGCGGCGAGCGCGGCATCGCCGGGATCGCGGGTGACGGCGGCTTTCATCGTCATCCAGTAGGCCCCGTTGGTCAGAACCTGCGCCTCGGCAAGCCGGTGGCGCAGCGCCTGGAAGGTGGCGATGGGCCGCCCGAATTGTTTGCGTTCTGAGACATATGTGACCGTGGCCGCCAGTGCCGCTGCCATCAAGCCGGAAGCTTCGGCGGCGAGGCCGATGCGCCACTGGGTCAGAACTTCGTCGGCTGAGACATTGTATTTACGCATTTCTATCTCGGATGGCAGCGCTTTCAGCACAGCCATCGGATAGGCGAAGATCGATTCATCCTGTGCTTCGACGACGTGATCGGTGTTCGCGGTAAAACTGCACACAACCCCATCACAAAGGTACACAACCGTAGCACCAGGCTTCAGAAACCGCACCGCACGGCCCACCGCGCCGTCCTGGATCAGGCACAGCGGACGCGGCAATTCAGGATCGAGCAGCGGGCGCACCAGCGCCGAAGCCGCAGCCTCAACCGCAAACGGCAGACGCGCCAGGCGCTCGACCACCAGCGCCGCCGTTTCCGGCCCCAGTTCTTCCATTGCCGCGACATCGAGGAAGCCGCCCTCGGCCAGCTCGCGGTCGAGTTCCTCGCTGGTCAGCGCGAAGGAAATATCGTGGATCGGCACTGAGGCATAGGGCTTGGCCAGCGTGTCGATAGCGTCGAGGATCTGGATCTGATCGTCGGAGAGAGCGAGTTCCATTTCAGTTCCCTCCAAACACAAGAAACCGTTCGTCCCGAGCGAAGTCGAGGGACCTGTTCGAGCGAAGCCGAGAACTTCCAACGTTGCGGGCCTCGGCTTCGCTCGGCCAATATCCCTCGACTTTGCTCGGGACGAACGGCGTGTGGAGGGTGGTTACGGACACCATCAGCGCGGCTCCCTCGGCAGTTCGAGCACTTCGGTGGCAATGATATTCAGCTGAATCTCCGCTGCGCCCGAGGCAATTCCCGCAACAATCCCGCGCTGGTGGTGCATCTTCAAATAAGGCTCGCCATCGATCAGCGCCTGCGGCAGATATTCTACGACAAATTCGCTCACCGCGCGCTCGGCCATCACGACATTGTAGCGCGCCGAACTCGCTTCCGGGCCGATCGGAAGCTCCTTCACCCGCTTGTCGACGATGGCATAGCAGGCATTGCGCGCGGTTTCGGTCAAAGCCGCCGCTCGCGCCGCCTCGATCTTGACTGCCTCGCCCTTCCAGCCGCCATTGGTCTTGAGCAAACCAACCGCCCGGTCGAGCGCGCAGCGTGCCAGATGATAGCGCGGAATGCCCAGCCGTTCGTTGCGCAGCGAATAGGAAATGATTTCCCAGGCCTGGCCCTCATCGCCGAAACGGGCGCTCTCGGGCACAATCACATCGTCGAAGAACACCTCGTGGATATCGCCCTCGCCGATGATGCTGGGAATTTGCCGCACGGTGATCCCCGGCGTGTCCATCGGCACGATCAGGATGGTGATGCCGCGCTTGCGGTCGTCGCTGGTCCGGGTGAGCAGGAAGCAATTGTCGGCCAGCCCGGCGTAGGAGGTCCAGATCTTCTGGCCGTTGATGACATATTCGCCAGCGTCGAGTACAGCGCGGGTGCGCAGACTGGCGAGGTCGGAGCCGGAATTCGGCTCGGAAAAGCCTTGGCACCAGATCGCATTGCCCGCAACGATAGGGGGCAGCAGCGTCTTCTTCTGCTCCTGGGACCCGTATTTCATCAGTGTCGGGCCGATCCAGTTGACATTCATATATTGCGCGCCGCGCGGCTCGCCTGCCGCCCACATCTCCTCGGCGAGGATCGTCTGATACCAGGCATCGAGCCCCTGCCCGCCCATCGCGACCGGCCAGTGCGGGAACAGCATGCCTGCCTCGGCCAACCTCCCGCAGAATTGCCGCGAGAAGGCGGTTATTTCCGCCGAGCCGGGGCCGTGATGGGCGATGCTTTCCCAATTATCCGGCAGCTCGGCGGCGAGAAAGGTGCGCAGCTTCTCGCGGAAGGCCTGCTGCTCATCGGTCCATTCGAAGTTCACGTCACTTGCGCTCCGCAAAGACGGCTTCGGGCGCGACATAGCGCGTCGTCGAAATGCCGCCATCGACGGCGATGGTCTGGCCATTGATCATGCCCGCCTCGTCCGAGCACAGGAAGGCGACGGTATTGGCGACATCTTCGACCGTGCATTGGCGATCGGCGGGGGTCAGCTCGAAATTGGTGCGCTTGAAGAAATCGAGCTCCCAATAGGCGTCGGTCATCTCGGTGCGGACGACAGTCGGGGCGATGTAATTCGAGCGGATGCCCTTGGCACCATATTCCGCCGCCATGGTCTGCATGAGGCCGATCTGGCCGGCCTTGACGAAGCTGTAGGCACCGCCTCCGGGCGGGCCGTAAATACCCCAGGTCGAGCCAATGAAGATGATCGAAGAGCCCGCGCCCAGATGCGCCAGCGCCTCACGGCTGAGCCGGAAGGGTGCACGGGCGGAGATTGCCAGTACTTCGTCGAGCATTTCGTCAGTAGTTGAATCGACCGGGCCGAAATTGAACGATCCGGCATTGTTGACCAGAATGTCGAGGCGGCCGAAGCTGGCCAAGGCTTTGTCGACTATCGCCTTGGGCGCGGCTTCGGCAGTGATGTCGGCGGCGATGTAGTCAAAGTCCATGCTGGAGCCGAGAGCATCCTTCAGCGCCTTGAGCTTTGCCTCAGTCCGCCCGGTGCCGATGACCTTGACGCCCTTTGCGCCCAGCCCGCGCACGATCCCCGCGCCGATGCCCCCTGCTGCGCCGGTGACGATTGCTACTTTGCCTTGCATTTGCATCTCACTCCGTAATTGCAATCGAACCCTATAGCCCCTCCCCCTTGAGGGGGAGGCTGGGTGGGGGTGCCCCACGCCAGCGCGGACGCTCGGCATTCGCCTCGCTCCCCCACCCCCTAACCCCCTCCCCGCCGGGGAGGGGGGAAGTAACAAAGGACTTAGGCCCGCTGGTTCCCCGACCGCTCGGCGATGTCGTTAGCGGCGATATAGCCGAATGTCATCGCCGGACCGATGGTCGCCCCCGCGCCGGGATAGATGTCGCCGAACGGCGTGCCCGACTGGTTGCCCGCTGCATAGAGCCCGGCAATCGGATTGTCCTTGCCATCGAGTACACGGCTGCGTGCGTCGCATTTGAGCCCGCCCTTGGTGCCGAGATCGCCGGCGTTGATCGGCACGGCGTAGTAAGGCGCGGTGTCGATCGGACCGATGTTGGGATTGGGCGAAACCGTCGGATCGCCGAAGAACTGGTCGTAAATATTCATGCCCTTGCCGAATTCGGGATCGATCCCGGTCTTGGCATAGGCATTGTTCTTGGCAACCGTTTCCTTAAGTGCCTCAACCGGTACATTAATCTGCCGCGCCAGGCCTTCGATGGTGTTATCGCGGAAGATGTAGTGTCCCCACCAGTCCTTGGGTATTTTGCGCTCCGGCGTATGCGCCAGCGGCATCAGCCCGCCAGAGCTGAACTTGCCGCGGAACTTGGTGTCGAACACATGCCAGCACGGCAGGTTCGCCCCGGTCTTCTCGTGATCGCGGATCATGCCCTGGCCGAACTGGTCATAGCCGCAGGCCTCGTCGACGAAGCGCACGCCATTGCGGTTGACGCAGACGCTCCACGGGCGACCGACGTCGAAGGCAGCCTGGTGGATTTCGTGAAAGTTCGAGGAACCGGGCATCGGCAGGGTCATGGTCGGGATGAACCAGGCTTCCTCGGTATGTTCGGTCGCCGCACCGATCTTTTCCGCCGCAATCAGCGCCTCGCCGCGGTTGCCGTCCTCGGGGCTGGAGGAATGGCGGGTGAGGCCGGGGAACGGAAAGAAGCGGTCGCGCAGTTCCTGGTTCCACTCGAACCCGCCTGCGGCCAGCACCACGCCGTGGCGCGCATTGATCGCATATCTGCGGCCAAAATTGCTGACTTCGATGCCGGTGACGCGCCCGCTCTTGTCGACCAGCAGTTCCTCGAATCTGGTGTCGAGTCTCAGCTCCACGCCGCGCTTGAACACTTGGCTGTAGACCCGGCCCATCAGTGCCGCGCCCTGGACGAAGCGGCGATCGCGCTTCGAGATGCCCCGGGTCGAGCGATCCGCCCAATAGCGGGCGATGACCTTGGCTGCGACCTTGCGCCAGCCCTTCTGCTGCATCATCAGCGGAAACATCTCGCTGAGATCGAGCGAATAGCGGCCGAACAGCTTGAAGCGGTTGAACTGCTCGCGCATCAGCGCATAGCGCTCATCCCCCAGTTCGCGACCGTCGAAGATCGGGGCGATAACCGCGCGGTCTGTCCGCGCGCCGGGCTTCAGCGCCTCATAGTCTGGCCATGCGGCGACGATGATTTCGACACCGGTGCCTGTGAGATAATGCACCATCTCCGAAGCCGTATCGACAAATGCCTCCAGCCGCTCGCGGTTGACCGGTTTGGTAATGATGGAGTCGAGGTATTCGAGCGCGCTTTCCCGGCTATCGCCCTGATCGCCATCGAGCCGGTGATTGGGTAGCCACATGACCCCTCCGGACACCGCCGAAGTTCCGCCGAACTTCTGCGCCTTCTCGATGATCAGCGGTTTCAGCCCCTGATCTGCCAGGCGCAGCGCCGCCATCGCGCCCGCCGCGCCGGAGCCGACAATGACAACGTCGAATGTTTCGCTTTCCTGCACCAATTCTCTCCCCAACCGACTGGCGTGTGTGGACTGCCGTTCAGTGCTATTTGCGTTGCTCTGCCCCCACCTGCAAGTGCGGATTGCATCGCGGCGCAGCGCCACCTAAAGCGCGCGGGAAATTCGAGGATGGAATGGCGGAATGACCGAGAAGTGCTTTGTCGCGGCGGCGAAACTGGATGAAGTGCCTGCCGGGGCCAAGAAACTGGTGGATGTGGCCGGCAATTCGGTCCTGCTGTGCAACACAAGGGACCGCATTTTCGCGGTGCGCAATCTGTGCAGCCATGCCTATGAGGCGCTTGCCGACGGACGGATGAAGAACGGCTGGATCGCCTGCCCGGTGCATGGCGCGCGCTTCGATCTCGAAACCGGCCAGGCGATGAATCCGCCTGCGACGATGCCGATCGATATTTTCGAAGTGCGGATCGAAGGCGATATGATCGAAGTTGCCGTCTAGGGTCTGTTGAGATTCATCGTGAGTTTATGACAGCTGAGCAGAGGTGGATCAATGCCTCGAAGCTCTGATCGGTTTTGCATGCACGCATGGCGATACGCTTGAACTCTTTGAGTTT
>JAHFPT010000401.1 GCA_023266625.1 Novosphingobium sp. | reverse complement strand
GCCAGGCGCGCGGCATCGAGAATGCCTTCCTCCTGGTCGAAGTCCCAGCTGCGGTTCTGCTGAGCCATCAGCTTGCGTTGCAGCCGGTTGGCCAGCTTGGTGACGACGCCTTGCAGGCCCTTGAGCTGCGCATCGAGATAGGCGCGCAGGCGGGTCAGCTCTTCGGCATCGCAAAGTTCCTGCGCGGCGATGACCTCGTCGAAGGCTTCGGTATAGACCTTGTAGTCGAAGGTCGATGGTGTGTCGGTCCAGGGGCGATTGGGGCGGACCGGGAGCATGCCCTCCTCGCCATCTTCGCCCGCCTCGCCGTCTTCGGCTTCCTCCATCGAATCGCCGTCGGTCTCGCTGTCTCCGTCGGCATCGCCCTCGGTCGGCTGGGTGGCCATTTCGGCGGGCTGCTGGTCTTCGCCGGCATCGCCGCCGTCCTGATCGTCCTCGGTTTCCTCGTCGCCGCCTTCGTCATTGCTGTCGTCGGGCTGCTGGTCCTGCGGATCGATCTTGGTCAGCTCGAGATGATGAAGCATGTCGAGCGTCAGCGACTGGAAGCTCTTCTGGTCGTCGATCGAAAGCGCCAGAGCCTCGAAATCGGACGCCGCCTTCTCCTCGATCCAGCCGCGCAGCATTTCGACCCCGGCCCGCGCCACTTCGGGCACCGGCTGACCGGTGAGCGCCTCGCGCAGCATCAGCGCAAGCGCTGCCTGGACCGGCACTTCGTCGGCGTTGGCGGCCCTTGTGATCGGATCGGCACCCATGCGCACCATCAGCGCCGCATCGAGATTGCCGCGGATGCCGGCATAATTCTTCGAACCCAGCGCCTCATAGCGCACGGCTTCGATGGCGTCATAGCAGGCGCGAGCGACAGGCTCTGCCGGGGCGTGGCGGCCGTGCAGCACCTCATTGTGGTGGCGCAATTTGAGCGCGAAACTGTCGGCAAAGCCGCGCGCTTCCATCGCCTGTCCGCGCGGCAGGCTGCGGCCCGGCATCGGCAGGCGGAAGTTGTTGCCCGACTGGCTGGCGGCATCGGCCGTCCAGGCGACTTCGACCTCGGCCTCGTGAGCCAGCGCGCGGGCAGCACCGGTGAGGACGCTTTTGAAGCGGTCGAGGGGGGATTCGTCGGACATGGGTTATCGGACTAGCGTGGGCGCGTGTGCTTCGACAAGCTCAGCATGAACGGGTGTGGGAAATAAAACAAACCCCGCTCAGCCTGAGCTTGTCGAAGGCCACGCGCCAACATCGGCCCAATCCCTCTATATTTTCTGCCCCGTCCTCGCCCAATCGGCGAGGAAGCCTTCGATCCCCTTGTCGGTCAGCACATGCTTGACCAGGCTGCGGATCACTGCCGGGGGCATGGTCGCTACATCGGCACCGATGCGGGCGCTTTCGAGCACATGAATGGGATGGCGGACCGAAGCGACGAGGATTTCCGTCGCAAAGGCATAATTGTCGTAGATCAGGCGGATGTCGCGGATCAGCTCCATGCCATCGAAACCGTTGTCGTCATGCCGCCCGACAAAGGGCGAAACGAATGTCGCCCCGGCCTTGGCCGCCAGCAGCGCCTGATTGGCCGAGAAGCACAGGGTGACATTGACCATGGTGTCGTCGCCGGTGAGCTTCTTGCAGGTCTTCAGCCCATCGATGGTCATCGGTACCTTGATGCAGACATTGTCGGCGATCTTGCGCAGCACTTCCGCCTCGCGCATCATGCCCTCGTGATCGAGCGCGACGACTTCTGCGCTGACCGGGCCGTGAACCAGGGCGCAGATTTCCTTCGTAACCTCATGAAAATCTCGGCCTGACTTCATGATCAGCGAGGGATTGGTGGTGACGCCATCGAGCAGGCCGGTGGCCGCAAGTTCGGCGATATCGGCGGTATCGGCGGTGTCTGCGAAGAATTTCATGATGGCTGCGGCCCCGGCAGGTTGAGTCGGATGACCTAGTGCCATGCCTTTGGTGCGATACCAAGCCCCGCCCCCTTCGCACTTGCCACTGCGCCCGCCAGCACTTAACGGCCTGACCCAAGTCAACTCGGGTGGGAAACAGCAATGCAGCGTTTTGAAGGCACCAATAATTACGTCGCTACCGACGATCTGAAAGTCGCGGTCAATGCCGCAGTGCTGCTGCGCCGCCCCTTGCTGGTCAAGGGCGAGCCAGGCACCGGCAAGACCGTGCTGGCGCAGGAAATCGCCACGACCATGGGCGCGCCGCTGATCGAGTGGAACGTCAAGAGCACCACCAAGGCGCAGCAGGGGCTCTATGAATATGACGCCGTCGCCCGCCTGCGCGATGGCCAGCTTGGCGACGAGCGGGTGCATGACATTTCCAACTACATCCGCAAGGGCAAGCTGTGGGAGGCCTTCACCTCGCCGCAGCTTCCCGTCCTGCTGATCGACGAGATCGACAAGGCCGACATCGAGTTTCCCAACGATCTGCTCCAGGAACTCGACCGCATGAGCTTCGACGTTTACGAGACGCACGAACGGATCGAGGCCAAGGAACGCCCGATCGTCATCATCACCTCGAACAACGAGAAGGAACTGCCCGACGCTTTCCTGCGCCGCTGCTTCTTCCACTACATCAAATTCCCCGACCGCGAGACGATGCAGGCGATCATCGACGTCCACTTCCCCAAGATCCAGAAGACGCTGGTGACCAAGGCGATGGATAT
>JAHFPT010000208.1:5146-8524 GCA_023266625.1 Novosphingobium sp. | reverse complement strand
GCTTCCAGGACCACGACAACCCCGACCGCCAATACGACCAGGCCGGCCTCAATGCCCCCCATATCCTCGAGTGCGTGCTCAAAGCCCTGCGCTGGAACGATGCGGGGATTGTCGCGGTGGTGGCCGAAGTCCGGGCCTGAATTTCAACGCTCACCCCCGCAAGCCCGCCCATTCCGGGTGCCTGGCAAACGCGGCCGCAACATAGCTGCACTCGGGCACCACCTTGAAACCTTGCTCGCGCGCATCGGCGATCAGGGCATCGACCAGCCTGCCCGCCACGCCCCGGCCTCCAAGTTCGGGCGGGACGATGGTATGTTCGGCCACCCGCGCGCCGCCACGGGTTATCCAGGTCAGGCGGCCGATGAGGCGGCTGCCCGTGACATGGGCGAGGTATTCGCCGTGGCTGGTGTGGTCGTGGCGGGTGATGGTGATGGCATCCATGGGTTGGACTCCGCGCAGGGTTCATCCTCCAGATAGGGAGCGCAGGCCCTCGCGATAAGTGGGGTAGAGCGGTTTCCAGCCGAGCACGCGCCTTGCCTTGCCATTGGCGACGCGGCGGCTCTCGGCATAGAAAGCCCGGGCCATGGGGGAGAGGTTGGCGGCCTCCAGAGATTGCAACGTCGGCAGTGGCAGGCCGAGCAGGCGGCAGGCTTCCTCGATCACTGCGTTCTGGCTGCACGGGAGATCGTCGGCGAGATTGTAGGCACCAGCCGGGGCATCCAGCGCAGCGATCACGCCGCTGGCGATATCGTCGACATGAACGCGGCTGAACACCTGATCCGGCAAATCAATCCGGTGCGTCTTGCCTTCGCGCACCCGGTCGAGTGCGCTTCTTCCGGGTCCATAAATGCCCGGCAGGCGAAACACATGCGCGCCCAGCGCCAGCCAAGCCGCGTCGGCCTCGGCCCGTGCCGTCCGGCGGCCTGTACCAATGGGCGCGCTTTCATCGACCCAGGCACCGCCCGTATCGCCATAGACGCCGGTCGAGGAGAGATAGCCTAGCCATTTGTCGGCCAGCGCCCCCTTGTTGATTTCTGGGCAATAGCGCTCCAGCACCGGGTCGAGGCCTTCGCCACTTGGCGGGACCGAGGAGAGGACGTGACTGCTGTCGGCCAGCGCCAGGCGGACAGTGCCGCTATCATCGAACGACAGCGCGCCTTCGCTACCGGTGGCGATTACCTCCCAGCCGCGTGCCTCCAGCAAATGGGCAATGCGGCTGGCGGTGTAGCCGAGGCCGAAGATGAACATGCGGGGCATGGTATTCGATACTCTGTGTTATCAACATGATCCGTTTTCCCTGAGCTTGTCGAAGGGCTGTCCTTGTTCTTCGAGCCTAGCGCTTGCCGCAGAAGAGAAGAGCAGCCCTTCGACAAGCTCAGGGGAAACGGGATTTGGGGGTATTGGTTTGCGCAGACGATCTTATTGGCCGACACCATGGCTGGCAATCGGAAGCGCATGGTCTAGATAGGCCACATGGACATCGCCAGCACCCCCGAAGCCGCCGCACCAGCCGTCACCATCCGCCGCGAGGATTACCGCCCGCCCGATTGGCTGGTGCCTGAAGTTGCACTCCACTTTGCGCTGGGGCTGGACGAGACACAGGTCACTGCCACCCTCAAGGTCAACCGCAATCCCGATGGCAGCGGCGCGCAGACGATTCGCCTCAATGGTGACGGCATTGCCGCGCTGTCGGTCAAGGTCGATGGCACGGCGGCGAACGACTGGCGGATGGAGGGGCACGATCTGTTGATCGATCTGTCCGGCGAGTCCCATACAATCACTGTCGAAACCCTCATCCACCCCGCCAGCAACAGCCAGCTGATGGGTCTCTATGCCTCGGGCGGCATGCTCTGCACCCAATGCGAGGCCGAGGGTTTCCGCCGCATTGCCTTCTTCCCCGACCGGCCCGATGTGCTCTCGATCTATCGGGTGCGGATGGAAGGCGACCGCGCGCAGTTCCCGGTGTTGCTATCGAATGGCAATTGCGAGGCTAGCGGAGAAGGCGCGGACAGCAGCCACTGGACCGAATGGCACGATCCCTGGCCCAAGCCCTGCTACTTGTTTGCACTGGTCGCGGGGCAGCTGGTTGCCAACCGCTCCAGCTTCACCACTTGTGGCGGGCGCAAGGTCGATCTCGCGATCTGGGTGCGGCCGGGCGACGAACCGCGCACGGCCCACGCGATGGATTCGCTGATTGCTTCGATGAAGTGGGACGAGGAGGCCTTCGGCCGCGAATACGATCTGGGCCAGTTCAACATCGTCGCCGTCTCCGATTTCAACATGGGGGCGATGGAGAACAAGAGCCTCAACCTCTTCAACACCCGCTATGTGCTGGCCGATCCCGAAACCGCTACCGATGCCGATTATGACGCGATCGAAGGCGTGATCGGCCATGAGTATTTCCACAACTGGTCGGGCAACCGCGTGACCTGCCGCGACTGGTTCCAGCTCAGCCTCAAGGAAGGCTTCACCGTGCTGCGCGACCAGCTGTTCAGCGCGGCGATGGGCAGCGAGGCGGTCAAGCGGATCGAGGATGTGCGGGTGCTGCGCGCGGCGCAGTTTCCCGAGGATTCCGGCCCGCTTGCCCATCCAATCCGGCCTGATGCCTTTCAGGAAATCTCGAACTTCTATACCGCCACGGTCTATAATAAGGGGGCCGAGGTGATCCGCATGATGCGGACCATGGCGGGGGCCGAGCGGTTCCGCAAAGGCACCGACCTCTATTTCGCGCGGCACGACGGCGAGGCGGCGACTTGCGAGGATTTCGTCGCGGCAATCGAGGAAGGAGCGGGGCTCGACCTTGCGCAATTCCGCCGCTGGTATGCGCAGGCGGGAACGCCGCAGGTGAAGGCGCGGCTCAGCCATTCGGGCGATGTGGCGATAGTGCAACTTGAACAGACCGTGCCGCCGACGCCCGGCCACCCGGTCAAGCAGCCGGTAGTAATTCCCTTGAAAATCAAACTGTTCGACCGCGAAGGCGGCAAGCATGGCGATGAGCAGCTGGTGGTTCTCGACCAGGCCAGCGCCGAATTGCGCTACCCCGGTTTCGCTGCGCCGCCGGTGCTGTCGATCAACCGGGGCTTCTCCGCGCCGGTGACGATCGAGGCGGAGATTCCGGCGCAGGATCTGGTCTTCCTTGCCGCGCATGACGACGATCCCTTTGCCCGCTACGAGGCGATGCAAAGCCTCGTTGTCCGCTATTTGACCGGTGCAATCACAAAGGCACCGAGCGGCACCGAGAGCGCACTGAGGCGCACCGAGATCGCCCAGGCACTGGCTGCAGTGGTGGCTGACGAGGCCCTCGACGATCTGATGCGCGGCGAGTTGATGATCCTGCCGTCGGAAGCCTATCTTGCCGAGCAATTGCTCGTCGCCGAT
>JAHFPT010000208.1:0-5136 GCA_023266625.1 Novosphingobium sp. | reverse complement strand
GTCGCCGATCCCGCTGCGATCCACCTCGAACGCGAGGGACTCAAGGCCTGGCTGGGTGAGGAATTGAATGGCCCGCTGACTGCTCTGCATGACCGGGTGTGCGCGGTGCCCTATAGCCGCGATGCCGCCGCGCGGGGTGCGCGCAAGCTCAAGACGCAGGCGCTGGTCTATCTCGCCGCCGCTGCGCCGCGCCAAGCTGCCGCTCGCGCTGCCGTGCAATATCGCAGCGCCGACAATATGACCGACCGTCAGGGCGCGCTGATGGTGCTGTGCGGGCTCGATGTGCCCGAGCGCGCGGAACTCCTGGCCGATTTCCATGGGCGCTATGCTGGCAATGCGCTGGTCATCGACAAATGGTTCTCGCTGCAGGCGGGCTCGCTCCATCCCCACGCGCTGGAGCATGTGAAAGAACTGGCCGGGCATTCCGATTTCACTCTGGCTAACCCCAACCGGGTGCGTGCGCTCTATATGGGCTTCGCGATGAACCAGGCAGCGTTCCATGCGGCGGGCGGAGCGGGCTACCGGATGATCGCCGATCTCATCCTCGCGCTCGATCCAGTGAATGCGCAAACTGCGGCGCGATTCGTGCCGCCGCTGGGGCGCTGGCGGCGAATCGAGGCGGGGCGCTCGGCGCTGATGCGGGCCGAGCTGGAGCGGATCGCGGCGACACCGGGCTTGTCGCGCGATACCAGCGAACAGGTGAGCAAGAGCCTTGGGTGATACGGTTGAAGTCATCCGCGCCGGGGTGCTCGGCGATGTCGCGCATGGCTTCCTCGGGCGGCGCGGCGGGATTTCGGCCGGTGTGGTTGCCGGGCTCAACACCGGGCTGGGTTCTGGCGACGACGAGGCAGCAGTTGCCGAGAATCGCGCCCGTGCGGCGGCGGCTGTGCTGCCCGGCGCGGTGCTTACCGGGGTTTATCAGATACATTCGCCGCGCTGCGTCACGGTTGCCGAACCCTGGAGCGATGCGGAGCGGCCGCAGGCAGATGCGCTGGTGACCGGCCGGAAGGGCGTGCTGCTTGGCATCGTCACCGCCGACTGTGCGCCTGTCCTGTTTGCCGACAGCACTGCCGGGGTGGTGGGCGCGGCGCATGCCGGCTGGAAGGGAGCCTTCACTGGCGTCATCGAAAATGCGGTGGCCGCGATGGAGGCACTCGGCGCGCGACGGGCCAATATCGCCGCAGCAATCGGGCCGTGCATCGCCCAGGCGAGCTATGAGGTCGATGAGGGATTCGCCGCGCGCTTTGCCGATGCCGATCCGGCAAATGCGGGCTACTTTGCCGCCGGACGGCCCGGACACTGGCAATTCGATCTTGAGGGCTATGTCGCGCACCGCCTTGAAATGGCCGGGATCGCGCGGGTCGAGCGGCTCGGCCTCGATACGCTCGCCGCGCCCGACCGCTTTTATTCCTACCGCCGCGCGACGCTGCGCGGCGAGCCAGCCTATGGCCGCCAGATTTCATTGATCGGGCTGGATTAGAGACATGCACCACCTTCACCTCCCCCTTGATGGGGGAGGGATACGCAGGCTTGGCAACTTGTTGCCTAGCCGAAGTTGGGTGGGGGTGATCTCTCCGCCAGCCGCTGTGCCATCGGCACACTCACCCCCATCCAACTGCGCCTAAGCCCCTTCGGGACTAAGGCTTCGTATCCTTCCCCCATCAAGGGGGGAAGGGGAAGATTGTTCGCTCGCTGATGCCAATATCTCCGCCGTTGAAAAAGGCCAAAAACACGGTTGGCAGCTTGGGTTTTCGCGTCTATCAGCGCGCCAAGCCGGTCCCCTGGCCGCAGCTCCGGCTGCGGCAAAGGGGCGGGTGCCAGGGGGCGCTAAGGTGCCACATTCGCAGGATTTGGCTCGCTCCACACAGGTGGCGGGCAACTAGAGCAAGGCAAGGTCGACCATGGCACAAGATGCGGGTTTAGCCACTCCGGAAATGGATGCCGGAGACGGCGTCCGCCGCCGCGATTTCATTAATATCGCAGCAGTCGCTGCCGCAGGCGTCGGCGGGCTGGCCACTTTGGTGCCGCTGATCAGCCAGATGGCGCCTTCCGCCGACGTGCTGGCCGAAAGCTCGACCGAGGTCGATATCTCGGCGATCAAGCCCGGCCAGGCGATCAAGGCGATGTATCGCAAGCAGCCGCTGTTCATCCGCAATCTGACCCCGGCCGAGATCGCTGCGGCGAACAAGGTCGATGTCGGAAGCTTGCGCGATCCGCAGACGCTCGACGAGCGGACCAAGGAAGGCAAGACCAACTGGCTGATCACGCTGGGCGTCTGCACCCATCTCGGCTGCGTCCCGCTGGGCGCGGGCGAGGGCGAGGTCAAGGGCGAGTTCGGCGGTTATTTCTGCCCCTGCCACGGTTCGCAATACGATACCGCCGCGCGTATCCGCAAAGGCCCCGCGCCAAAGAACCTTGAGGTTCCGGAATACGTCTTCAATTCCGACACAATCGTCAAGATCGGCTGAGGCCAAGAGATTTCCGAGGTCATATCATGAGCTTTCCCTGGGCCAACGATTACAAGCCAAGCCATCCCTTCATGCAATGGATGGACAGTAGGCTGCCGCTGCCGCGCTTCGTCTATGATGCGATCGGCGCGGGCTATCCGGTGCCGCGCAATCTCAACTATTGGTGGAACTTCGGCTTTCTCGCGCTGATCTGCCTGGGGCTGCAAGTGGTCACCGGCATCGTGCTGGCGATGCATTATGCCGCCAACGCGGGCATCGCCTTCGATTCGGTCGAACACATCATGCGCGACGTCAACTGGGGCTGGCTGATGCGCTATTCCCACGCCAATGGCGCTTCGGCCTTCTTCGTGGTGATCTACATCCACATTTTCCGCGGGTTTTACTTCGGTTCCTACAAGCCGCCGCGCGAGATGGTGTGGCTGCTCGGCGTCGTCATCTTCCTACTGATGATGGCGACGGCTTTCATGGGCTATGTGCTGCCCTGGGGGCAGATGAGCTTCTGGGGGGCCAAGGTGATCACTGGCCTGTTCGGCGCGATCCCGCTGGTCGGCGAGCCGATCCAGCAGTGGCTGCTGGGCGGGTTTGCCCCGGATAACGCCGCGCTCAACCGCTTCTACTCGCTGCATTATCTGCTGCCCTTTGTCATTGTAGGCGTCGTCGTTCTTCATATCTGGGCGCTGCATATCCCGGGCTCGTCGAACCCGACCGGGGTCGAGGTCAAGAGCGAGAGCGACACGGTTCCCTTCTACCCTTTTTTCATCGCCAAGGACGGCTGGGCGGCGCTCGCCTTCCTATTCGTCTATTGCGCGGTGGTATTCTTCGCGCCGAACATGCTCGGCCATCCGGATAACTATATCCCGGCCAATCCGATGAGCACCCCGGCGCTGATCGTGCCCGAATGGTATTTCTGGCCGTTTTATGCGATCCTGCGCAGCTTCACCTTCGACTTCTTCTTCATCCCGGCCAAGCTGATGGGCGTGCTCGCCATGTTCAGCTCGATCCTGATCTGGTTCTTCCTGCCCTGGCTCGATCGTTCGCCGGTGCGCTCGGGCAAGTACCGGCCGCTGTTCAAGAAGTTCTTCTGGTACGGCCTGATCCCCAGTGTGCTGGTGCTCGGCTATTGCGGCGGCAGCCACGCGGCCGAGCCTTATCTGATGATGAGCCAGCTCGCGGCCTTCTATTATTTCGCGCACTTCCTCATCATCCTGCCGATCGTCTCCTCGATCGAGCGGCCCGATCCGCTGCCCTTCTCGATCACCGAGTCGGTGCTGGGGCACGATGACAAAGCTGCGCTGGGCGGCAAAGCTGCGCTCGGCGCGGCGGCGTAACTCCAGCGAGACGGAAAGACGAAAGCCATGATCCGCATCTTCTCCATCCTCGCCGGGCTGTTCTTCACGGCGGCGCTGCTGTGGTCCTTCGGCAACGGCGCCTATAGCGCGATCACCGATCCTGCCGCCGTGACCGCCGAGGAAATGTTCCACAAACACCCCAAGCAGCTGGCTTTGGCCAGCGACGGCGCGTTCGGCAATTTCGATCACCGGCAATTGCAGCGCGGCTTCCAGGTCTATCAGGAAGTCTGCTCGGCCTGCCATGCGCTGAGCCAGGTCTCCTACCGCGACCTCAAGCAGCTCGGCTATAACGACGACGAGGTGAAGGCGATTGCCGCCAAGGCGCAGGTCCCGGCCTACAATGCCAAGACCGGCGAAG
Organism: Novosphingobium sp.; assembly: GCA_023266625.1. GTDB lineage: Bacteria > Pseudomonadota > Alphaproteobacteria > Sphingomonadales > Sphingomonadaceae > Novosphingobium. The sequence goes on along the minus strand of JAHFPT010000208.1, from coordinate 961 downwards.
TGAAGAGCCATAAGGGCCTGGCGACCGACCATTTCCCTCCGGTGGTCTATGGCGGCCAGGGTACGCCGCCCGATCTCTCGCTGGTCACCAAGGCGAGGCATGGCGGTGGGGCCTATGTCTATTCGCTGCTGACCGGTTATCAGAACCAGCCAGCCGAATTGCTCAAGCATTTCCCCGATGCCAAGGTGCCCGACGGGCTGCATTACAACCCCTATTTCGTTAATCTCAACATCGCCATGCCGCCGCCGCTGACCGGCGATGGCCAGGTCACCTATGGCGACGGCACCAAGGCGAGCGTCGACCAGATGGCCAAGGACGTCTCCGCTTTCCTCGTCTGGACTGCGGAACCCAGCCTCGCCAAGCAGCATCAGACCGGCTGGCCAGTGCTCGGCTTCCTGCTGTTCGCCACCGTGCTCGCCTATATGGCCTATCGCAATATCTGGGCCGACAAGAAGCATTGAGGCCTTACATTCCAAATCCTCCCCGGAACGGGGAGGTGGTAGCGCGAAGCGCTGACGGAGGGGGTTTGCCATCTCAGCTTCGTCATTGCGAGCGGAGCGAAGCAATCCAGGGCGGTTTGTGCAACCCTGGATTGCCGCGTCGCTTCGCTCCTCGCAATGACGAGATGTTGGTCTAGTCTGTGTCCATCTGGGAGCCTTGAATGACCCCCGACGACCTCAAATCCCTGATTCGCAATGTGCCGGACTTTCCCAAGCCCGGCATCCTGTTCCGCGACATCACCACGCTGATTGGCAATGGCCCCGGGCTTGCGGCGACAGTGGCAATGCTGGCGGAGCGGGCGCAAGCGGCGGGGGCACAGGCCATCGCCGGGATCGAGGCGCGCGGCTTCATCTTCGGCGCGGCGGTGGCGGCGCAGCTGGGGCTGGGCTTCGTGCCAGTGCGCAAGCCGGGCAAGCTGCCGGTGCCGGTGCTCGCGCTCGATTATGCGCTGGAATATGGC
>JAHFPT010000045.1 GCA_023266625.1 Novosphingobium sp. | reverse complement strand
CAGGGCTGGCTAGACCAGTATAGCTTCGATCTGACCAAGAACTGCGTCGGGCGGATCATCAGCAATGGCTCAAGCGAGGCCTTTGTCCGCATCGCGGTCGGGCTTGGGGGCGACGAGGCGCGCGATCTGGCGACGCGCTTCGGCCATGGTCACCCAAGCGACCGGATGCGATTGGCGGCCTGGGGGGCGCTGGCGTCGGTCGAGACCGAGATAGCGGCGCGCGATGCAGTGTGGCGCGAGGCGGAGGGTGCCGGGAGCAGGCTGGTGGCAGCGGAAGCCAAGCTGCGGCGCGCGGAACTGGCGGCTTAGACGATCCCGCCCGTCAGCGCATCGATCGCCCCTTGCAGGATCACCGCCGCTGCTGCCGCGTCGATCCGCCCGGCGCGTTTCGCCCGGCTGATGTCCTGTGCGATGAGCTCGCGCTCGGCGCTGGCGGTGGACCAGCGCTCGTCCCACAGCAGGATCGGCAGCCCCAGCGTGGCCAGGTTGCGCGCATAGGCGCGGCTCGATTGTGCGCGCGGGCCTTCAGAGCCATCCATGTTGCGCGGCAGGCCGATGACCAGGCCCTTGATAGTGCGCTCTGACACCAGTGCTGCCAGCAGGGCTATATCGGCAGTGAATTTACCGCGATTGAGGGTCTTGCCCGGCGAGGCGAAGCGCCAGCCGGCGTCGCAGAAGGCGGTGCCGATGGTCTGGGTGCCAAGGTCCAGCCCCAGCAGCGCGCCGCCGGAGGGTAGGGCGGCGCGGAAGTCTGCGGCGGCGGTGGTAACAAGTGTATCCACGCGGTCAGCCCGAGGCGGGCAGCTCGTGCCGCGCGGCTTCGCGTTCCAGCCAGATCTTGATCATTGCCACCATCGGATCGGCCAGCGCCAGGCCGAGAATGCCGAACAGCACCCCCATGATCAACTGCGCTCCCAGCACCAGCGCCGGGGCGAGATCGACGGTCTTTCTGGCGACCAGCGGCACGATGATATTGCCATCGACAAGATGGATGACGACATAGACGATGATGCAATAGATCCCCATGTCGGTGCCGCCGGAAAAGCCGACCAGAATCATCAGTGCGCCCGAAACCGGAGCGCCGATATTGGGCAGGAAGGCGAGCAGCCCGGTCAGCAGCCCGAGCAGCGCCGCCATCGGCACGCCATAAAACCCAAGCATCAGCCAGGTGGCAAAGCCTTCGATACCCATGCCAAGCAGGCGTCCAGCCAGCAATCTTCGCAGCGATCGGCCCATCAGCCGGGCGGTGCCTTCGAAATAGTCGCGCTGGTCAGTCGGCAGCATCCAGGCAAAGCCGCGCTGATAGAGCCGGGGTTCAACCGCGAGATATATCCCGAGCACGATGATCAGAAACATGGTGGTGACGGCCCCGATCAACCCGCCAACCGCTTGGGTGACCTCGGCAATACCGCCAACCGCTTTCTCGACAAGACCCTGTAGACTGGTGGTATTGACCGCATAACCATGCGCTTTGAGCCAGGCGAGCGTACGCAGCGTCTGCGCCTCTATGATCGCGGGCAATTGCGCTGCCTGGTCGGCGATCTGACTGCCGGCAAAGACGACGACCCACACCAGAAAGGCGACTGTCAACAGCAGCACGATGGCAACCCGCCAGCCGCGCCCGATCTTGAGCACCCGTCCGAGCAGCCGCGCGCCGCCATCGATCAGTGCGGCGAAGACCATGCCGCCGAATATGACCAGCAGCGATTCCGACAGGAAAATCGCCAGCGCCAGCAGCGAGGCCATCCCCAGCCAGACAAAGGCGCGCTTGGCTTCCTGCCGCAGAATCGGATCGGCGATGTCGGTTGGTCCGGCCTCCTGGCGCGGCTTGCGCACAACTTTGCGCCGGACCGTTTCGCTCGCCATTATCGCTTGCCTGCCTGTTCGCCCGCGCTGGTCTCGATGCGCGGTCGCAGACTGTCCCAGGCGCGGCCCGAGCGCAAGGCCCCCCACCAGCTCAGCGGGTTCCAGCTTTCATCGCCGTCGAAGGAAAATGTGATGAACTCGGCGCGCCCGCCGATGTCGCTGAGCGGGACCGGGCCGCCGAGGCCGTTCTCCTCGAAGGTGGCGCGGCTATCGGCAGAATGGTCGCGGTTGTCACCCATCAGGAAGACATGGCCCTGGGGCACACGCACTTCGGCGAAGTGGTCAAGCATCTGGTCGAGGTGATCGATCACCAGATAGCTTGCGCCATTGGGCAGGGTTTCGCGCAAGGCGGGCAGCTCATAGACATCGCGGCCGCTGGGCAGGCGCGTGCGGTAGGCGGAAAAAGAAGCGTAGCAATGCACGCCCTCGCACATCAGATGGTCATCGGCATCCAGCTGCACAGGCGGTTCGACAGCCTGCGGCACCGGTTTGCCGTTGAGTACGATCTGGCCATTGACCACGGCGATGCGGTCGCCGGGCAGGGCGACGACGCGCTTGATGAGGTCTTCCTTGCGGTTGCGCGGCACGACGATGACGATGTCGCCATATTCCGGAGTCTTGCCAAGCGCCCGCCATGTTCCGCGCGGAGCGAGGTGGAACGAGGCAGAAGCCCAGTTCCAGCCGAAGGGATATTTGCTCACCACCAGCCGGTCGCCGACCAGCAGATTGGGCATCATCGAGATCGAGGGAATATAGAAGGGCTTGGCGACGAAGCTGTGGAAGGCGAGCACCGCCAGCAGCATCAGCGCCAGTCCGCGGATTTCCGCAACCCAGTCGACTTTCTTGTCCGGTGCTGTGGCGGGGACACCGTATTCGGTGTCCCCTTGTCCGGCGTCGGCGTTGGAAACTTCGTCAGTCATCTCGTCAGTCATGTCGCTAATCACAGGGGCCGGGCCTCGATAATGATAAACGCCTGCGCCCATGGGTGGTCGTCGGTGAGCGTCAGGTGAACCAGCGCCTCATGCCCCGGCGGGGTGATCGCGGCAAGCCGCGCCGCCGCGCCGCCGGTCAGCGCCAGGGTCGGTGCGCCGCTCTTCATGTTGACTACGCCGATGTCCTTCATGAACACTCCGGCCTTGAACCCGGTGCCGACCGCCTTGGAAAAGGCTTCCTTGGCGGCGAAACGCTTGGCGTAGGTTCCTGCCCTGGTGAAAGGGCGTTTTACCGCCTTGGCGCGCTCGATTTCTGTGTACACGCGCAGCTCGAAGCGCTCACCAAAGCGGTCGAGCGAGGCCTGGATACGCTCGATGTTGCAAAGGTCGGAGCCGATGGCGAGGATCATTAGCTCCTCCCCCCTCGCGGGGGAGGAAAGAGTTGGCTTGGCGGCTTGCCGCCTAGCAACTCTTTGAGAGGGGGGAGCAGCAAATGCGAGTGGCGGCCCCCTCTCCCGCTGCGACTAGGCGGCAAGCCGCCAAGTCTCGCTCCCTCCCCCGCGAGGGGGGAGGGGTGGTTGTTTTTCGCGCTCACCGCGCCAAATCCATCAATTCGCGCATCCGCATGATGCTCGCCTCCAGCCCGCAGAAAATCGCCTCGCCGATCAGGTAATGTCCAATGTTGAGTTCCGCCAGCTGCGGAATTGCGGCGACAGGCTGGACGTTGTCGAATGTCAGGCCGTGCCCGGCATGCGGCTCGATGCCGTTCTTGGCTGCCAGAGCTGCCATGTCCGAGAGCCGCTGCAATTGGGCCGCCTGCTGCTCGCCTTCTGCATGGGCATAATCGCCGGTGTGAAACTCCACCACCGGCGCGCCTAGCAGCATCGCTGCCTCGATCTGGCGAACATCTGGTGCGATAAACAGGCTGACGCGGATGCCTGCGTCGCTGAGCCTTGCCACGACGGGAGCGAGGCGGTTATGCTGCCCCGCTGCATCGAGCCCGCCCTCGGTGGTGCGCTCCTCGCGGCGTTCGGGGACGATGCAGGCGGCATGCGGGCGGTGGCGCAGCGCGATCTCCAGCATTTCCTCGGTCGCGGCCATTTCGAGATTGAGCGGCAAAGCGCTCGCCGCCTGGATACGGGCGAGGTCTTCGTCGCGGATGTGGCGGCGGTCTTCGCGCAAGTGGCAGGTGATGCCATCGCCGCCCGCGCGTGCGACGACTTCGGCGGCGCGCACCGGATCGGGATGATCGCCGCCACGCGCATTGCGGATGGTGGCGACGTGATCGATGTTGACGCCGAGGCGGAGGCGGTGCGAAATCACGGTTTCGTTCGGCTCCCCGGCTTGACTGCCGGTATCGCCGCCAGCTCCGCAGGCACCTCGTCCTCCGCATAGGTCGGGAATTCGAGTGCGAGCAGCGGATAGAAGGGCACGCCAAGATCGACCTTGCCGCCAGTGCGGTCGACCAGAGCGGCTGCTGCGATCACTTTGCCGCCTGCTTGCTCGATCGCCAGAATCGCCTCGCGCGACGACAGGCCGGTGGTGATGACATCCTCGACCAGCAGCACTTCCTCGCCCTCGGCCAGGGTAAAGCCCCGGCGCAGTCCGAATATGCCATCGGGCCGCTCGACGAACATCGCCTCGATCCCCAGCGCCCGGCCCATTTCATGGCCGAAGATGATGCCGCCCATCGCCGGAGAAACCACCTTGGCGATGCGCTTGCGCAGCTCGCGCGGCAGCTTGGCCGCAAGCGCTCCGGCCAGCCGCGAGGCGCGCATCGGATCCATCAGCACCCGGGCGCATTGCAGGTAGTGGCCGCTGTGACGGCCAGACGAGAGCAGGAAATGGCCTTCGAGCAAGGCTTCGCTCGCACGGAATTCGGCGAACACTTCGTCTTCCTGCATTGTCTGGCGTTTCCCTGGTAGTGCGAAGCGAGCGCAATTGGCCTGTCCGGTGTGGCACTTGTCCCCCCGGCAAAAAATATCCCCTAGAGGCGCTTGAGGTGCCTCGCAAGCGCGCGTATAGGCCCGGCCAAACGGGGGGCAAACCGGTTTTGCCCCCTTGGTTCGCAAGCGGCGGAAGGGGGCAGCTCCTCTCGCAGGAAACGGAAAGCGAAAGCGCAAGATTATGAGATTCGGCGAAGAGGTTCGTGCTGCGGGCCAGACGTTCAGAGCTCCTGCGGCAAGTCTTGCCATGCTGCTCGTTCCCCAACTCGCCTGGGCCCAGGCTGCGGCGTCGGCAGCGGCCCCGGCAATTGCCGACAGGCTGGCGGTGGCGCCTGGCGGCTATGTGCCGATGAAGCCTACGCCCGGCATCGGTATGCCGGTCGATGGCGCGATGGGTCTGCAACAGCAGTTTTCGCCGCTCGGCCACTATGCCCGCTGGCTGCATGACGGACCGCTGCTGTGGATCGCCGGACTGATGTCCGCCCTTGTCCTGCTGCTGCTGCTGTGGGTGGTGATTCGTTACAACAGCCGCGCCAATCCAGTGCCGTCGAAGACCAGCCACAACACGCTGATCGAGATTGTCTGGACGCTGGTGCCGGTGCTGATCCTGGTCGGCATCGCGGTGCCGTCGATCGATCTGCTTGCCAAGCAGTTCAAGCCCGTCCCGGCCAAGACGCTGACCATCAAGGCGACCGGCAATCAGTGGTTCTGGACCTATAGCTATCCCGACAATGGCGGCTTCGAGGTGGTTTCCAACATGCTGCCCGATGAAGAGGCGATCAAGCGCGGCGAGCCGGGGCAACTCGGTGCCGATTTCCGCATGGTCGTACCGGTTGGCGAGCCGATCCGCATGCAGATCACCGGCTCCGATGTGATTCATTCCTTCGCCGTGCCTTCGCTGTGGTTCAAGCTTGACGGCGTACCGGGGCGGATCAACGAGAAGGTGATGTTTATCGAGAGGCCGGGCGTCTATTATGGCCAGTGCTCCGAGCTGTGCGGCGCGCGGCATGGTTATATGCCGATTGCCGTCGAAGCGCTGCCCCGCCCGCAGTTCAACGCCTGGGTGATGACCCAGTCCGGCGGCAAGATCGATGGCGCGCCGGAATCTGTTGGCTCGCCTGTCCCGGCTGCCTCCAGTGCCGCAGCCCCTGCCGCGCCCGCCGCCGCTCCGGCACAAGCGCCGGCCGCCACTCCCGCCGCTTCCGCCACTCCGGCACCCAAAGCCTAAGACCGCTGGCCCCAAGCCCGCTGGCACAATCAAGGTTCGCAAGATCATGGCCACTACCGCCGACCATTTCGAGGCCCACGACGCCCACGACGACTCGGGCCACGCCGATCACGATCATGACCACAAGCCGGGCTTTTTTGCCCGCTGGTTCATGTCGACCAACCACAAGGATATCGGTACGCTCTATCTGATCTTCGCGATCTTCGCGGGGATCATCGGCGGTGCCTTTTCGGGAATGATGCGGCTTGAGCTGGCGCAACCCGGTATCCAGTATCTCGGCACCTTTGCCCGCTGGTTCGGCGAAGCCAACCCCAGCTTCGACCAGACGCTGCATATGTGGAACGTGCTGATTACCGCGCACGGTCTGATCATGGTGTTCTTCATGGTCATGCCGGCGATGATCGGCGGCTTCGGCAACTGGTTCGTGCCGCTGATGATCGGCGCGCCGGACATGGCCTTTCCGCGGATGAACAATATCTCGTTCTGGCTGACCGTGGCGGGTTTTTGCTCGCTGATTACCTCGGCCTTCATGCCGGGCGGCACCGGTCTTGGCGCGGCGGCCGGCTGGACGGTCTATGCACCGCTATCGACCAGCGGATCGCCTGGCCCCGCCACCGATTTCGCGATTTTCTCGCTGCATCTGGCGGGCGCTGGCTCGATCATGGGTGCGATTAATTTCATCACCACCATCTTCAACATGCGCGCGCCGGGCATGACGCTGCACAAGATGCCGCTGTTTGTCTGGTCGGAACTGGTCACCGCCTTCCTGCTGCTGCTGGCGCTGCCGGTGCTGGCGGCGGCGATCACCATGCTGATCACCGACCGCAATTTCGGCACCACCTTCTTCGATCAGGCCGGTGGCGGCGATCCGGTCCTCTATCAGCACCTGTTCTGGTTCTTCGGCCATCCCGAGGTTTACATCATGATCCTGCCGGGCTTCGGCATGATCAGCCAGATCGTCTCGACCTTCTCGAAAAAGCCGGTGTTCGGCTATCTCGGCATGGCCTACGCCATGGTGGCGATCGGCGTGGTCGGCTTCGTCGTCTGGGCCCACCACATGTACACCACCGGCCTCAGCGTGAACACCAAGATGTATTTCACCGCCGCGACCATGGTCATCGCGGTGCCGACCGGCATCAAGATCTTTTCCTGGATCGCGACGATGTGGGGCGGCAGCATCAGTTTCAAATCGCCAATGGTCTGGGCGATGGGGATGATCTTCCTGTTCACCGTCGGCGGCGTTACCGGCGTGGTGCTGGCCAATGGCGGCATCGACGACGTGCTGCATGACACCTATTATGTCGTTGCCCATTTCCACTATGTGCTGTCGATGGGCGCGGTGTTCTCGCTGTTCGCCGGCTTCTACTACTGGTTCCCGAAGATGAGCGGGCGGATGCATTCCGAATTCCTCGCCCATGTGCATTTCTGGCTGTTCTTTGTAGGCGTGAACATCATCTTCTTCCCGCAGCACTTCCTTGGTCTGCAAGGCATGCCGCGCCGCTATCCCGACTATGCGCTGGCCTATTCGCACTGGAACCAGGTCTCGTCCGAGATCGGTTATTCCATTATGGGCATCGGCATGATTGTCTTCTTCCTCAACATCGGCTGGGCGCTGGCAGCGGGCAAGAAGGCCTTGGGCAATTACTGGGGCGAGGGTGCAACCACACTCGAATGGACGCTGTCGAGCCCGCCGCCGTTCCACCAGTTCGAAACCCTGCCGGTGATCGACGACAAGGCGCATCATTGATGATGTGGTCCCCCTCCCGCAGGCGGGAGGGGAGTCTTCCATGACCCAGACAGTAACCATTCCCCTCCCTGCCGACTGGCGCGACTTTTTCGCCCTGACCAAGCCTCGGGTGATGAGCCTCGTCATCTTCACCGGCCTCTGCGGCCTTCTGGCCGCGCCGGTGACGATCAACCCGGTGCTCGGTTTCACAGCGATCCTGTGCATCGCCATCGGCGCGGGCGGGGCGGCGGCGCTCAACATGTGGTGGGAGGCCGATCTCGACGCCGGTATGAAGCGGACAGCCGCGCGGCCAATCCCTGCTGGGCGAATGGACCCCACTGCCGCGCGCGATTTCGGCATTGCCCTTTCGGTGCTGTCGGTGCTGCTGATGGGGCTTGCGATTGGCTGGCTGACGGCAGCGATCCTGGCCGTGTCGATCGTCTATTACGCGGTGGTCTATACCATCTGGCTGAAGCCCCGCACCCCGCAGAACATTGTCATCGGCGGCGGCGCGGGAGCGTTCCCGCCGCTGATCGGCTGGGTCGCGGCGACGGGCCATGTCACCGCGATGCCGGTGCTGTTGTTCGCCATCATCTTCTTCTGGACGCCGCCGCATTTCTGGGCGCTGGCGCTGTTCGTCCAGTCGGATTACGCCAAGGTCGGCATTCCGATGATGCCGGTGGTGGCCGGTGAGACTTCGACGCGCCGCCAGATTCTGGCCTATGCCGTGCTGCTGCTGCCGCTCAGCGCCTTGCCCTGGTGGATCGGCGGGACCGGCGCAATCTATGGTGTCAGCGCGCTGGTGCTTTCGGCGCTGTTCGTCGCTCTGGCCTGGCGAGTCGGCATGCGCCAGCGGACAGGGCCCGACGACCCGATGCAGCCAGAGCGCCAGCTGTTCAAATTTTCGATCCTTTATCTTTTCGTGCTGTTCGCGGCTCTGGTTGCGGATCGCTGGCTAGTGGTGCAGGGGTAAGCCCATGGACGAGACTCCCGATATCGAAGCGACACGCAAACGCATCCAGCGCAGCCGCAGCATTATCATGGCGCTGATCCTGGGGGCCTTCGTCGTGCTGGTCTATGCCATTTCGATTGCAAAAATGAGCTGAGCGATGAGCGCTTTGGTCATCCGGACTGATATTGCCCGGCGCAACCGGCGGGTCGGGCTGGCAGCGGTGCTGTTTGCTCTGGCCATGCTTGGCCTTGGCTATGCCTCCTCGCCGCTCTACCGCCTGTTCTGCCAGGCAACCGGTTTCGCCGGGACCACCCGACGGGCCAGCGTGGCCGAAGCTTCGGCGGTTTCTGCGACTGACAGGCTGGTGAAGATCCGCTTCGACGCGAATATCGAGCGCGGGATGCCGTGGCAGTTTCGCCCTGAGCAGACTTCCGACACAATTCCCATGGGCGGACGGCGGATGGCGATATTCCTCGCCCGCAACTTCTCGGCCAAGCCCGTGACCGGCCGTGCCAGTTTCAATGTCGAGCCCGAGCAGGCCGGTCGATATTTCAACAAGGTGCAATGCTTCTGCTTTACCGAGCAGACCCTTGCACCAGGGCAGGAAGTGCGCATGCCGGTGGTTTATTTCGTCGATCCCAAAATGCTCGACGATCCTGACGCGCGCGACATTGACGAGATCACCCTGAGCTATACTTTCCACCCGATTGCGGATGGCCCGATTGCGGATGACAGGGCCAAGGCACTGGACCGCGCCGGATCGGGCGGTTAAGGGGCGCTCGAACCTTTCACCTGCGGCCTTGCTGCCGCGCAGAATCGCATATGGGGACCCGCGATCATGGCCGGAACCAAGAACCACGATTACCACATTCTGCCGCCCGATATCTGGCCGCTGATCGGTGCCACTTCGGCCCTGACCCTGACCAGCGGCGGGGCCCTGACCATGCACAGCATGGCGGGCGGCAAATATGTCATGCTGCTCGGCGCATTCGGCGTGCTGCTGACTTTCTACCAGTGGTGGACCAATGTGGTGAATGAGGCGCATGCCGGCGATCACACTCCGGTGGTCCAGCTGCATTTGCGCTATGGCATGATCCTGTTCATTGCCTCGGAGGTGATGTTCTTCGTCGGCTGGTTCTGGGCGTTCTTCGATTTCTCGCTGTTTCCGGCGACCACGGCCAAGGTTATCGGCGGGCAATGGCCGCCCAAGGAACTCGAGGCAGTGCTCAATGCCTTCGACCTGCCGCTGCTCAACACGCTGATCCTGCTGTGCTCGGGCACCACGGTCACCTGGGCGCACCACTGCCTGATCCATGGCGATCGCGACGGGCTGAAAAAGGGACTGTGGGCAACGATTGTGCTGGGCATCATGTTCACCTCGATCCAGGCCTATGAATATGCCCATGCGCCGTTCGCCTTCGGCACCAACACCTATGGCTCCGCCTTCTACATGGCGACGGGCTTCCACGGCTTCCACGTCATCATCGGCACCATATTCCTCGCCATCTGCCTGCGCCGCGCCTATGCCGGCCACTTCACCCCGCGCCAGCATTTCGGCTTCGAGGCGGCGGCGTGGTATTGGCACTTCGTCGATGTCGTCTGGCTGTTCCTGTTCGTTGCCATCTATGTCTGGGGCAATTGGGGCTTCCCGACGGACTGATGGAAGGTTCGGAATCCGGAACAAAGGGGCAGCCGGGGATCGTCTCGGCTGCCCTTCTTGGTCTCTGCCCCCAGTGCGGCGCGCGTGGCCTGTTTGAGGGGCTCGCGAAATTTGCCCCGAAATGCCGCGTCTGCGCCCTGGACTTTACCGCCTTCAATGTCGGCGATGGCCCGGCGGCCTTCCTGACCCTGATCATCGGCGCGCTGGTGGTGGTTCTGGCGATCACTGTCGAACTGGAATGGCATCCACCGTTCTGGGTGCATGTCCTGCTGTGGGTGCCGTTCACCGCTGGAGCAGTGATTTGGGGCCTGCGCGCGGGAAAATCGGCGCTGCTCGCGGCGGAGTTTCAGCGGAGCGCAGGCGAGGGGCGGTTGAAGGGCTGATGTTGCGGCGATTGCCCATTTTCCCCACGATTGTGGTTCTGATCGCGGTCGGTATCATGATCCGCCTCGGCTTCTGGCAGATTGACCGGCTGCATCAGAAGGAGGCGCTGGTTGAAGAATACACCGAAGCGATTTCAAGCACACGTGTCTCAGACTTAGGCAATGACCTGATGATTGATGGGCCATTCGAATACAGCCACGTAACGCTCGAGTGCGTAAGAGTGACGGGGCTTGAGATGCGGGCCGGTCGCAACGCTCGTGGTGTGGTGGGATGGGCTGACATTGCCCACTGCCAGTTTCCCTTCAAACTCAGAGGCACGAGCGAAGCAGAGGTCGTTATCGGATGGTCGCTCCAACCTTCACAGGTTGAGTGGAAGGGCGGCAAAGTGGCAGGAACGGTCGTTCCCAGCAAAGGGTCCTACATCCGCATAGTCGCAGATCCTCCGCTTGCTGGTCTCGAAGCCAATGCCGTTCCCGATCCGCGCGATATTCCCAACAACCACTTGTCCTATGCGGTGCAGTGGTTCCTGTTCGCAGGCGTGGCGCTGGTGATCTATGCCCTGGCGGTGCGGAAGCGGCTGCGGGGGGAGTAAAAAGGGGTTTCTCACACGAAGACACGAAGATGGCGCGTTTGCGGCAAAGCCGCCTTCATTTCCCCGCCCGCCGAATGGGAAGCGCTATGAATGATTCGGATGCCTGCGGCGCTAAACGACCTCTTCGTGTCTTCGTGTGAGACAATCTTCATACCCTTCGCAAAAGGGCGCTGGCTTGCGTCGCGCGCTCCCCCCCGCTAACCGCGCCCCCCATGGACTACATCTCCACACGCGGCAGCGCCCCGGCGCTCGATTTTGCCGGAGCAACGCTGGCCGGGCTCGCCAATGACGGCGGGCTTTATCTGCCGCGCGAATGGCCGCACTTCTCGGAAGCCGAGATCGCCGCCATGGCCGGGCTGCCCTATGCCGAGCTCGCGGCGCGGATCATGCAGCCATTCGTCGGCGATAGCCTGACCCCGGAGCGCCTGCTCGATCTCACCCGCGCCGCCTATGGCCGCTTCGCGCATAAGGCCGTGACGCCGCTCAAACAGCTCGACGAGCAGCAATGGCTACTCGAACTGTTTCACGGGCCGACGCTGGCCTTCAAGGATGTCGCGTTGCAATTGCTCGGCCTGCTGTTCGAGGAATTTCTTGGCCGTGGGGATGAAAACCTGACCATCGTCGGTGCGACCTCGGGCGATACCGGCTCGGCCGCGATCGACGCGGTGGCGGGCCGGGCCAAGGTCGATATCTTCATGCTCCACCCCAAGGGTCGGGTGAGCGATGTCCAGCGCCGCCAGATGACGACGGTACTCGCGCCCAATGTTCACAATATCGCCATCGAGGGTGCCACCTTCGACGATGCCCAGGCCACGGTGAAGCGGATGTTTGGCGACACCGCCATGACATCGCGGTTCAACATTGGCGCGGTCAATTCGATCAACTGGGCGCGGCTGATGGCGCAGGTGGTCTATTATTTCGCCGCCGGTCTGCAACTCGGCGCGCCGCAACGCGAAGTCGCCTTTGCCGTGCCGACCGGCAATTTCGGCGATGTCTTTGCCGGCTATGTCGCGGCGCAGATGGGCCTGCCAGTGGCCAGGCTGATCGTCGCCACCAACGTCAACGACATCCTCCACCGCGCGCTGACCACCGGCGATTATTCGCAAGGCACGGTGACGCCGACGGCGGCGCCCTCGATGGATATCCAGGTCTCTTCAAACTTCGAGCGGCTGCTTTATGACCTTGGGCGGCGCGATGGTGTCGCATTGGCTGCCCAGATGGCGAAGTTCGAATCGACTAAAGCCATGCAGCTCACCAATTCCCAGCGCGAGGGCGCGGCCAGACTGTTTTCCAGTTCCAGGGCCGATGCCGACGACATGGCGCAGGCCATCCGCTGGGCTTGGGAGAAGTGCGGCGAACTGATCGATCCGCACACTGCCTGCGGGCTGCATGCCGCGCTGGCTTCCGGCATTGCCCGCGAAGTGCCGGTCGTGACACTGGCGACCGCCCACCCGGCCAAGTTCCGCGACGCCGTCGAACGCGCCACCGGCCAGCGCCCGCCGCTGCCCGCGCGGGTCGGCGATCTGTTCGAGCGCGAGGAACGCTGCGTTGACCTTGCGGGCGATTATGCGGCAATCGCGGAGTATGTTTCCGCCCATGCAATGCCGAAGGGCTGATGTGTTTGATCCGCAATCCAAAAGCCCCTCCCCGGCGGGGAGGGGTTGGGGAGGGGGAGCGAGGCCGATAGGTCTCGCGTCCACGCTGGCGTCGTACACCCCCACCCAGCCTCCCCCTCAAGGGGGAGGGGTTAGGCGGCTCTAATGGCCAAGCTTGCCCTCTCACCCCTCATCCTCACCGGCGAGGCTTGGGCCGATTACGGCCTGATAGACTGCGGTGACGGCCGCAAGCTTGAGCGTTACGGTCCGCATCGCTTCATCCGTCCGGATACACAGGCGCTATGGCGGCCCCGGCTGGAGCGCTGGGCGTCGGACGGCGAGTTCGTGCCCGGATCGGACGAGGACGGCGGTGGGCGGTGGCAGTTTGCCAATCCGGTGCCGCAGGAGGGCTGGCCGCTCAGCTGGGGTCCGGTGAAATTTACCGCGCAATGCACCCCCTTCCGCCACCTCGGCTTTTTTCCTGACATGGCCCCGGTGTGGGACTGGATGGGCGAGCAATACCTCCCCGGAACGGGGAGGGGGACCAGCGAAGCTGGTGGAGGGGCACGGGCCGCATGGCACAACGCCGAGGAGCAGCGCGATGGCGAGGGTGCCCCTCCACCCCCCTTCGGGCGGTACCCCTCCCCCAGTGGGGGAGGATTTTCCAGTCTCAACCTGTTCGGCTATACCGGCGTCGGTACGCTGGCATTATCGCAATATGGCCCGGTCACCCACGTCGATGCCTCGAAGAAGAGCGTCGCCCAGGCGCGCGCCAATGCCGCGCTGTCGGGCATGGACGAGCGCCCGATCCGCTGGATCGTCGACGACGCCGCCAAATTCGCCGCGCGCGAGGTGCGGCGGGGCAAGCGCTATGACGGGATTATCCTCGACCCGCCCAAATTCGGGCGCGGGCCCGAAGGCGAGGTCTGGCGGCTGGAGGAACATCTGCCGGGGCTGGTCGCCGATTGCCGGGCGCTGCTCAATGCGGAGAGCCGATTCCTGTTCCTGACGGTCTATGCCGTTCGCCTCTCTTCGCTCGCGCTCGCCGGACTGCTTGGCGACGTGTTTGCCGATATGCCAGGCACGATCGAGCATGGCGACCTTGCTGTGCGCGAGGAAGGGGAAAGGGGGCGCCTGCTGCCAACCGCGATCTTCGCGCGCTGGCGCAATCCGGGCTAGAGCCGCGCCATGGCCGATTCGCTGATCCTTGAAGTCGCCGATTTCGAAACCGATGTGCTCACCGGGATCTATTCCGAGGAGACCGGTCGCGCGCAGCCCTTGCGGTTCACCATTAGCGCGAAACTGAAGGTGGGGGAGCGCTATGCGCCCGATACGCCGCTGTCGGCGAGCAAGAACTACATGGACCTGAAGTTCGCCGCGACCGAGGCGCTGCCGGTGGGTGTCCATTTCAAGCTGATCGAGGCCGTCGCCGATCATATCTGCGAGACGCTGTTGCTGCAGGATGCGCGGGTCGAGGCGGTGACGGTCAAGATCGTCAAGCTGGCGATTGCCGAGAATGGCGAGCGGATCGGGATTACATTGACGCGGGAGCGGCGCTGATGGCGGTGCTGCGGATTGGTGCTTTGCCCGAAGCGGCGCTGGCGGCTGCTGCGGAGTTTCATGCGCGGGTATTACCGCTAATAAATCCTCTCCGGGACGGGGAGGGGGACCATCCGCAGGATGGTGGAGGGGCACAGGCGGCTTGCGTTGACCCTGCGAAGTCGCGCCATGCCGAGGGTGCCCCTCCACCATCGCTGCGCGATGGTCCCCCTCCTCCATTGGGGGAGGATTTGGTTATCATCTTCACCCTAGCCGATCACACCCACCGCGCCTGGCGGCTCGCTGCGATCCAGTCTCTGGCCCGCGAATTTGCGCCGGTCCGGATCAATGCACTCGCCAGCGACAGCGAAAAAGCCATTGCAGCGGCTTTGGCCTATCTGGAGACAGCCAAGGGCGTCACGGGTCAATTGCTCGAATTGGATGACACGGGCGCCGGAGAAGTGGTATCCTTGTCCGCATGAGTATCGCTGCGCCTCTCGTCGACCAGTTCCAGCGAAGGATCACCTATCTGCGCCTGTCGGTCACCGACCGCTGCGACTTGCGCTGCGCCTATTGCATGCCCGAACGCCAGACCTTCCTGCCGCGCGCCGAAGTTCTGAGCCTGGAAGAACTACACGAGCTGGCACTGGGCTTCATCGCCCGGGGCATCACCAAGATCCGCCTGACCGGCGGCGAACCGCTGGTGCGGCGCGATATGATTGAGCTGGTCAAAGCGCTGGGCCGAAAGGTCGGAGGCGGCCTTGATGAGCTGACCATGACCACCAATGCGACTCGCCTCGCCGAGTTCGCCGACGACATCCGCGCGGCGGGCGTGCGGCGGATCAACATCTCGCTCGATACGCTCGACCGCGGCACCTTCGCCCGCCTCGCCCGGCGCGATTCGCTGCCGCAGGTGCTTGAAGGGATTGCTGCTGCGAAGGAGGCGGGGCTCAAGGTCAAGATCAACACCGTGGCGCTCAAGGGGATCAATGAGGCGGAAATTCCCACACTGATCGCCTGGGCGCATGGCCAGGGCTTCGAGATCACGCTGATCGAAGTCATGCCGCTGGGCGAGGTTGAGCAAGACCGCTTCGATCATTATCTGCCGCTGTCAGCCATGCGCGAGAGCCTTGAGCAGCGCTGGACGCTGACCCCCGACGATCATCGCAGCGGCGGCCCGGCGCGCTATGTCACTGTCGCCGAGACTGGCGCTGCTGGAATAGGCGGGCGGCTCGGTTTCATCACGCCCCTCACGAACAATTTCTGCGACGGCTGCAACCGCATCCGCGTCACCGCGACCGGACAGCTCTATGCCTGCCTCGGCGGCAATGAGCAGGTCGATCTGCGCGCGGCGCTGCGTTCGGATGCTCCCGATGCGGCGATCTCCGAGGCGCTCGACGTGGCGATGAAGATCAAGCCCGAGCGGCACCATTTCGTGATTGACAAGCCCGGCGGCGCGCCCGCGCTTGCCCGCCACATGTCGATGACCGGCGGCTGAGCCATGGCCCCGATCCTGATATGACTCTGAGGTTGGTGTTTCTCGGGCGGCTCGAAGATGCTGCTGGGGTGGCAGAGCGCGAAATTGCGGTGGCGGGATCGCTCGATGCGATCATGGCCGCGCTTGAGCCCGAACTGTCTGCTGCATTGTCGGACGCGCGCATCAAGCTGGCGGTGAATGGCATTCTGGTGACTGACCTGGCATCGCTCACGCTCAGGGACGGCGACGAACTTGCCTTCCTGCCGCCGGTCAGCGGGGGCTGAGTTGGCCTGCCTTGTCCGCCTTATCGACGGGAGTTTCGATCCGGCTGCGCAGCTCGCCGCCTTCTCAGCCGCCCATGCGCAGGCCGGGGGCATCGCCAGCTTCATCGGCCAGGTCCGTGCCGGAGCCAATGAGCATGGCGATGTCGATGCGCTGGAATTGCAGCATTACGCGCCGCTGACCTTGCCCGGCATGGAGGCTCTGGCTGCTGCCGCACAGACACGCTGGCCGCTCGAGGGGCTGCTGATCATCCACCGCACCGGACAGATGCGCCCCGGTGATCCGATCGTGCTGGTCGCCGCCGCCGCGCGTCACCGCCGCGATGCATTTGCTGCCGCCGAATTCGCCATGGATCATCTCAAGAGCGATTCGTGGTTCTGGAAGCGCGAGAAGGCGGGTGGCGAGTGGCGCTGGGTCGAGCCACGCGAGCAGGATTTTGCCGACATCCGCCGCTGGGCGTGAATTGTTGCAACGGGTCTTTGACATTGGTCAAAGCACTGTGGTGAGCGATTGCGCAATGCCTTCTGCATTCAAGGAGGCTTCCAATGTCAAAACGTATTGCCAGTGCCGAACTCCAGCAAATTGCAACGGCAACCACAGCGCCGGTCCGCACCCGGGTCGATCGCAGCTTCGGCCTGCCATCGGGGCTCTATTTTGCCACTGTGGGCCTCTATCTCGCATTCATCGGCATCATGACGATGACCTTTCACAATCCAGAACTGATCCTGCCTTTGACCGTGATCGCTGGATCGATAATCTTCGGCTTCGGGGTCAACCGCACCTGGGCGCGGATGAAGCCCGAAAATGACAGCGCGCCGCTCAGCTGGGGCCAGTTCTCGAGTCGCGGCATCCAGACATTGAGCGGGCATCTGACGGCATTCGAGGCCAGCGTTCAGGTGTTGCTCCTGCCGGTACTGATCGTGTTCTGGGGCCTGACCGTGGCGGTGATCGCTGCCGCCGTTCGGTGAAGGCTAACCGCCCAACCGGCCACTTAAAGTAGCAAGCAGCCGGTCTTCTTCCCCGATCCAGCCGCTGATCTGGTCGCGCGCGGCGGCGATGGCCGCAGTATCGTTGCCCTCAATGCGCGCAGCGGCATAGAGCTGGTCGAGGTCGGCCAGCGCGATCATCGCCGCGCTGCGTGCCGATTCGAGTTCGGCGAGGGCAATGCTGGCGACAGCCCAGCCCTCACTGCCACGTGCCGCACCGCCGCCCGCCGATACGGTCTGCCCGGCAAGGGCCTGCTTCGCTTCGAAGCGCCCGTGGGCTACGCGCGCCTGTTCGACCAGACTGGCCAGACGCGCTGTCAGTTCGGGACTTGGCGGCGCCGGTGCAGGGGAAGGCACGGGAGAAGCGGGCACCGCAGTGTCCGCGCGTTCCACTGAACGCCGGGCAAGTGATGGATAGTTCTTGGTGTCGCTGGCGCAGGCCGCCAGAGATAGCAGCAAGACCGCAGCGGTCAGGGCGGAAAACGCAGATTTCATGCGCCAACCATAGCACGGCGGCTGATCAAGGCCAGAGGCCCGAAGCGTGCCATAGCTCGGTTGCCATAGCTTGGTTGACAGCGAAATGCCCTTAGATTAGGGGCACCACTCTTTCCGGTCCGGCCATCTGGCGGGGCCTCAATAGGTTTATGGGGCGCGTTACACGCGCATTTGGATTTGACAGGTAAGGGTATCATGTTCGCTGTAGTGCGCACGGGTGGCAAGCAATATCGGGTTGCCGCCGGAGACAAGATCGCGGTCGAGAAGCTGGCGGGTGAAGCCGGTGAGAAGATCACTTTGGCCGACGTCCTGCTTGCGGGCGAAGATGGCGCGGTTACCGACGCCTCGAAAGTCACGGTTTCGGCCGAGATCATCGCCCAGGCCAAGAGCGAAAAAGTCATCGTCTTCAAGAAGCGCCGTCGGCACAATTATCGCCGCAAAAACGGCCATCGCCAGCAGATGACGCTGCTGCGCATCCTCGCCGTTGGTGGTGTTGAGAAGAAGGCTGCGGCTGCCAAGACGGAAGCCGCGCCGGTAGCTGCTGCTGATGAAACCGCAGCGCCAGCCAAGAAGGCCCCGGCCAAGAAGGCTGCTGCGGCCAAAGCCGAATAAGATCCGGAGTTAATTGAGATGGCACATAAGAAAGCAGGCGGCTCTTCGCGCAACGGTCGCGACTCAGCTGGCCGCCGCCTCGGCGTCAAGAAGTTCGGCGGTCAGGAAGTGATCGGCGGCAATATCATCATCCGCCAGCGCGGCACCCGGGTCTATCCCGGTGCCAATGTCGGTATGGGCAAGGATCATACGCTGTTTTCTCTCGTCGAAGGCCGTGTGCGCTTTCACGATGGCAAGCTCAGCCGCAAATACGTCTCTGTCGACGTTATGGCGGCCGCAGAATAATCTGGATGATCGCTAACGGGTCATCCTGACAGGATGGCCCCCCGCCGGACATAGCAGTTCGGTATAACGAGGGAGAGGGGCCAACCCGTCTCCCTCTTTTCGTCTCTCCCTCAGCACTGTTTTGGCCGGACGGCGTGGTTGACGCGCAGCCCGGCGCAAACGTCATGGCACCGTCACGCAAGGCTCCTATCCGGGGTCCTGCGGGGCTGATGAGTGGAGTGGAAAAATGTTCATTCGCAGCGAGAGGCTGTTTCTGAGACCTGGCTGGCCAGAGGATTGGGCCGAGCTACTGACCGCGATCAACGACGAAGCCGTGGTGCGCAATCTTGCCACTGCGCCATGGCCCTATACAATGGATGACGCCATGGCTTTCGTGCGCCGCCCGCAGGAGAAGCTGCTCCCGCATTTCTTTGTCACCTTGCCTTCGGGCGAAGGGACCAAGCTGATCGGCAGCGCGGGCCTCACGCGGCATGGCGACGATATCGAGCTGGGCTATTGGATCGCCCGCAGCCACTGGGGCCAGGGCTATGCCACCGAAGCGGCGCGCGCGGTTCTGCGGCTCGCCGAAGCCCTGGGCCATCGCCGGATTGTCGCCGGGCATTTTGCCGATAATCCGGCGTCGGGCCGGGTGCTGGCCAAGGCCGGCTTTCTCCGGGCCGGCGAACCGACATATCGCTTCAGCCGCGCGCGCGGCGGTAAGGCGACTTCGATCCCCTATGCAGCGCAACTGGGCGTGTCATGCGACTGCGACGATGACGGCTATATGCGCGCAGCGTAATTGATGTTGGGTGAGGATATTCGTTCGAACTAGCCGAAGTCCTCGCCCAACGCTCGCTCAGCCTGAGCGATCAGCACCCTGTCGTCGGTGTTCCAGGGATGGAAGCCCGGCATAAAATAGGCCAGCCAGGCCGGGAAGATGCGGCGCAGGACACCGGGCTTCCACAGCAGGAAGGCGAACAGCCTCCGCCGCGCCGCGCCGCCGGTGATCCCGTCCTGCGCCATTAGATCGAGCGTGTCGCGGATGCGGTGAGCGAGGAAGTTCTTGGTGACGATCAGCATTATCAATGATTTCACCCGCCAGCGTTGCCAGCGGCTCCAGTTGCGCGTCGCATGGCGGTAGGTGTCATAGGCGACGGCCTTGTGCTCGATTTCCTCGATCGCATGCCAGCGCCACAGCGCGGCAACTTCTGGGTCGGCACCGGCGAAATGTTCCGGATGCGCCAGGAATTCATGCGCTATCATCGCCGTGTAATGTTCGAGCGCCATGGTCGTGGCGAGATCGAGTATTGCCGGGCGGCCCTTGAGCTGGCCAAGCATTTCTTCGACGTGACGGTCGATCTTCGCCATGTCGTATCCCACCGACTCGGCAATGCGATTGAGGGCAAGATGTTCGCGGCTGTGATTGACTTCCTGGACAATGAAGCTGCGGATTTGTTCGGCGAGCTGCCGCGGCGCGCCTTCGCGGTGGGCTTTGACCGCTTCGATAAAGAAAGCCTCGCCGCGCGGAAATGTGCCCGAGAGGGCATTGAACCAGGCCGTTGCGACCGGATCGCCATTCAGCCACCAGCGCGCAGGCTTGGCTTTGCGCAAGAAACGGAGGTCGCGGATAGGGAAGGCGGTAAGTGCCTGCTTGCCGCCGCGCGATTCTGTCATTAGCTCGGTGGGAAGGAGGGGCTGTGCGTTCATGGCTCATGCAAATATCAAATTGCTGACATAAATGTCAATAAGGAGGCGCCTCTCTCAGGATGAAAGCCGCACAGTCGCACTGGAGGCGGCGCGGGCACTGTTGATCGAGACTGGCCCGCAGTCGGTGACATTGAAGGCGGTTGCTGCAAGAATTGGGCGCACCCATGCCAATCTCCTATATCATTTCGGCTCAGCCTTGGGGCTGCAGAAGGCGCTGGCTCGTCACCTTGCCGGGACGATCTGCGCAACCATCGCCAAGGCAGTGGTTGCCAGCCGGACTGGGATCGGCAGCCCGCGCGAGGTGGTCGATCTCACTTTCGATGCCTTCGACCGCGAGGGCGGCGGGGCGCTGGCATCCTGGATGTTGCTCTCGGGTAATGAGGATGCGCTCGATCCGATTGTCGAGGCGATCCACGATCTCGTCGACGAGGTGCATGAATTTGACTCGGGTACCATGCGCGGGGTGACGCTGACTTTGGTGCTGATGGCGCTGGGCGATTCACTGATGGGCGGGCCTTTGTCGCAAGCGCTCGACTTGCCGCGGACCTCGGCGCGCGACACTGCGGAACTCCTGCTGATCGATGCGAGGGCGCAGGCTGGTCTGGCGGTCGAGGGCAATTAGGCAAACGCTACGCGTGTGCATCGACAAGCTCAGCATGAGCGGGCCTTTCCTAAGTTCCCCAAACCCCTCTCAACCTGAGCTTGTCGAAGGCCACGCGCAGCGTCAGACCAATTCCAACCACACTGGCAGCAAGTCGGGCGAAATGTCCTCGACCCGCAGATGATCGACCGCCAGCCCCAGCTCCGGATAGGCCGCCCGCTGCCGCTTCGGGTCCGATTGCCCGAGCGGCACCACCAGCAGCCGCCGGCCCACCTTCGCCCGCCAATTCATCCGCGCGGTGTTTTCCTGGCCGATGTAGCAGCCCTTGGTGAAGCTGACGCCGCCCAGCTCGGCGGCATTGCATTCGAGCCATAGTGTCTCGCCATCGCCCAGCTCGCCGCGCCCTTCGGTCACCCCGAGCGCCAGGCGATGGGCACGCCAGCTGTCATCGGCGCCAGGGGCTGAAGCCTCTGCCCCCAAAGATTCGACTGGGGCGAGCCAGCGGGTTCCGAGCGCCGCCAGCCGGGGGTCGTTGCTCGTTTCTGGGCCAGCCTCGGGCTGCCAATGCACCGCGAGACTGGGGTCGCGCGCGATGGCGATCGGGCGGCGCAGGCGATAGAGCGCCAGGCGCTTGGCCAGCGCATCGGCGGCATCGGCCTCACAGTCGATAAGCAGATCGCGTCCCTGATCCCAGACGATAAAGTCGAACAGCACTTTGCCCTGCGGGGTCAATAGTCCGGCCCAAACCGGCAGCGCAGCGGTCACGTCCTGGCTGACCAGCCCCTGGAGAAACTGGGCGACATCCTCATCGTCCTGCTGCGGCGAGAGGCGAACAATGGCGCGGTTTTTGAGGCAGGTGGCTGGCATGGCACACTATGTGGCTGGTTCTGAGCGCGAATCAAGTTCTGCGCCTAGAGTGCTGACTTTGATTGCATCAAAGTCAGCACTCTAGATTCTTTGTTTTGTCGTGATTTCCGAGTCGCCAGATGATTCCATCTGGCTCGAAATCACTCAAACGCCGCCGATTCCATTGCGCCCGGCAACCGCATGTTAAACTTTTCCGCCGAAAGCCGATGTTAACCATGCCATCCCATTGCGCGCGGGGCCCTGTCGATGCTGAACCGATCTACCGTGCTGGCGAATGTCATTGTGATGGCCGCATTGGGATTGGCTGCGTGCGATGGCGGGAAGCCGGCGGAACCTGCCGGTCAGGGCGAAGACCCGGCAGTTGCCCACGCGCTTGCCGGGCCGTTGATGGCGGATCCTGATCTCGCGTCCCGCAACAACGCTCTCGCAGCAATTGCTGGCGGCGGACCGGAAGTGGTCGAATTACCACTGTTCGAAAGCGGTCCCGAGGCAATTGCTGCGGCGAAGAGCGAGGCCGAAAAGCGCGTCGGCGGAACAATCGCTATGGTCCCGCTGCCCTCCGAGGGGAGCAACCCGGTGCTCAGCGACGCGGTGACAGCCGCGCAGCGCGCCGCTGCGGTCAAGGGGCCGGGCAGCAATTGCGGCGCGAAGGCCAGCTTTGCCATGGCCTGGTCACTGCGGCTGCCCCAGGCTTTCGCGATATATCCCCGCGGTCATCTGGTTGAGGCTGCGGGCAGCGACAGCGATGGTTGCCGCTTGCGGGTGGTGCGCTTTGTCACGCCGGTGGAACCGGGCGATGTCATCAATTTCTATTATACAAGCGCCAGTGCCGCGCACTTCGATGCCCGCCACCAGCAGTCGGACGGAGTGCAAATTCTGACGGGCAGTAAGGGCGTGGCGGTCTATGCAGTGCAGGCGCGCAAGCGCGAGGACGGGCTGACCGAGGCCGATATTGTCGTGAACGGAGCTTAGACCTAAAACCGACCACCTTTGCACGTCGTGACGGAGTCGAATTTGGCTCAGTGCAAGGCGCGAGGAGGGAGCGATGGCATAGCATCGTGACCGACGAGTAACGCAGCACTGGGCCAAATTCGACCCGCCCCGGGGGGATTGCTCATAGCAGCGCACTGGACAGCGTTGCGTCGCTTGCGCGGGCAAATCGCCCGCGCTGCACGCCGCGCCTTGCCAGTGCGCTGCTATGAGCAATCACGATGTACAAAG
This sequence comes from Novosphingobium sp., assembly GCA_023266625.1. Lineage (GTDB taxonomy): Bacteria > Pseudomonadota > Alphaproteobacteria > Sphingomonadales > Sphingomonadaceae > Novosphingobium. The sequence goes on along the minus strand of JAHFPT010000045.1, from coordinate 9,089 downwards.
GTGGTCGGTTTTAGGTCTAATTACCCTCGCGAAACCCCGCGCCGATGTTCGCGCGGGGCTGCTCCATTTCGGCGGAAGTGACCGGATAGGCGCAATAGTCTGCGGCATAAAATCCGGTTGGGCGATGATTGCCTGACAGGCCGATCCCGCCGAAGGGCGCGCCCGGCGAGACCCCGATGGTCGGCCGGTTCCAGTTGACGATACCGGCCCGGATATTGGCCCAGAAGCGGTTATATTCTTGGGGGTTGCCGCCAACAAGTGCAGCAGCCAGGCCAAAGCGCGTGTTGTTCGCCTCGGCAATCGCCGCATCGAAATCATCGACCCGGACGACCTGAAGAATCGGGCCGAACAATTCGACATCGGGGCGTTCGGCCATGCCAGTGATGTCGATGATTGCGGGCGACAGGAACGGTAGCTCGCCCTGGGTGCGGGCCAGATGCTTGATCGCCTTGCCGCCATTGCTGAGCATGTAGAGGAAGCTTTCGGTCAACCCATCGGCAGCGGCGCCGTCGATCACCGGACCCATGAACGGCGAAGGTTCATCGAATGGCGCGCCGACGATGATACGGTCGGCAAGGGCCTTCACCTCGGTGACGATCGCATCATACATCGAATCCTTGACGATCAGCCGCCGTGCAGCGGTACAGCGCTGACCTGCCGTGGTGAAGGCCGACTGGATGACCAGTACTGCCGCATCGGCAATCTTGGGCGTGTCCCAGACGATGATCGGATTATTGCCGCCCATCTCCAGTGCGACGATCTTGTCCGGGCGCGCGGCGAGTTTGCGGTTGATCGCGATGCCGGTATGCGCCGATCCGGTGAACAGCACGCCATCGATGCCGTCGTGGGTGGCCAGCGCCATGCCCTCCGCCGGGCCGCCAATCAGCACCTGCACCACCGCCGCAGATATTCCGGCCTTGTGGAAGCACTGGACCAGCAGCAGGCCTGTCGCCGGGGCCTTTTCGCTGGGTTTGAAGACAATCGCATTGCCCGCGATCAGCGCCGGGACGATATGCGCATTGGGCAGATGCGCCGGAAAGTTGAACGGGGTGAGCACGGCCATCACACCATGCGGCTTGTGGCGCAGCGCCATGGTGCCCTGGATGGCGTTGTCCAGCTTACGCTGCGCTGTCCGCTCGGCAAAGGCGCGGATCGAGACTTCGGCCTTGGCGACCACGGTTTCGACTTCGGTGCGGGCTTCCCACATCGGCTTGCCGGTTTCGCGGGCAATCGTTTCGGCCAGATTGTCGCTTTCCTTGCGCACTTCATTGGCGAAGCGCCGGACCAGCTCCATGCGGGTTGCCAGCGGCTGCGCTGCCCAGGCCGGCCAGGCACGGCGGGCGCGGCTGACGACATCGTCGACATCGCCGATCCGGCCACGCCAGAATTCCTCCCCGGTGGCCGGCTCGATGGATATGATCTCGGATTGGCTCACGCGTCTGCTTCGGTCTTGAGAGCCAGATGACATATGAGTGACCCACCGCGACGGAGCCGATTTTGGCCTAGCGCGAGACGCGAGGAGGGAGCTATGCCTGAGCATAGTGACCGACGAGCAACGCTGCGCTGGGCCAAAATCGGCCCGCCCGCAGGGTTGCCCTGTGAAGCCCCGCGGCAGCGTCGCAGCGCTTGCACGGGCAACCAGCCCGCGCTGCGCACTCCTCCTCGCCACGGAACTTCACAGGGCAATCTCGGTGGGTCAATCATATGTCATCTGGCTCTAATGGCTGGCCTGGCGTTCCCTGCCTTAGCGAGAAAGCGCCGGGAAGTGAAAGACCTATGGTATAGGGGTGATTACTGAATTGCTTTCAGCTCGGTGGCAATGGCCGACCGGGGAAGGTGGTTCGCCCAGGGCATTGCCCAGGCCCCGGATGTCGGCAATCTTGGTCATCAGCGGCATCCAGTCATCCTGCGTATCGATTGCCGCCCAGATCCGCTCGACTTCGTCGATCACCAGCGATGGGGCCGCAGCCTCGCGCCACAGGCTGTCCTCATCTCCTGCAACGGGCACATAGCCAGCCAGCAGCGCGCCGAATTCGCTATCGGGCGGCTTGCGGCCACCATGATGGGCAAAGAACATCGCGTCCGGTCCGACTTTGGCGCTCTGCATATGCTGTTCGGCGGCGGCAACCAGCGCGAAATCGGCGTCGGCCCGGCGCGGCTCGACCCCCAGCCGCCACAGGAAGCGGCGCACCATCGCCTGGCTGTAGAGCGCGCCAAACCGTTCGAGCGCGAAGACCAGCGGCTCGGTCTCAGTGAGCAGGCGCAGCGCCACTGCGAGCTGACCGCAATTCCAGTGGATCGCTTCGGGCTGGCGGCCAAAGCAATAGAGCCCGCTGTGGTCGAAATAGGCAGCGGTGAAGCCGGTGTCCCACTCCGGCAGCCAGCGCCACGGTCCATAGTCGAAACTTTCCCCCGAAATATTCATATTGTCGGAATTGAGTACGCCGTGGACAAAGCCCGCCACCATATAGGAGGCGGCAAGATCGGCCAGCCGCTCGACCACCTGGTGGAGCAAGATGATCGCCGGTTCGTCGCGGCCCGGCGCATCGCCCGGCGGCGGAGGGCCGGGGAAATTTTCCAGGCAATAGGCGACCAGCGCCTCCATCTCATCGCGTTTTTGCAGGGCGCGCAGCCGCTGGAATGTGCCGATGCGGATATGGCCATGGCTGAGCCGGACTAGCACCGCCGAGCGGGTCGGCGAAGGCTCGTCGCCGCGCCACAATTCTTCTCCGGTCTCGATCACCGAGAAGGTCTTGCTGGTGTTGGCCCCCAGTGCTTCGAGCATTTCCGTCGCCAGAATCTCGCGCACAGCGCCCTTGAGCGTCAGCCGGCCGTCGCCGTCGCGGCTCCAGGGGGTCTGACCGGACCCTTTGGTGCCGAGATCGAGCAGCCGCTCCTGTTCATCGCAAAGCTGGGCAAAGAGAAAACCGCGCCCATCGCCAAGATCGGGGTTATAGTTGCGGAACTGGTGGCCATGATAGCGCAGTGCCAGTGGCTGGGGGAGATTGCCGGGCAGCGGCTCGAACTGCGCGAAATGGCGGACCCAATCTGCGTCGCTCAGCCCGCCAAGACCGACAGCCCTGTCCCAGCGGCGGTTGCGGAAACGCAAATCGTGGCGCGGGAAGGCGGCCGGGCGCACTTCGTCGGCCAGCCAGCCGCTCAGCCGGGCAATACGGGGTTCGGGTCGATAGTCTGCGGCTTGCGGTTCGGAGCGCATCGGGCGATAGTGGGGGCAAGGTGCCCGCCATGCAAGGTGGGCGCATGGGACAACAGGGACACGCGATCACACTATGGGCACACTATGAGCCAATTCGTCGATCGCTATTGGTCGAGCCGGGACGGGCTCAAGCTGCATTATCGCGACTATCCGGGCCGCGATGACCGTCCGCCCGTGCTCTGCCTGCCAGGCCTGACCCGCAATGCCCGTGATTTCGAGGAACTGGCGGCACGGCTTTGCGGCGAATGGCGGGTGCTTTGCCCGGATATGCGCGGGCGCGGCGACAGCGCCTATGCCAAGGATTCGGCGAGTTACAACCCGATGCAATATGTCGACGATGTCGCGCTGCTGCTCGAAGCGGCAGGGATTGAGCGTTTCGTCGTCATTGGCACTTCGCTCGGCGGGTTGATGACCATGGCGATGGCTATGATGATGCCGCAGCGCATTGTCGCTGCGGCGCTCAACGACATCGGCCCGCATATCGAGCCAGTCGGGCTGGAGCGGATTCGCGGCTATGTCGGGCAAGGGCGCACATTCCCGACCTGGATGCATGCGGCAAGGGCAGTGCAGGAAACGCAGGGCGCAGCCTTTCCGGACTACCAGATCGCCGACTGGCTGGAAGCCGCCAAGCGAACGATGACGCTGGGCGGCAACGGGCGCATCGTTTTCGATTACGACATGAAGATTGCAGAGCCGCTGGCCAAGATGGACCTCGTCAATCAGGTCGACCTGTGGCCTGGCATCGATGGCCTGGCCGGCAAGCCGGTGCTGATCCTTCGCGGCGCGCTGTCGGATTTGCTGGCTTCGGCCACGCTCGAGCAGATGCAGCAGCGCTTGCCGGAATCGGAAGTGGTGACGATCGAAAATGTCGGCCATGCGCCAAGTCTGAACGAGCCGGAGGCGATTGCCGCCATCGACCGGCTGCTGGCCCGCGCCAGCTGACTGTGGAACCGGATCGTTGCGCTTTCTGCATCTTCATTCCAGCTTCCACACCGGCGGCAAGGAATTGCGCGCGGCCAAGCTGATCAACGCTTTCGGCAAACAGGTGACACATACCATCGTTTCGGCCCAGCCCGAAGCTCTGGGCGCGGCGGCGGTGATCGATGGCACGATTGACGCCCGATACCCCGGAGATTTCCCACCGCTCGCGGGCTCGCCAACGCCGGGCCGTCTGCAACGTCTGGCGAGGGCACTCAGCGGCTTCGATCTTGTCCTCACCTATAATTGGGGGGCGATGGATGCGGTGATGGCACATACGCTGTTTGGTCAGAAGCTGGCGTTGCCGCCGCTGGTGCACCACGAGGATGGTTTCAACGAGGACGAAGCAAGGGGGTTGAAGCGCTCGCGCAACTGGTATCGCCGGATCGCGCTAGGGCGCGCTGCCGCTCTGGTGGTGCCATCGCAGCGGCTCGAGGCAATTGCGCTGGGCGACTGGCATCAACCGCGCTGGCGGGTGCAGCGGATCGTCAACGGCATCGATACCGCTGCCTACCGCGTCAAGCCCCGGCGCGATGAGCTGCCGCGTCTGATCAAGCGGCCAGGCGAGCTGTGGCTGGGGACACTGGCAGGTCTGCGGCCGGTCAAGAACCTGCCCGGTCTGGTCCGCGCCTTTGCTGGTCTCCCCGAGGAATGGCAGTTGGTGATACTTGGCGAGGGACCCGAGCACGAGGCAATCCGCGCTGAGGCATTGCGGCTGGATCTGGCCCACCGCGTTCACTTGCCAGGCTTCGTCGCCGACCCTGCAAAGGCGGCCGGGCTGTTCGATCTTTTTGCCCTGTCCTCGCACAGCGAGCAGTTTCCGATCTCGGTGGTCGAGGCAATGGCGAGTGGGCTGGCGATCGCTGCGCCAGCAGTTGGCGATATCGCGGCAATGGTGACAGAGGCTAACCGGCGATTTATTGTTCCGGCCGGCGACGAGGCGGCGCTGGGCGCGGCTTTGCTCGAGCTTGGACTGGATGCTGGGCTGCGCCAATCGGTCGGCGCGGCCAATCGCGAAAAAGCCCGCCTGGAGTATGACGGAGATGCCATGATCGCCGCCTATCGCGCGGTCTATTCGGGGGCGATGCGGCGCGCAATGCCATAGAGCACGTTGCGCAAATCTGGATCGGACTTCCCCTCTCCCCGGTGGGGAGAGGGTAGCGTAGCTTGCTCTGTAATGAGTTAGCGTAGCTTGGTGAGGGGGTTCCCACCTCTCGAGGGCAGAACCCCCTCACCAACTCCGGCTAGGCAGCAAGCTGCCAAGCCTGCGTATCCTCTCCCCACTGGGAGAGGGGAAGCTGGCTCGGATTTAATGCAATCCGCTCTCGCAAACTGTTCACCGCCGCTTCACCGCTGTGGGCGCAGCGATCATTGCCATTGAAATGGTTTATCCATTCGCTAAACAGCCCGGAAATCCTTCGAACGGGCAATTTGCCCAGCAAGCACAAAGGTGCCCGCATTGGCCTTGCGTCCCAGTCGATCCCAGTCCCGCGACGAACAGCTTGCCGCACGCAATGCCGCGTCACAGGACGTGTTCCTGCGCGAGGTCGATGACGCGCTGCGTCAAGACGAAATGCTGGGGGCGTTCAAGCGCTATGGCCGCCCGATTGGTCTGGTGGTGGCGCTGGGCCTGGCCATCTTTGCCGGTGTTTTATGGTGGAACCACCGGCAAACCGTGCAGGCGGGCGAGCGCGGCGAGCAGATGACCCTGGCGCTGGATAGCGTCGATCAGGGTAAGATCGATCCGGCAGGCAAGCAATTGCTGGCGCTGAGCCAGGATTCCGCGCCCGGACCCAAGGCCGCAGCGCAGATGATGCGCGCCGGAATCGCGTTGCAACAGGGCCAGCGCGATGAAGCGCTCAGGCTGTTCGGCGCAATATCCGCCGACACTTCCGCGCCGCAGCCCTATCGCGATCTTGCTGCGATTCGCGAAGTTGCCGCCAATTTCGACGCCATGCCGCCGCAGCAGGTGATCGACCGGCTCAAGCGCCTTGCGGTTCCGGGCAATCCCTGGTTCGGCAGTGCCGGTGAGCTGGTCGGCATGGCCTACCTCAAACAAAACAACACGGCGCTGGCGGGTCCGCTGTTCGCCGCCATCGCGCGCGACAAGGATTCGCCCGAAAGCCTTCGCAATCGGGTGCGGCAACTTGCTGGACTGCTCGGGGTCGATGCCATTGACGATACGGCAAAAGCTGCCAGCGCAGCGCAGCCCTGACCCCCGGCTCGATCCGGGATCTACGAGGAACACCACATGATATCCATAATCCGTTCGCGCCGCTTTGCTGGGGCTTTGGCGCTGGCGCTGGTCCTTTCGGGTTGCGGCATCTTTGGCGGCGGCAAGGGCGGACCCAAGACACCGACGATCGGCAACCGCATTCCGATCCTTTCGCACATCGATTCCGGAGCGCGGGTCGATCCCGCGCTGGCATCGGTCGAAGTGCTGCTGCCGCCTGCGGAAACCAATATCGACTGGCCGCAGGCGGGCGGAACCGCCAACAAGAGCTATGGTCATCTCGCCCTGTCGGAGAACCCGCGCCGCGTCTGGAGAGCCGGCATTGCCGGATCGAACAACAAGCGGCGGCTGGCGGCGGCGCCAGTGATTGGCGGCGGCATGCTCTTTGTCATGGACACTGGCGGCCAGGTGACGGCGTTTGACGCTGCCAGCGGCGCGAAGATCTGGCGGCTTGATTTCCGGATCTCGGGCCGTACCACCAATTCGGTCTTCGGCGGCGGCGTGAGCTATGACAATGGCCGGGTCTATATCGCTACTGGCCTTGGCGATGTCGCTGCGCATGATGCAGCGGACGGCAACGAGATATGGCAGGCAAAGCCGGGTGGGCCGCTGCGCGGCTCGCCGACCATCGCCTTCAACTCGGTCTATGTCATGACTCAGGATAATCGCATCCACGCGCTCAATGCCGAGGATGGCAAGCTGCTGTGGAGCGAGTCGGGATCGTCCGGCCAGACTGGCGTGTTCGGCGTCGCCGCACCCGCTGCCGGGTCGGGAACCGTCATCGCCGGCTACAGCACCGGCGAAATCGCGGCCTACCGTTACGAGAATGGCCGCACCCTGTGGTCGGACGCGCTGGCGCGGACTTCGATCTCGACCCAGGTCGGCGTACTGACCGATGTCGATGCCGATCCGATCATTGATTCGGGACGGGTCTATGCGCTGGGCCAGGGCGGCCGCATGGCGGCCTATGAGCTGGTCACCGGCCAGCGCATCTGGGAGCTCAATCTTGCCGGCATTTCCACCCCGGCGGTTTCGGGCGACTGGATTTTCACCCTCACCGACGATGGGCGCCTGCTGTGCATCGCGCGCACCAGCGGCAAGGTGCGCTGGATCACCCAGCTGGCCCGCTTCAAGAACGAGGAGAAGCACAAGGGGCCGATCTACTGGACTGGGCCGGTGCTGGCCGGTGGGCGGCTGTGGATCGCCAATTCGCGTGGCGAAATTGCCTCGGTCGCTGTCACCGATGGAAAGCTCAGCACCTTCGACAAGCTCGGTAGCGGCGTTTCGCTGGCCCCGGTGGTGGCGGGCGGAATGCTCTACGTCCTCGATGATGGCGGCAAGATCAGCGCCTATCGCTGAAATGGCGCAGTTACCCTGGGCTTAACCATTTTGCCCTATGGCTGCGGCAATGAGTGCGCAGTCCCCAACGTCCCCTCAAACGCCTGGTGTCAGGCCGGTCAGCGATGTCTCGGCAGCCGTCGGCCTGTCGGGGCTCGCCGGCTTGCTATGCTGGATCATGATCTGCCGGCAATGGGCTGACATTTCATTATTTTTCGGTTTTCCCGGGCCGCATGCACCGCTTTCCGGCCGCTATGCGGCGCTGGCTGCCGTCGTGTTTTCCGGCGTGCCGATGGTGCTGGTTTCGCTGCTGGTCGACAAGGTGCATTTGCGCGCCTCGACCGGCATCGACTGGCGCAGCAAGCGGGTTCTGGGCGAAGTGGTCGAAGGTTCGATCACCAAGCTGGCCGGGCTGTGGGCGACATGGGCGATCATCGCCTTCCTCTATTGCATCGCGCGCTGGTATTGGCGCGGGCAGTATCTGTTTTCGATGGAAGTGCTGGGCGCTTTCGCGGCTCCTCTGCTGTTTCTGTCGGTCCCTTATGTGCTGTGGCTTGACCGGGTGCTGGTCAATCAGCGCGACGGGGCCTGGCATTTCGGCGCGATGCTGATTGGCCGTGAGCCGCATGATATCGGTGAGGTTTGGCACCATCTGCGGGCCTGGGCGGTCAAGGGCTTCTTCTGCGCCTTCATGATCTCGATCCTGCCACCCGGCTTTCAGGGCATCGTCACGCTGGACCTGGCGTCGTTAGCCGGTGACCCGGTGCAGATTGCCCGTTGGGGAGCCGAGCTGCTGTTTGTCATCGATGTGCAGATCGCGATGGTTGGCTATCTGGTGACCATGAAGCCGCTCGATGCGCAGATCCGCACCGCCAATCCACACCTCGCTGCCTGGGTTGCGGCGCTGATGTGCTATCCGCCATTCCTCCTGATGGGCGATGGCGGCCCGCTCAACTATCACCAGAACACCGGCGACTGGGCGATGTGGCTGCATGGCCAGACGGCCTTGCTGTGGATCTGGGCCGCAATCCTGATTTTCCTCACCGCAATCTACGCATGGGCAACCGTCGCCTTCGGAATACGTTTTTCGAACCTCACCTATCGCGGGGTTTTGACCAATGGCCCCTACCGCTTCACCCGCCATCCGGCCTATCTGTCGAAAAACCTCTATTGGTGGTTCTCGACCATGCCATTCATCGCCACGACCGGCTCACTGACTGACGCCGTGCGCAACACAGCGCTGCTGGGGCTAGTCAGCGCGGTCTATTACTGGCGGGCGAAAACCGAGGAGAAGCATCTGCTGGCTGAGGATGCGAAATATCG
>JAHFPT010000044.1 GCA_023266625.1 Novosphingobium sp. | reverse complement strand
CGGCGACTTGCACGGTCAGTGCCAGAGGAAGGGCCAGATTCGCACCGGAACTTGCCGCAGTGATATCGAGACGGGCGCCGACCCGAAAGGATACCGAGCAGTTCGCGGCGCAGCCGGGCATCGTATAGGAAACCACCTGTCCCGGAACCAGCGCTGGCACCCCGGCCAGATCAATGTCGAGGGCTGTAATGGTCCCGGTAACCGTCCCGGCAGTGATCGGCGGCACTTTGGCGACCGCGATCCAAAGCACGATATCGGTAGGTGCCCGCCCGCCGCCACGTCGGTAGCGAATGGTAAACTGTGCGGGCCTTTGCGCCGATCCAGGCATGGGCAGCACCCCCTGATCGACCACCAGCCCCGATGCGTGGACCCATTTCGATCCGCTGGTAAGAACTATAAAGCTGCCGAATTCCAGCGATTGATCAGAGGTAACCGAAAGCGGGGGATCGGCCATTGCCGACGGGGCAAGGGCAATACTGGCAACCAGTGCGCCCACCAGGCAAATCGCGCGTGGTTGCCCGGCAAGCTTGGATGACCACTGCGGTTCGTCAATGTTCCGCCATGTCGTTCGATCGCGAACTCGATTGGTCATGTCATTCAGCTCCGGGCTGACATGGTATTGTCGAATTCAGAAAACCGCCAGACGCTTCAGTGGTTGTGGAAAACTTGCCAATGCGGACTGCGGACATGCACCGAAAGACGAGTCCCCGTGCGACGCCCTTCCGGGTCTAAGGATACTCGGCGGATACACAGACCTGTGGATCCTCGCCGCTCGGTCCATTACTCTGGCCAAAAACCGGGTTTTTCCGCAGGTAAAATGGTCGGGATGACAGGATTCCAGCAAACTATTTGATTTCCCTCATAAAATAAGTCATAATGCCCTACACAGCACCTGCACAGCTATGGAATTCAGCGCACGTTCGCTCCAAACCTGCACGGTTTCTGCACAGTGGAGCGTGGCCATGGCATTCATCGTCGACAAGGAAGTGCTGAAGACCGGCCTGATCATTTTCAGGAGGGGCGATGTGGAACACCGCAATTTCTATTGCCGCATCAAGCTCCCCAAAGAGGATCGCTACAAGACGATTTCACTCCACACGGCAGATCGGGAGTCGGCCCGCGACCGTGCGTTCGATCAGGATGCCGACATCCGGTTTCGCGTGAAGCATGATGTGGCAGTTTTCAATCGTCCGTTTCGGCAGGTGGCGGAAGAGTATCTCCAGACACAGCAGCGGCGTGCCGATACGGGCGAGATTTCGGCACATCGGGTGAAGACCCTCGGAAACGCCTTCAAGAAGGCGCTCGAAGACTATGTCGGCAGCGCCCAGATTCACCTGATCGGTCAGGACCGTTGGGCAGGGTATCCGACCTGGCGGCGGGAAAATGGCAAGGGTCGATTCCGCGAGCATATCAGCGATGCGACAATTCAATTTGAGATGGGCGCGCTCAACGCGGTGATGAACTTTGCCATCACCAAACGGCTTGTGCCCGCCAGTCACCGTTTTGAAGGCAGGCCAAAACTCAAAACCATGCGCCGCGATGAATTCACCATTGAGGAATATCGCAAATTACACAGCGTCGGGCGCAAATGGATCAGGGCGGCGACAACACCCCAAGGCATCTGGTATCGCACCATGTGCTACAATTTCATGCTCATCATGTGCAATACGGGTATGCGACCGCCCGAGGCGAAGAATTTGCGCTGGCGCGACATCACGCTCGCCAAGGATCGTGACGGGCGCGAGATCGTCGTAATGTTCGTCCAGGGCAAAGGAAAATCGCGCAAACTCGTGGCTCCCAAAAGTGTCGGCGAATACCTCGTCCGAGTGCGCGAACTGTCCAAGGCCACCACGCCCGATGATTCCGTGTTCACGATCATCAACGGAAAGCCTGCCAAATTCCTCTATAGCGATACCGTTCAGGCCTCGCTCGTAGAGGCGGGCCTTCGGATGGGGCCGAATGGCATACCGCGCTCAACCTATTGCTTCCGCCACACCTACGCCACCTTCCGGCTTAGCGAGGGCGTGGACGTCTATATCCTGTCCGAACAAATGGGCACCTCGGTCAAAATGATCGAAAACCATTATGGGCATGTAAATACCATCAAACACGCAGACCGCGTGTTGATGGGCATTGGCGGCTGGGAAGCCATGCACGTTGAAATGGATGCAGAAGACGCCGCTGAAGAAGCTACCGCCAAAGCGCGGCAGGCCGCAAAATCGAAACAGTCAATCCGCCCTACCCACTTCAAACGCTGACTCCGCATCGCTGATACTCTTTGGAGGCTCGCGTTTGCGCCGGTTTTCCGATGCGCCGCTGGCGCACTTAATCGGGACACCGGCCAAGCGGGCAACGGAAATAGGTGCGCCGAGCCTCAAGCACCCCTTTGCCCGCGTCTTCACCGCAGTCGTCGCCCGTTCGCCGCTGGCGAATTCAAAGTGGGCGTCATGAGGGGTCTTTCCATCGGTAACCGAAAATCCTGGCGAGATCGGCAACATCAGCGTTCCTGGTGGCCGCTACCAGCTTTGATCAGGCCTTTGCTCGCCCCTCATTTACACAAATGCTTACACATTTGCGTTTGAAGATAGGCAGATTTCCGTTGTCTTCGCGAACGTCCGAGAACAGGCTGGTTTTGAAAAGCTGATTTCTGCGGTAAACAAGCGTAGCCTCGTTCGATTCAAAATCCCGTTCCGAGAGGAGTGCGGGTTCGATTCCCGCCGCCCGCACCATCCCCTCTTAGCATGATCCAATTACGCCACCGCACGGTGGCGGGATCATGACAAAGCGGGGTATGGCGGCCCGAACAGGCCGCGCCCCGCTTCAGGCGAAATGACAATCGAACGGCATTGTCATGTTGGCCATTGGAATCCCGGACGGGATTCGGCCATCGCCCATTGTGACCCAGGCGTTTTATGCGAAATCGGACTTGCTGCGGGCCGCTGAGCGGCAGGAAGCGATCCCCATAGCGACCAGCCTTGAGCGCCACCGACTCACCTGCAATATCGGGGTGTATGACTAATTTGAATCTTTCGGATTGGCCCAGGACCACCAACAAGCAGACGACCTATCCCCATACGGTCGGCGTCTATGCGCTGTTCCTCAACGAAGGTGCGATCATCCCTTGTGTGCGGCCGGGCGAGTTCGGCTTGGTATATGTCGGCTTGGGGCAAGGGACACGCGGACTAGCAGCCCGGTGTCACTTCAAGGGCAAGACTGCTGGTCATTCACCCCGGCGTAGCCTTTCGGCATTGCTCGCTGACGAACTGGGCCTGCGACCAATTTTCATCCGCAAACCTTCCGGGTCCACGACATTCAAACTCGACAAGGTCTCGGAGCATTTGCTCGACCAGTGGATGGAAGACAATCTCTGTGTCGCATTGCAGCCATACGATAACCCGGGCGACTATGAACGCGAGTTGATTAGGCGTTGGGAGCCGCCGCTCAACTGTGACAAAAAGGTCTGCCCTTTGAACGCGCAGCAATCGTTCGTGCTGGATCGGCGCGAAATGTTCAAAGCAAATGCAGCGCGATTGGCTGGCAACGGTTGACTGCGCTCAAGCTGGTGCCGGTTTTCCTGTGCCTCGAGTGCCTCGCGTCATTCCGGCGTCTGGGTCGGTAATCGCAGCCGGATGCCACGATCATCGGCTTCGGTCGGATCGACGAACGCATGGCACCCTTCCAGCACCCGGCGCGTGGATTCGAGATCGGTCCAGGGCACCGCCGCAACCCATTTGCGCGCAAAGTCTAGCGTTCGGATGATCGGCGTTGGCTGACTGCTCTGCGACATCGCCTTGAGCGCCGTCAGGTAGTTGCTGCGATAGACCGTGGGGATGATGATGCGTTCTTCGCCCGCCGTGACGAGCTCAGCGTTCATCATGATCCGCGCGATCCGGCCATTGCCATCGACAAACGGATGCACCTCGGACACCAGAAACATCATGAACACCGCGCGCGCGAAGGGCGTATCGAGGCTGTCACAATATTCAAACCCGCGCGCCAGCGTGCCTTGGACCTGATCGGGCGCAACGAACAGCGTTGCCCCGGCGCGATTGGCTTCCGTCTTGAAGCGTCCCGGTTGCTTGTCGGGGCGCGCACTCATCAGCAAGGCATGGCGGCTTTGCATGAGCGACAGCAGCGTTGCCGGATCACGCGTCGTTTTCGCCATTTCGACCGGATCTGAAACAATCTGCCATGTCCCCAGCACGTCATGGGCATCTTCGGGACGGTCGCGCGGGATCACATTGTTGAACACAATGTCGGTCGCTTCATTCACTTTGAATTCGGTGCCTTCGATGAAGTTGGAAAAATAGGCTTCATAGAAGGCCAGGACCGAGCGCGCCGCCGCTGTCCGCTGTTCGGCGGGCCGCGAAAATTGTGCGGTGGAGCGCAGCTCAATATGCAATGATTCAAACAGCTTGAGCCGTTCGGGATCGAAGGGCGTTCCCGCGCCGCGCGCTTTTGCCCGCTTGCTTGCCAGCCTGCCTTCGCGTGTTTCGAGCAATGCACCGATCAGGCGATCGAGCGCCGCACATTCCGCTTCACGATCAATCAGCGGGTCAATGTCCGGCTGACATCACCGCCACGCTTCCGCGATGGGGCCATATTGTCGAGAAATGCTCGCGTGGTCGATGACAGGAACAGCCCGCCGACAAAGGGCCGGTCACTTTCCAGCGGCGCTGCATCGCTGCGCGAGCGGATTGTGAGGCCGGGAAGCTTTATGTCCCGTTTGCGGTCGGACACGACAAAGATCAAGCCATCCGCCGCTGGCCAGTTTTCGATGGCGGTTCGATCCGCGATCAGCGCCCCCGGCGCATAGGCGGCCACCAGCTCCCACAGTGCGCGGCGGGCGATCTGTTCTTGTGGATATTCAAGATTGAAAGTATAGAGCTTCGTTGCGATCTGGCGTCTGCGTCCCTGAGCCACCGCGCGGGACACGACAGATTTGATCGCTGCGTTTCTACACGAACGCTTCCGGCAGGCCTTCGAGCGAGTTTTTGGGCATTAAGCGCGTCCTTTCGGACCATGTGCAACTTTTTGTGACTTAAGCGCAAATTATTGCAACTCGTTGGGCTATAAGAAATGCACGAGAAAGTGGCAGGAATCTGCTGCACCATCAGCTTATCGCGCCAGATCAAGCATCTCGACCACCCTGCATTTGGCCGCCGTCGTGATCGCCAAACAAGAAGGAGAACTTTTCAGGCATCGCCATCGCGCAAGCTGACATCGCATCGACTCTTCCACGTGCGGTCGCCTTGCGGGTTGTTAGAAACCCATGAGCTGACTGCCCATGACGAGAGGTGTCGACTCCTGGCCCCATTTGAAGAACGTGCAGAGCACTGGCCACATTCGCGCTGCCATTGAAAAAAGTCCTAAACTTATTTCCAGGTTCCACGACTTAGCTTTCCACAAGGCGAAGCGTCTTCGCGTTGGAGATCGGGGAAAGCGGGCATGGTTGCAATTGTCACGGGCAATGGTTTTGGTCTGGAACGAAGCTCGACGAATGTCCTCGGATCGCGCGGGCAACTCGGCTCTGCCACATTGGGGCGGGCGAATGACGGCGTTTTCATCAACGCCGCCAATGGCAATCTTGTCATCGAAAATCAGGATGAGCTGCTGATCGGCCGCGGGCCGGACAGTGTGATCAACCGGACCTACAACAGCCTTGGAGCCTTTACTGACGATAATGGCGATAATTGGCGCGAGAGCGGGCAGCGGACAGTTTCTGGCCTGACCGGGACGATCAACACAGCTGGGAGCACCATCACCAGGACCGACTGGGATGGTTCGACGACCATTTACAGCTGGGACACCTCGCGCTCGGCCTATGTTTCGAAGGAAGGGGCGGGTGCCTACGATACCCTGACACTTTCAGGCACAACCTGGACCTGGACCGACGGTAGCAGCCAGGTCACCGAGACATACGACAACGCCAACGGAGGACGGATCGTTGCCCGCAGCGACACCGATGGCAACGCGGTTACCTATACATACACCGGCGCATTGCTCACCCGGGTGACGACGAGCAGCGGCGAGACCACCGATCTGGTTTACACCGGGAACAATCTGACCAAGCTGGTCACGACCAAACTCAACACGACGACCTGCACCCGTGTCTATTATGCCTACGATGCATCCAACCGGCTCGTGAGTGTCCAGACCGATCTCAGCCCCGACGACAACAGCATCGCCGATGGCAAGGTCTACACCACCACCTATACGTATGACGGTACATCCAAACGCGTCGCCTCGATAGCCCAGGTCGACGGCACACTTATGGCCTTCACCTATGACACTAGCGACCGGGTAACCTCCTTCACTCAAACCGCCGAAACCGGCGTCACCCGTACGACGACAATTGCCTATGGCACCGGTTCGACAACCGTCACGGATGCACAAGGCAATGTGACGACCTTGCTCTACGACAGCGCGGGGCAGCTTACACGCCTGACGACCCCCGCTCCTGGGCAAGCTTCTCCAGCAAGCAACCCGGAAGTTACAACCTTCGAATACAATGCCAATGGTGATGTCACCCGGGTGATGCGCTTCGATGGCACGGCGAATGTGGGCAACACCACCTATGCCCTGACGATCGAAAACTACGCCTATGACGCGAACGGCAATATGACCGAGATGGTCGATGCCGCGCAAAATTCGGTCAAGCGGACGTATGGCAGCAAGAACGAGCTGCTGACCGAAACCCGCTTCACCGGCCTCGATAATGACGGACTCGGCGGAAATGCAGCGATAGGCGCGATGACGACGCGCTATGCCTATGACAGCGAGAACCATCTGCGCTTTGCCGTCAGCGCCGAAGGACGCATAACGGAATATCGCTACGATGCGCCCGGCCAGCTGGTCGCAACGCTCCAGTATTCGAACAACCTTTATACCAGCGCGACGATCTCGGAGACCGAGGCTGCCAATTGGGTCACGGCCATCGCTGACAAGAGCAGCGCGCTCCGGACCGACTGGACCTACGACTTTCGCGGCAACACCGCGACCGTCACCACCTATTCGAAGGCAGATACGGCTGGCAACGGCCTGCTCACCTCGGACTACAGCCGCACGACCTATGTCTACGACCAATACGGCAATCTGCTGAGCACACAGGCCAACGATGGCAGTGCCGCAGTGCTCTATGTCTATGATGGTATGGGCCGGACCTTGCAGTTTACCGATGCAGGGGGCGTCGTCACCTCGACTTCCTTCCTCGACAGTCAGGCCCAGACCGTGATTACGCTGGCGAGCGGGCTGGTGCAGACCTCGAGTTTCAACAAGGCAGGCGAGCTGATCGGTTTCGCCACAAATCTCGGCGACACCACCAGCTACAAATACGACAGCCTCGGTCGCTTGCGCATCAAGACCGATCCGCTGGGTGTCAAAACCTATTACTTCTACGACAAGATTGGCCGGCAGATCGGTAGTGTCGCAAGCGACGGCTCGGTGACGGAATATCTATACGACGCCGCCGATCGCCCGATCGCGACGGGGCGCTATGCGACGGGGCTCACCGCAGCCCAGCTCGCCAGCCTGATCGACGCAAGCGGCAATCCGACGAGTGTCACTTTCGACAGCATCCGTCCCTATGACCAGGCCGGCGATCGCTGGAGCAACAGTTATTACGACAAGGCCGGGCGGCTCATCGCGACCATCGACAAATCGGGTGCGGCGACGGGATTTGCGTACGACGGTGCCTCACGCATAATAAAATCCACGCGTTATTCCACGCGAATTGGGAATCAATTCGGAGGAATCAAAGGGCAAGGCAACTCGTTTTCACCTACAAGTGACTGGTATGGCAACGACCGTGTCGCATATTCCTACTATGACAACGACGGCCTGCTAACCGGCACGGTCGATGCTGAGGGCTATGTCACCAAGCTCGTCTACGACAAGGCGGGGCGCAAGATCGAAAGCATCGGCTTTGCAACCAAGCTCCCCGAATCTTGGTATGGCACTTCGGGTGGCGGTTTCACTTTCGCGCAGCTCCTTACACAAGTCGGTACGACGGCCTCGGACATCCACAACTACTTGCTCTACGACAATCGTGGTCTGCTGGGTGCGGCAATCGACGGCGAGGGCAATGTCACGCGCTATCACTACACCGCGCGCGGCGACGTCGATCAGGAAGTGCGCGGACAAAAGGTAACGGCGAACACCGCCTATACGCTGGCGAGCCTGCCTGCAGCCAGCGGCACGCTCGAGACGACCAACTATACCTACGATGCCCGCCGCCAAATGACGAGTCGGGTAAGGCTGCTGTCGAGCGGACAGACTGAGACCACCACTTACACCTACGACAGCCTGGGCAATCTGCTCACTCAGAAGGTGGCGGAAACCGTCTCGACCGAGACCCGCACCCAGACTTATCGCTATGACAGCAAAGGCCGACTCACCGGCGCGCTGACCGGCGTCGGCTCGAACGCATTGGCGGCGCTGGGCGCGAGCCCGACGCAGGCGCAGATCGACAACGTCTATGCCACCTATGGCACGCGTTATAGCTACGATGCCGCCGGCCAGTTGATCAGCAAGGTCACCCCTGATGGAACGGGCGCGACTGGCGTCAAGACGCTATATTACTACGATACCAACGGCGATCTGCGCTTCGAGATAAATGCGCTCGGCGAGATCACCGAATATCGCTACAATGCCCTGGGCGAGACCAGCGATACCGTTGTTTACGGAACGCGCCTCGCGGCGGCAACAATCGCCAGCTGGACGGGCGGATTGCTGCCATCGGCAGTGACATCCGCCATCGCGGCCATTGCCAATGCCAGCCTCGATAGCAAGACGCATTTCGACTACAACCAAACGGTCAGCATCTCCGACCCGATCCAGGGTTCAAAGAACCTGCTCGCCACAGTCACGACCGATCCGCTCGGCAACGTCAGCAAGAGAGGGTTCAATGCCTTTGGCGAGCTCGAAGCCAACTTCGCTATCGGCACCGACACATTTACCCATGACCGACGCGGGCTTTCATCATCGAGCAAGTTTGCCCTGAGTTATGACGACTCCGTAGCCGCGCCGGTAACTGCCAAATCCACTTACGATGCCTTCGGCAAGCTGGCCTCGTCCATTGACGGGCGTGGAATCCTGGCAGCCAACTCCTATCCCTATACCCCCTATACCAAGACCTACACCTACGACCGTGCGAACCGACTCACTGGGTCCACCGATCGCATGAGGGCGACCTCGAGCCTGGCCTATGATGCCCGCTCGAACCTCATCACCTCGACCGACCGCAACGGCAAGGTGACCAGCTTCGCCTATGATCTGTTCAATCGCAATGTCACCACCACTACACCCGAAGGAATTGTCTCGACGGTCAAAAAGAATGCCTATGGCCAGACCATTCAGATCACCGATGGCGCCGGGCGGACCAAGACTTACACTTATGACAAGGACGGAAATCTCAAGACTGTCACCGATGCCGCCGGCACCACCACCAACAATTACGATAACGCCGACCGCCTGATCGACACGATCGATGCGAAGGGCGTCGATACCCACTACAGCTACGATGCAGTCGGGCGCGTGCTGACCAAGGTCGAGGACTATGGTACCGGCAAGCTCAACCTCACCACGAGCTATGGCTACGACGCCAAGGGCCAGACTATCTCGGTTACCGATGCCAAGGGCATCGTCACTGCCTATACCTATAACCTTAAGGGACAGAAGGTTCGCGTCACCCAGGATGCCAACGGCCTGGCGATCAAGACCGATTTTACCTATAACGCCGAAGGTCAGGTCCTAACGCAAATCGACGTTGCCGGAACCGCGCTTGAGCGGACGACGACCTTCACCTACGACTATTCCGGACGATTGCTGCAAAAGACGATCGGCACCTATGCGTCCGGGCAATATTCCAACACGCAATACACCTGGGACGCTAACGGCAATCTCTCCACGCTCACCGATACCAATGGCAAGGTCACGCGGTACTACTACGACCGGGAAAACCGGCTGTCCGCCACCGTCGATGCCCTGGGCGATATGACCGTCTACGGCTACGACGGCGAAGGCCGCCAGATCTGGACCCGTCAATTGGCGACCCCCGTTACGGTCAATTCGTACTCTAAACCGTTCGACGACAACGCCGAGTTCCGGATCAACACATCTATATCTCCTTACTATCCCTATACGACGACCTCAACTCTACAGTACCGCTCGATCACTGGCGCATATGGTGCAACAACTCCCAATTGGACGGATGTCAGCAACGTAACTCTTTCTAACACAGCAGACCGCATCACGCGCACCTTCTACGATGGCACCGGCCGCGGGCAGCTCTCGGTCGATCCCGAAGGCTATGTCGCCCGCAACTATTACGACGGCGCGGGCAATGTCATCCAGACGGTGCGCTATGCCAGCGCGGTCACTGTCAGCGACACGACAACCACCGCTGCGCTGCTGGCGTTGCTGCCCGCAACGATTCCGTCCGATGCAATTGTCACCTCCGCCACTTACGACGCCGCCAACCGTCTGACCGACACCACCGATGCACTGGGTAATGTCACGCATCTGACACTCGATGCACTTGGACAGACCACCGACACGACTGTCGCCTATGGAACCACCGATGCAGCCACCACGCATAAGGTCTACGACAACCTTGGCAGGATAACCTCGGAAACGCTCGCCTATGGCACGGCGGATGCAACCACCACCTCCTACACTTACGATGCGCTGGGCAATGTCCTCAGCACGACCGATGGCCGCGGCTTCACCCGCACCAACAGCTATGATGCGCTCAGCCGTATCGTCCAGACTGTCGTTCCGGTCGATGCAGTCGCTGCCAACAACATTATCACGACGTTCGAATACGATGTGCGCGGCAACCGGGTGAAACAGACCGATCCGAAAGGCAATGCCGGCTATTTCTATTTCGACCTGTTCGACCGCCTGATCCTGCAGGTCGATCCAGAGGGTTACGCCACCGCCACCAGCTACACCGCAAGCGGCAAGATCGCGACGGTTACGCGCTACGCCAACAAGGCAACCAACATCGGCAACGTTGCGGTGCAGCCGACGCTCACGCCCGACGCGGACAAGGATTCGATAACTTCGTTCGGTTACGACGCGCTTGACCGGCTCACCAGCACTTCCGATGCAGTAGGGTTCCCGGAAACCTATACCCTCGATGCCTTCGGCAACCGCAGTTCCTTCACCAATAAGCTCGGCGGCGTCACGAGTTATACCTATAACCGCCGGGGCCAGGTGCTGACTGAAACCTTACCCCGCACGGTGACCCTGTATGATGAAAGCTACGGCCTCGTCACAGGCAATGTCACCAATAATTACAGCTACGATGCGCGCGGCAATTTGACAGCGATCACCATAACCGGGCGCGGCTACGATTACTGGGGAAATCTCACGTTGACCATTGCGATTGGCAGCGGCACAACGATTACATACGACAAGCTTGACCGGGTCCTGACCAAGAGCGGCGGCGGCATACAGTATCCCGAGACCCGCCAGTATGACCGGCGCGGCAATATCATCCTGCTGATCGAAGCCAGCAATGACAACACCGGCACGCGCACCTACAGCTATTACGACAAGCAGGACCGCAAGATCGCTGAACTGGTTTCCGTGTCTGGCCCCTTCAGGCTCGACCGTGACGAGAACGGCGAAGTCATTCCTGTTCCCGATCCTGATATGGCGCTCAGCTATGCGGAATATAATGCATCCGGCTACTGGAACAACTACAGCACCGCAAGGCCACCTGTCTTTGGCGTACTCTCAACCTTCACCTATGACGCCAGTGGCAATGTCATTTACAAGAAGGTCTATTCCGACAACATACTTCTCAGGCAGACCATTTCTCAACCGACATGGTCCGAGCAATACTCAGATCATATTTACTATGGCACCAAGGAATACTACGGGGTTGTGACATATTTCGGCGCGAATTTCATCGCCGCCGGGGCCGCCGCACCAGTTCCGGTCAATGCCAGCAACTACCGCCAGGTGGACTATACCTATGACCGTAACAATCGCCTGACCCAGGCGGCGATCAGGAAGACGGTCTACAACTGGTCTAGCGACAGCATGGCCGATGCCACCAGCGATATATTCCGCGACATCAAATACGACAAACTCGGCAATATCATCTATTTCAAGGGTGCCGACGGATTAACCCATTTCCGTTACTACAACAAGACAGGCGGCGTCATTGCCCAGGTCGATCTGGAAGCCGGCTACAATGGTAAGCAGCGCCTCACCACATTCACCCGCGACAAGGATGGCAACGCACTTACCACAAACTACTATGGCGGCGACCTCTATCTCTACGATCCCTGGATGGGTGTGCCGCTCGAAGTCACAACCGATACGATCCCCACTGCGATGGCAGACGCCAAGGACGAAACCTACAGCTTCACCTACGACCGCCTCGGCCAGCGCAAGTCTGCGGTGCTCTCCCGCCCGAACAAGCCGACAAAGACCGTAACGCTGACCTATAATGGGCTGGGCGATGTGCTGACCCGCGTTGAGGCCAACGGCGATCTCGTCACCAACACCTACGATGCCACCGGCCTGCTGACCCAGAGCCGGATCACGGCGTCCAACCTCTACACCGGCGGGACCGACGAGCTGTACAGACTGGTGATCACCTACAAAGCCGACGGCTCGGTACTGAGCCAGACAGAGACCACCTCGGCGCGCAATATCGGCCCGGCGAACGGGCAGGGCCAGATGCTCTATACCGTGCAGGAGGGCGATACGCTGTCCTCGATCGCCAGCAAGGTCTGGGCCGACACCGGCGAGTTCGGCTTCGGCGACAATTCGGGGCCAAACCCGATGTGGTACAAGATCGCCCAGGCCAACCCCAACATATATTCGGGCGGACAAACCCTGGCCACCTGCCAGCCCTTCACCGCCTTGCAGACCGGACTACAGATCGCCATCCCGGATCTGAATACATACTCGGGCGGTGGCGGCGGTGGCGGCGAGTATGACGCGCTGCCGGGCCTGCAATTCGACGCCGATGGCAACATCCTTGCGCCCGGGGCAGGCGTCGATCCCGACCTCTACGCCCAGGCGGTTTCCGAAGAATTGAACAGCAGCGCCTATTTTGAAGAACACTATGCGAAGGAGACGGAAACATCGGTATCTAACAAAGATTTTTATTCATCAAAGACTTATGCGGATTGGACTCGGGGCTACCATGCCAAAGTTGAAGCCGCGAGCACTTACCTCTCCGGCTATTTCTCGAACCGGGCCGCCTCCGATCCCACCCACGCCAGCCAGTATACCGATGCGATCGTCTCGCTCAACGACACCTCCCAGCAAGCCCGCGACATGGCGGACTATGCGACGAGGATCTCCGTGCCGCCGCCCGCCAAACATGGCGGCGGATGCGGGGCGATATTGCTGGGGATTGTCGCCATTGTCATCGCCGTGGTGGTGACGGCGGGGGCGGCTGCGGCCCTTTCGCCAACTCTTTCGTTCGGACAGGCAATTGGTTCTTTGACTGGTGGGCTTGTCGGGGCTGCGGGGGGTGCGGCCAGCGCTGGCACCTGGGCCGTCGCGGGCGCGATCGGCGGAGCGCTGGGCTCGGCGGCGACGCAGGGCATCGGCATCGCCACCGGCCTGCAGGACAAGTTCAACTGGGGCGCGGTGGGCATGGCCGCGATTGGCGGCGCGGTCGGCGGGGCGCTGTCGGGCGTTAACCCGCTGGGCGGCAGCCTGACCAAAGGACTGGAAAAGGCGACAAGCGTAGGCTTTGCCAATGCCGTCAACGGTGTCGCGCGCGGTGTGCTGTCCAACGCCCTGATCCAGGGCGTCGCCATCACGGCCGGCTTGCAGAAGAAGTTCGACTGGGCCGGGCTTGCAGCGGGCGGCGTCGTCGGCGCGGTGGGCAGCGTGACCAGATCATTCAGCGACAAGGGCTTCGCCAACTTCGCACTCTCGACCCTGGCGGGCGGCGCGGCAGGCGCAGCCGCCCGCAGCCTGATCGACGGCAGCGACTTCGGCGAGAACCTCCAGGCCGTCCTGCCCGATGTCATGGGCTCTATCATTGGTCGCGCCATAGCCGGGCAGGTTAGCGCAAGAGAGGCGCAGGGATCGAAGGACGCGAGCACCAAAGCCGCCGAAAAAGCCGCGCAGGCGAAGGCCAGCAGCGATCCCAACGGCATTACGGTCAATCAGGATGTTATTAATGCTGCGGGGGACGCCATGTTGAGCGATCCACGATACAGTTTGACGGCTCGAATTTTGGCAGGCATTTCGCCGGATGGACAAACTTATCTGTCTGGAATGGCCGGGATCGGCCAGTCGATTAAGGCTTCAGTCCGACTAGAGGCAGCGAGGGTTGCTGCTAGTTCGGACGTTAGGAAAGAGGCGTCCTCATTTGTGGATCGTGTGAGCTTCGTTAACGGACCTGATGCTGGAACTACAGGCCCCGGAGATCTAGTTGCCTCACATGACCTCGCATTGGACTATGACGCAACGACCAATACCATGGGGGTTCGTCAATATGATGGGAACCACACTGCCCTTTGGGTAGTGGACGATGCGCGTACGCAACTGCTTCTTGAACGTCAATCTGAACTCAACTTGGGTATCGGCGGCTTCCTGGGCGTATCTGCAGGTGGAGCATTGCTAGCTGCGGCTGCCCCAGGCGTACTGACCTTTGGCCTCGTGAATGCGGGTAGAATTTCTACCACAACGGGATTCCTTGGCGAGATCATTACAGGGGTGCCGCTCACTGTTCCCGTAGCGTCAGGCGCCGGGGTTGCTGCACTTGCCGCCGCAGAGAGCGCAACGGTCCGAGCTGCGCGGTTGGGGGCTGAGGGTGAGCAAGCAGTTGGGCTGTTCGGGCCGAAGGTTGGCATCCGTATTCCGGGCGCAAACAATCTTCGGTTCCCTGATAATCTGACGACAACAACGCTGACAGAAGTGAAGAATGTCGCTTCTCAGGGACTAACCAAGCAGCTGAGGGACTATATTACGGTCAGCCAGAGCACTGGGCGAACCTTTGACCTCTATATTCGGCCATCGACAAGACTGACATCAAATCTCGAAGCCGCCGTTCGTCGCGGTGAGATCAATCTAAAATATATTCCGGGAGCGCAGTGATGGCAAAACGGCCCATGAGGACGGCTGCCGAGCTTATGGCGGAGCTACAAAATGACCCTGAATGGGTAGCGCAAAATGCTGCTCGTGAGGCTAAGCGGGTGGCAGCCGAGGCCCAATTCAGGATCGAGGAGGAGCCAATCATAGCAGACCTTGCCGTGGCGGGCTTTGAAGTTGGTTCCGTCTGGGATTTGGTGAACACGAACGACAGCTACCCGAGCGCCATTCCCGTGCTGCTTAAACATCTGCGCAAACCCTATCATCTCCGTATCCGTGAGGGGGTCATTCGCGCGCTAACAACACCAGATGCCCGAGGGGTGGCGGCTGAAGCAATCTTGGCTGAACTGCGGCAAGAGCAAGACCGCGAAATCCGCTGGGCGCTGGCGAACGCGCTGACCGTTGTTGCCGATCAAGACAACGCAGCCGCGATCGAGACGCTGCTTCATGATCCTGCTTATGAGGATGTGAGCGAACGGTTGGGGGAGGCTCTCAAGAGTCTCCGATAAGCGCGCGCGCATCAGCGGGCAGCCTGAAACCCGCCGTATGCTGGCCATGGTGCGCTGGCCGGAAAGGGCAGGATAAAGGGACGCGATGTGCCTGGCGCGGTCGAGGCTGTGGAGCGGGCAGATTTGCGGGGCTTTGTGTCTGGCGCTGCGAGGTGCGCGAAAATGGCGCGAGGTGCGGCGTCGATCAAATCTCAGCCGCTGTGCGGTGCCGGGGCGATGTGCGCGCGTCGTTGACCTGCGGTCGCCTTCGGCTCGACAAGCTCAGGATGAGCGGGTGATGGTGTCGCGGGCCGGAAAGCGGTGGAGGTTCCCGCCCTGGGGCGGTTGCCCACCGGGAGGCCCGAATACCACGATCCCGGTAGCCTCAAAACCCACCGATAGCGCCGCGATGAGGCGCAATTACCAAGCACACCGTATGCACTGCCGCGCGGTTTTAACGGCTTGTTATCATAGGGTTATGAGAGAGACCATGCGCACCACTGTGATGCGCGATAGCATCAATGCGGTGCATTTTTGAAAAGCATACGCAAAATCAGTGAGTTGCGATGACATCACGGTGCACCACTTTGTTGCGCTGGTCCCGGTCTTTGCCGGGGAGGCTCTTGGCGGACGTGGCGGTGGCGACGGCGGTGTTTGCGGGCAGGAAGGCGGTGGAGGTTACCCGCCCTGGGGTGGTGCGTTGGTGCGCATGAGCAGGCTCATGCGGTGGTTGTGACGCACGCCATTGGCGTTGAGGAGTGTAATGCACCGTACGCACGGGTGCTGCGCGGTTTTACCGTGCCGGATTAGGAGGTTGTGCTGGGTGCCATGGCACCCGCTGGCACGACGATCTGGCACCCATGTCACCCAGCGCCATGCGGGTGACGGCGAAACCGGCGGAGTTGTGCGGTTTATGGCTGGGTGCCATGTCACCCAGCGCTTGGGAGCCATGGGTGACAGCGCTGGATAGCCGCCCCGTGATCGCCGCTTGTGTTGATCTGTTTATAGAGCTG
Organism: Novosphingobium sp.; assembly: GCA_023266625.1. Lineage (GTDB taxonomy): Bacteria > Pseudomonadota > Alphaproteobacteria > Sphingomonadales > Sphingomonadaceae > Novosphingobium. Next base: position 15,543 of record JAHFPT010000044.1, on the reverse strand, counting down.
CTGAAAGGCGCTGCCATCGGGCGCGGCGTGGTTGCCGTCCCCTGACCTGTTCCGGTGCTGTTGCGCCGCCGTGTGGCGGCTGAGAGGGATCAGGAGGCGGGTGCGGCCTCCTGTGCCTGTGTGCCGTGCTGGGCGAGTACGGTGTCGATCATCTCGACCACGAACCGCTGGCGGGCTTTGGGAAGCAGGGTGACGGCGTCGAGTTGCTGGGCGAGCCGTGAGGCAGGCCCGCGCTTGCCGGGTGCGCGCATTGAGGGCTGCCCGACCAGCAGCTCATCAAGCGTCAGGTCGAGAATATCGGCGAGCATGGGGAGCAGCGATGCAGCGATGCGCGCCCGGCCTGTCTCGTAATGCGCAAATGTCTGTTGAGCGACGCCAAGGTGATCGGCGACCTGCACTTGGGTCAGGCCGCGTTCCTTGCGGGCTTTGGCGATGCGTTCGCCGAGGGGCTTGAAGAAGGAAGCGTTCTCGCTGTTCATGGCTGCGATGATCCCCGGAATGGTCGGTTCGGTTGTGATCATGGCTATACCTCATGTTTTTGCGGGCGGGGTTGACTCTACTCCCAATGGGAGAGATACGAAAGGGAGTTATTTTACTCAATACCCCCTTGACAGGGTTTTGGCGGAGGCCGGTTTTTATGGCACGAATCGCGGAAAGCGAGATCGAGCGAATCAAGGCCGAGGTGAGCCTGGTGCGGCTTGTCGAGTCGTCGGGCGTTCAGCTCACGAAGCGCGGCGCGGACGAGCTGGTGGGGCTGTGCCCGTTCCACGAGGAGGGCACGCCGTCGCTGTCGGTGTCGGTATCCAAGAACCTGTTCCACTGCTTCGGTTGCCAGGCGGCGGGCGGGGTGATCGACTGGGTGATGAAGCGCGAGGGGATGAGCTTCCGCCATGCGGTGGAATGGCTGCGCGATGGTGCGCCGGTCGCGCCGGGGCCGGAAAGCGCGAAGCCCCGCCACTCTGGCCGCCGGTTGCCATCCCCGGTGCGGCTCGATGCGCCAGAAACGGACATGGGCGACGCGGCGCTGCTCTCCCAGGTCATCGACTATTACCACGACAGCTTGAAGCAGTCGCCCGAGGCACTGGCTTACCTCGCGGCGCGCGGCCTGGACGGGTCATTGATCGAGCGCTTCCGGCTCGGTTACGCCAATCGCACGCTGGGGCTGCGGCTGCCGGAGAAGACCCGCAAGGCCGGTGCCGACATCCGCGCGCGCCTGGAGCGGATCGGCATCTACCGGGCAAGCGGGCATGAACATCTGACCGGCAGCCTCATTGTGCCGGTGCTGGACGAGGGTGGTATCGTGCGCGAGGTCTATGGCCGCAAGATCCGCAGTGACCTCAGGCCCGGCACACCGCTGCACCTCTATCTGCCCGGGCCTCATGCTGGCGTGTGGAACGTGGAGGGCGTTGCCGGATGCAAGGGCGAGCTGATCCTGGCCGAATCGCTGATCGACGCGATGACGTTCTGGTCGGCGGGCTACCGCAACGTCACCGCTGCTTACGGCGCGGGCGGGTTTACCGACGATCATCTGGCGGCGCTGCGCCGTTACGGGGTGGAGCGGGTGCTGATCGCGTTCGACCGCGACGAGGCGGGGGACAAGGGCGCTGGGCTAGTCGCGGAGCGGCTGATGGAGGCCGGTATTGCGACGTTCCGCATTGTCTTCCCCAAGGGGCTGGACGCCAATGCCTATGCGTGTCGGGTGACACCGGCCACCAAATCGCTGGGCGTGCTGATCCGCAAGGCGCAGTGGCTGGGCAATGGTAAGGCTCCGGCGATCACCAGCGCGGCGGACCCGCTGGCGTCCGTTGGCGACATGCTGGAGCTTGCCCCACCTCCCTTCTCAGCTGCTGAACCGGAAACCTCGCCCATCCCGGAGCCGATCCCTGAACCCATGGCCGCGGCGGTGCCACCCTCGGCGGTGCCCGATCCGGTGGAGGCGCAGAGCGACCAGGAACTGGTGATGGTGCTGGGGGCCGAAGGAAACCAGCGCCGTTATCGTATCCGGGGCTGGAAGAAGCCGCTCAATCCCGAATCGCTCAAGGTCAACCTGCTGGTGCGCCGGGAGGCGGCGGAGGATGGCAGCGAAGATGGCCACTTCCATGTGGACACGCTCGATCTTTACGCCGCCAAGGCGCGCGCCGCGTTCGCCAAGCAGGCGGGCATCGAGCTTGGGGAGAGCGAGGACGCGCTCAAACACGACCTCGGGCGCATCCTCTTGAGGATCGAGGCGTTGCAGGATGCCGAGTTGCTGGGCGTGCTGGCAAAGGAGGAACGGCCCGGTCTCACCCAGGCGGACTACGCGGAGGCGATGGCGCTCTTGCAGGCTCCCGACCTGGTGGCGCGCATCCTGGCCGACTTTGCCGCCTGCGGGGTTGTCGGCGAGCAAACCAATGCGCTGACCGGCTATCTGGCCTGCGTGTCGCGGCTCTTGGACCGCCCGCTGGCGCTGATCATCCAGAGCTCATCAGCAGCGGGCAAAAGCGCGATGATGGACGCGGTGCTCTCCCTGATGCCTTCCGCCGCGCAGGTGCGCTATAGTGCGATGACCGGGCAGAGCCTGTTCTACATGGGCGAGACCAACCTCAAGCACCGTATCCTTGCCATATCGGAGGAGGAAGGCGCATCGAGCGCGGCCTATGCCCTCAAACTGCTCCAGTCCGAGGGCGAAGTGACAATCGCCAGCACCGGCAAGGATGCGACCACCGGCAACCTCGTGACGCAAGAATACCGGGTGGAGGGTCCGGTGATGCTGTTCCTGACCACCACCGCCATCGACATCGACGAGGAGCTGATGAACCGCTGCATGGTGCTCTCGGTCGACGAAAGCCGCGAGCAGACCCGCGCCATCCATGTCCTGCAACGCCGCCGCCAGACGCTGGCCGGGTTGCTCGCCAGTGAGGACCGCCATGCCACCCTGGCGCTGCACAGGAACGCCCAGACATTGCTGGAGCCGATGCGCGTGGTGAACCCGTTCGCCGACGAGCTGACGTTCCTCGACGACAAGACCCGCACCCGGCGCGATCACATGAAATACCTCACCCTGATCCAGGCCATCGCGCTGCTCCACCAGCATCAGCGGCAGACCCACGAGGTCCAGCACCGGGGCAAGCCGGTGCGCTATATCGAGGTTACCGAATCCGACATCCAGCTTGCCAACCGGCTTGCGGGCGAGGTGCTGGGGCGGACGCTCGACGAGTTGCCACCGCAGACCCGGCGCTTGCTGGAAATGGTGCGGAGCTGGGTGGACGCGGAATGCGCGCGGCTCGCCCTGAAACGCCCCGAGCTGCGCTTTACCCGCCGTCAGATCAGGGCGGTGACAGGATGGGGCGACACCCAGCTCAAGGTCCATCTCAGCCGCCTGGCCGAGCTTGAATATGTGCTGGCCCACCGGGTGAAGGCGGGCACCGCCCATGACTATGAGCTGCTCTACGCAGGCGAAGGCGAAGGCGGCGAGCCGTTCCTGATGGGGCTGAACGCCGCCCCGCAGGGGAACCGCGATGCTGTTCCCGATACTGGCCCCGCGCGCCCGATACGCGGTTACGACGGCGACCGGTCGGGGCTGAATGGGGATCGGTCGGGGGCCGGTCGGGCCCTGATCGGCCCCCGGTCGGGGGGTGGTCACACCGCAGAAACAGCGGCTGAGAGGCGCAAATCCGCCGCTCCTGGCACCCCCGAGACGCAAGCCCCGAAAACGCACGTCACCCCCCAAAAAGACGTGGGCCTGAATGGCACGGCGTCGTCATACCCGCAGCCCGCCCCTCGCACCCCCTCAGCCGCCGTTCTCTGACATGCCCCGCAAGCGTGGGCTCGGGACCAAGAAACCCCGCAAGCAGCACAAGGGGATGTATCATCCCCCAAGCCAGGTGGTGGGCGGCCACGACCCGGAGAGCATCTGGAACCATATGCTGCGGTTTAGCCGCTGGCAGATCGAGCGCAGCTACTCGCCCTACACCATCGAGGCGCGCGAGCGCACCTTGATGGTGTTCGCCGCCTGGGCGGCGGAACGCGGGCTGATCCGGGTGCAGGAGATCACCAGGCCGATCCTGGAGCGCTGGCAGCGCCACCTGTTCCTCTATCGCAAGCTCGACGGCGAGCCGCTGGCGACGCGCAGCCAGATCGCCCATATCCATCCCTTGAAGGCGTTCTTCCGCTGGCTCGCGCGCGAAAACCATATCCTCTACAATCCGGCCTCGGACCTGGTGATGCCGCGTATCGGCCGCCGTCTCCCCCGCAACGTAATGACCATTGCCGAGGCCGAAAAGGTGCTCAGCCAACCCAACCTTGAGCTGGCCATGGGGGTGCGCGACCGGGCGATGCTCGAAGTACTCTACTCGACCGGCATCCGCCGCATGGAGCTGATCCACCTCAATATCTACGACCTCGATATGGCAAGAGGGGTGGTGATGGTGCGCGAGGGCAAGGGCAAGAAGGACCGGGTGATCCCGATCGGCGCGCGGGCGCTGCAATGGATCGACAAGTATGTGGCCGACGTGCGCCCTGACCTTGCCTGCGGCGCGGATGACGGCACCTTGTTCCTCTCGACGTTCGGGCAGCCGCTCGGGGCTGACCGCCTCGCCGAGATCGTGCGCGAGTGCGTAAACGACTCAGGCATCGGCAAGCGCGGCTCGTGCCATATGTTCCGCCACACCATGGCGACGTTGATGCTCGAGAACGGGGCGGACGTGCGGTTCATCCAGGCGATGCTCGGCCATGCCGACCTCAAGACCACCGAACTTTACACCCAGGTTAGCATCAAGGCGCTCAAAGCCGTCCACACCGCCACCCATCCCGCCAAACCGATCCGCTCCAGGCTTGCCGCCCATGCGGACGCCCAGCACATCGCCGGCAGCGCGCCCGCCGGCGACGATGAGGCGGAAGCGCTGCTGGCCCTGCTCGATGCCGAGGCCGAGGGCGAAGAGATATGGGGCGAGGACGCATGAGGGTGCGATCCGCTGTTATGGATGTGGTGCAGGATAAGCCATGCGGCGTATTTTGTATAACACTGCGCGAAACAAGGGCGCGCAGTCGGGGACCGACTTCGAACGATCAGGCCGCGCGCAAGGCTTCGCGAGCTTCCCCCGGCAGGTGGGCGATGACGCTGAGATAGGCCGAAGCGGTCGCATCGGGCAGACGACGGCCCTGTTCCCAGCCCTTCAAGGTCGCCAGTGGAATCCGGTAGGCGCTGGCGAAAGCCTGCTGCGACAGCCCCAGTTCCTCGCGGATCGCGCGGACGTCAGGCACCTCGACAACATGCACGCGCGCAGCGGTCTGTTCTCCGCGCGCATGAGCGGCGGCCTCTGCCATGCTGGCGATCAGGTCTTGTCCAAATGTGCTCATCGCTTACTTCCTTCTATCCTTTGCCCTTGATGATCGCGGCAAAGGCGGCAACCGCCTTCTTCTCGTCCGCGTCCATATCGCTGGCTTGCGCCTTGGCGTAAGCCAGCAGCAGATAGAGCGGGCGATCCATATCGTGATAGAAATAGATCACCCGCGCCCCGCCGCGCTTGCCGCTGCCGCTACGTCCCCAGCGTATCTTGCGTACGCCGCCGGTGCCGGGGATGACATCGCCGCCTTCCGGGTTGCGCGCCATATGATCGACCAGGCCAGCGCGTTCTTCATCGTTCCATATCTTCTCCGCCTGCCGCAGGAACATACTGGTCTCCACAACGGCAATCGGGCGGGTCTGCATCGGACGCCTATACGTCAATGACGCCCAAATGGCAAGCGGATGTTGACGAACCCGCCAGCCACCGGCCACACCGTTCCCATGACCGGGACCGCGCCTGCATTACCCTCTCAGCCGCTTGCCCCTCCTGCCGCCAAAACCGCGTCAGGGGGTAAAATCTGTGCGCGCCGGTTCGCGTCCAGGAAAAGTGCCCGCAACCCCGCAGAACGCCTCAGGAAAATCCGTCCGTGCGGCAAACCTCGTGTCGGGCACCTTATACTGGGCTCTATCATTGGTCGCGCCATAGCCGGGCAGGTTAGCGCAAGAGAGGCGCAGGGATCGAAGGACGCGAGCACCAAAGCCGCCGAAAAAGCCGCGCAGGCGAAGGCCAGCAGCGATCCCAACGGCATTACGGTCAATCAGGATGTTATTAATGCTGCGGGGGACGCCATGTTGAGCGATCCACGATACAGTTTGACGGCTCGAATTTTGGCAGGCATTTCGCCGGATGGACAAACTTATCTGTCTGGAATGGCCGGGATCGGCCAGTCGATTAAGGCTTCAGTCCGACTAGAGGCAGCGAGGGTTGCTGCTAGTTCGGACGTTAGGAAAGAGGCGTCCTCATTTGTGGATCGTGTGAGCTTCGTTAACGGACCTGATGCTGGAACTACAGGCCCCGGAGATCTAGTTGCCTCACATGACCTCGCATTGGACTATGACGCAACGACCAATACCATGGGGGTTCGTCAATATGATGGGAACCACACTGCCCTTTGGGTAGTGGACGATGCGCGTACGCAACTGCTTCTTGAACGTCAATCTGAACTCAACTTGGGTATCGGCGGCTTCCTGGGCGTATCTGCAGGTGGAGCATTGCTAGCTGCGGCTGCCCCAGGCGTACTGACCTTTGGCCTCGTGAATGCGGGTAGAATTTCTACCACAACGGGATTCCTTGGCGAGATCATTACAGGGGTGCCGCTCACTGTTCCCGTAGCGTCAGGCGCCGGGGTTGCTGCACTTGCCGCCGCAGAGAGCGCAACGGTCCGAGCTGCGCGGTTGGGGGCTGAGGGTGAGCAAGCAGTTGGGCTGTTCGGGCCGAAGGTTGGCATCCGTATTCCGGGCGCAAACAATCTTCGGTTCCCTGATAATCTGACGACAACAACGCTGACAGAAGTGAAGAATGTCGCTTCTCAGGGACTAACCAAGCAGCTGAGGGACTATATTACGGTCAGCCAGAGCACTGGGCGAACCTTTGACCTCTATATTCGGCCATCGACAAGACTGACATCAAATCTCGAAGCCGCCGTTCGTCGCGGTGAGATCAATCTAAAATATATTCCGGGAGCGCAGTGATGGCAAAACGGCCCATGAGGACGGCTGCCGAGCTTATGGCGGAGCTACAAAATGACCCTGAATGGGTAGCGCAAAATGCTGCTCGTGAGGCTAAGCGGGTGGCAGCCGAGGCCCAATTCAGGATCGAGGAGGAGCCAATCATAGCAGACCTTGCCGTGGCGGGCTTTGAAGTTGGTTCCGTCTGGGATTTGGTGAACACGAACGACAGCTACCCGAGCGCCATTCCCGTGCTGCTTAAACATCTGCGCAAACCCTATCATCTCCGTATCCGTGAGGGGGTCATTCGCGCGCTAACAACACCAGATGCCCGAGGGGTGGCGGCTGAAGCAATCTTGGCTGAACTGCGGCAAGAGCAAGACCGCGAAATCCGCTGGGCGCTGGCGAACGCGCTGACCGTTGTTGCCGATCAAGACAACGCAGCCGCGATCGAGACGCTGCTTCATGATCCTGCTTATGAGGATGTGAGCGAACGGTTGGGGGAGGCTCTCAAGAGTCTCCGATAAGCGCGCGCGCATCAGCGGGCAGCCTGAAACCCGCCGTATGCTGGCCATGGTGCGCTGGCCGGAAAGGGCAGGATAAAGGGACGCGATGTGCCTGGCGCGGTCGAGGCTGTGGAGCGGGCAGATTTGCGGGGCTTTGTGTCTGGCGCTGCGAGGTGCGCGAAAATGGCGCGAGGTGCGGCGTCGATCAAATCTCAGCCGCTGTGCGGTGCCGGGGCGATGTGCGCGCGTCGTTGACCTGCGGTCGCCTTCGGCTCGACAAGCTCAGGATGAGCGGGTGATGGTGTCGCGGGCCGGAAAGCGGTGGAGGTTCCCGCCCTGGGGCGGTTGCCCACCGGGAGGCCCGAATACCACGATCCCGGTAGCCTCAAAACCCACCGATAGCGCCGCGATGAGGCGCAATTACCAAGCACACCGTATGCACTGCCGCGCGGTTTTAACGGCTTGTTATCATAGGGTTATGAGAGAGACCATGCGCACCACTGTGATGCGCGATAGCATCAATGCGGTGCATTTTTGAAAAGCATACGCAAAATCAGTGAGTTGCGATGACATCACGGTGCACCACTTTGTTGCGCTGGTCCCGGTCTTTGCCGGGGAGGCTCTTGGCGGACGTGGCGGTGGCGACGGCGGTGTTTGCGGGCAGGAAGGCGGTGGAGGTTACCCGCCCTGGGGTGGTGCGTTGGTGCGCATGAGCAGGCTCATGCGGTGGTTGTGACGCACGCCATTGGCGTTGAGGAGTGTAATGCACCGTACGCACGGGTGCTGCGCGGTTTTACCGTGCCGGATTAGGAGGTTGTGCTGGGTGCCATGGCACCCGCTGGCACGACGATCTGGCACCCATGTCACCCAGCGCCATGCGGGTGACGGCGAAACCGGCGGAGTTGTGCGGTTTATGGCTGGGTGCCATGTCACCCAGCGCTTGGGAGCCATGGGTGACAGCGCTGGATAGCCGCCCCGTGATCGCCGCTTGTGTTGATCTGTTTATAGAGCTGCTGAAAGGCGCTGCCATCGGGCGCGGCGTGGTTGCCGTCCCCTGACCTGTTCCGGTGCTGTTGCGCCGCCGTGTGGCGGCTGAGAGGGATCAGGAGGCGGGTGCGGCCTCCTGTGCCTGTGTGCCGTGCTGGGCGAGTACGGTGTCGATCATCTCGACCACGAACCGCTGGCGGGCTTTGGGAAGCAGGGTGACGGCGTCGAGTTGCTGGGCGAGCCGTGAGGCAGGCCCGCGCTTGCCGGGTGCGCGCATTGAGGGCTGCCCGACCAGCAGCTCATCAAGCGTCAGGTCGAGAATATCGGCGAGCATGGGGAGCAGCGATGCAGCGATGCGCGCCCGGCCTGTCTCGTAATGCGCAAATGTCTGTTGAGCGACGCCAAGGTGATCGGCGACCTGCACTTGGGTCAGGCCGCGTTCCTTGCGGGCTTTGGCGATGCGTTCGCCGAGGGGCTTGAAGAAGGAAGCGTTCTCGCTGTTCATGGCTGCGATGATCCCCGGAATGGTCGGTTCGGTTGTGATCATGGCTATACCTCATGTTTTTGCGGGCGGGGTTGACTCTACTCCCAATGGGAGAGATACGAAAGGGAGTTATTTTACTCAATACCCCCTTGACAGGGTTTTGGCGGAGGCCGGTTTTTATGGCACGAATCGCGGAAAGCGAGATCGAGCGAATCAAGGCCGAGGTGAGCCTGGTGCGGCTTGTCGAGTCGTCGGGCGTTCAGCTCACGAAGCGCGGCGCGGACGAGCTGGTGGGGCTGTGCCCGTTCCACGAGGAGGGCACGCCGTCGCTGTCGGTGTCGGTATCCAAGAACCTGTTCCACTGCTTCGGTTGCCAGGCGGCGGGCGGGGTGATCGACTGGGTGATGAAGCGCGAGGGGATGAGCTTCCGCCATGCGGTGGAATGGCTGCGCGATGGTGCGCCGGTCGCGCCGGGGCCGGAAAGCGCGAAGCCCCGCCACTCTGGCCGCCGGTTGCCATCCCCGGTGCGGCTCGATGCGCCAGAAACGGACATGGGCGACGCGGCGCTGCTCTCCCAGGTCATCGACTATTACCACGACAGCTTGAAGCAGTCGCCCGAGGCACTGGCTTACCTCGCGGCGCGCGGCCTGGACGGGTCATTGATCGAGCGCTTCCGGCTCGGTTACGCCAATCGCACGCTGGGGCTGCGGCTGCCGGAGAAGACCCGCAAGGCCGGTGCCGACATCCGCGCGCGCCTGGAGCGGATCGGCATCTACCGGGCAAGCGGGCATGAACATCTGACCGGCAGCCTCATTGTGCCGGTGCTGGACGAGGGTGGTATCGTGCGCGAGGTCTATGGCCGCAAGATCCGCAGTGACCTCAGGCCCGGCACACCGCTGCACCTCTATCTGCCCGGGCCTCATGCTGGCGTGTGGAACGTGGAGGGCGTTGCCGGATGCAAGGGCGAGCTGATCCTGGCCGAATCGCTGATCGACGCGATGACGTTCTGGTCGGCGGGCTACCGCAACGTCACCGCTGCTTACGGCGCGGGCGGGTTTACCGACGATCATCTGGCGGCGCTGCGCCGTTACGGGGTGGAGCGGGTGCTGATCGCGTTCGACCGCGACGAGGCGGGGGACAAGGGCGCTGGGCTAGTCGCGGAGCGGCTGATGGAGGCCGGTATTGCGACGTTCCGCATTGTCTTCCCCAAGGGGCTGGACGCCAATGCCTATGCGTGTCGGGTGACACCGGCCACCAAATCGCTGGGCGTGCTGATCCGCAAGGCGCAGTGGCTGGGCAATGGTAAGGCTCCGGCGATCACCAGCGCGGCGGACCCGCTGGCGTCCGTTGGCGACATGCTGGAGCTTGCCCCACCTCCCTTCTCAGCTGCTGAACCGGAAACCTCGCCCATCCCGGAGCCGATCCCTGAACCCATGGCCGCGGCGGTGCCACCCTCGGCGGTGCCCGATCCGGTGGAGGCGCAGAGCGACCAGGAACTGGTGATGGTGCTGGGGGCCGAAGGAAACCAGCGCCGTTATCGTATCCGGGGCTGGAAGAAGCCGCTCAATCCCGAATCGCTCAAGGTCAACCTGCTGGTGCGCCGGGAGGCGGCGGAGGATGGCAGCGAAGATGGCCACTTCCATGTGGACACGCTCGATCTTTACGCCGCCAAGGCGCGCGCCGCGTTCGCCAAGCAGGCGGGCATCGAGCTTGGGGAGAGCGAGGACGCGCTCAAACACGACCTCGGGCGCATCCTCTTGAGGATCGAGGCGTTGCAGGATGCCGAGTTGCTGGGCGTGCTGGCAAAGGAGGAACGGCCCGGTCTCACCCAGGCGGACTACGCGGAGGCGATGGCGCTCTTGCAGGCTCCCGACCTGGTGGCGCGCATCCTGGCCGACTTTGCCGCCTGCGGGGTTGTCGGCGAGCAAACCAATGCGCTGACCGGCTATCTGGCCTGCGTGTCGCGGCTCTTGGACCGCCCGCTGGCGCTGATCATCCAGAGCTCATCAGCAGCGGGCAAAAGCGCGATGATGGACGCGGTGCTCTCCCTGATGCCTTCCGCCGCGCAGGTGCGCTATAGTGCGATGACCGGGCAGAGCCTGTTCTACATGGGCGAGACCAACCTCAAGCACCGTATCCTTGCCATATCGGAGGAGGAAGGCGCATCGAGCGCGGCCTATGCCCTCAAACTGCTCCAGTCCGAGGGCGAAGTGACAATCGCCAGCACCGGCAAGGATGCGACCACCGGCAACCTCGTGACGCAAGAATACCGGGTGGAGGGTCCGGTGATGCTGTTCCTGACCACCACCGCCATCGACATCGACGAGGAGCTGATGAACCGCTGCATGGTGCTCTCGGTCGACGAAAGCCGCGAGCAGACCCGCGCCATCCATGTCCTGCAACGCCGCCGCCAGACGCTGGCCGGGTTGCTCGCCAGTGAGGACCGCCATGCCACCCTGGCGCTGCACAGGAACGCCCAGACATTGCTGGAGCCGATGCGCGTGGTGAACCCGTTCGCCGACGAGCTGACGTTCCTCGACGACAAGACCCGCACCCGGCGCGATCACATGAAATACCTCACCCTGATCCAGGCCATCGCGCTGCTCCACCAGCATCAGCGGCAGACCCACGAGGTCCAGCACCGGGGCAAGCCGGTGCGCTATATCGAGGTTACCGAATCCGACATCCAGCTTGCCAACCGGCTTGCGGGCGAGGTGCTGGGGCGGACGCTCGACGAGTTGCCACCGCAGACCCGGCGCTTGCTGGAAATGGTGCGGAGCTGGGTGGACGCGGAATGCGCGCGGCTCGCCCTGAAACGCCCCGAGCTGCGCTTTACCCGCCGTCAGATCAGGGCGGTGACAGGATGGGGCGACACCCAGCTCAAGGTCCATCTCAGCCGCCTGGCCGAGCTTGAATATGTGCTGGCCCACCGGGTGAAGGCGGGCACCGCCCATGACTATGAGCTGCTCTACGCAGGCGAAGGCGAAGGCGGCGAGCCGTTCCTGATGGGGCTGAACGCCGCCCCGCAGGGGAACCGCGATGCTGTTCCCGATACTGGCCCCGCGCGCCCGATACGCGGTTACGACGGCGACCGGTCGGGGCTGAATGGGGATCGGTCGGGGGCCGGTCGGGCCCTGATCGGCCCCCGGTCGGGGGGTGGTCACACCGCAGAAACAGCGGCTGAGAGGCGCAAATCCGCCGCTCCTGGCACCCCCGAGACGCAAGCCCCGAAAACGCACGTCACCCCCCAAAAAGACGTGGGCCTGAATGGCACGGCGTCGTCATACCCGCAGCCCGCCCCTCGCACCCCCTCAGCCGCCGTTCTCTGACATGCCCCGCAAGCGTGGGCTCGGGACCAAGAAACCCCGCAAGCAGCACAAGGGGATGTATCATCCCCCAAGCCAGGTGGTGGGCGGCCACGACCCGGAGAGCATCTGGAACCATATGCTGCGGTTTAGCCGCTGGCAGATCGAGCGCAGCTACTCGCCCTACACCATCGAGGCGCGCGAGCGCACCTTGATGGTGTTCGCCGCCTGGGCGGCGGAACGCGGGCTGATCCGGGTGCAGGAGATCACCAGGCCGATCCTGGAGCGCTGGCAGCGCCACCTGTTCCTCTATCGCAAGCTCGACGGCGAGCCGCTGGCGACGCGCAGCCAGATCGCCCATATCCATCCCTTGAAGGCGTTCTTCCGCTGGCTCGCGCGCGAAAACCATATCCTCTACAATCCGGCCTCGGACCTGGTGATGCCGCGTATCGGCCGCCGTCTCCCCCGCAACGTAATGACCATTGCCGAGGCCGAAAAGGTGCTCAGCCAACCCAACCTTGAGCTGGCCATGGGGGTGCGCGACCGGGCGATGCTCGAAGTACTCTACTCGACCGGCATCCGCCGCATGGAGCTGATCCACCTCAATATCTACGACCTCGATATGGCAAGAGGGGTGGTGATGGTGCGCGAGGGCAAGGGCAAGAAGGACCGGGTGATCCCGATCGGCGCGCGGGCGCTGCAATGGATCGACAAGTATGTGGCCGACGTGCGCCCTGACCTTGCCTGCGGCGCGGATGACGGCACCTTGTTCCTCTCGACGTTCGGGCAGCCGCTCGGGGCTGACCGCCTCGCCGAGATCGTGCGCGAGTGCGTAAACGACTCAGGCATCGGCAAGCGCGGCTCGTGCCATATGTTCCGCCACACCATGGCGACGTTGATGCTCGAGAACGGGGCGGACGTGCGGTTCATCCAGGCGATGCTCGGCCATGCCGACCTCAAGACCACCGAACTTTACACCCAGGTTAGCATCAAGGCGCTCAAAGCCGTCCACACCGCCACCCATCCCGCCAAACCGATCCGCTCCAGGCTTGCCGCCCATGCGGACGCCCAGCACATCGCCGGCAGCGCGCCCGCCGGCGACGATGAGGCGGAAGCGCTGCTGGCCCTGCTCGATGCCGAGGCCGAGGGCGAAGAGATATGGGGCGAGGACGCATGAGGGTGCGATCCGCTGTTATGGATGTGGTGCAGGATAAGCCATGCGGCGTATTTTGTATAACACTGCGCGAAACAAGGGCGCGCAGTCGGGGACCGACTTCGAACGATCAGGCCGCGCGCAAGGCTTCGCGAGCTTCCCCCGGCAGGTGGGCGATGACGCTGAGATAGGCCGAAGCGGTCGCATCGGGCAGACGACGGCCCTGTTCCCAGCCCTTCAAGGTCGCCAGTGGAATCCGGTAGGCGCTGGCGAAAGCCTGCTGCGACAGCCCCAGTTCCTCGCGGATCGCGCGGACGTCAGGCACCTCGACAACATGCACGCGCGCAGCGGTCTGTTCTCCGCGCGCATGAGCGGCGGCCTCTGCCATGCTGGCGATCAGGTCTTGTCCAAATGTGCTCATCGCTTACTTCCTTCTATCCTTTGCCCTTGATGATCGCGGCAAAGGCGGCAACCGCCTTCTTCTCGTCCGCGTCCATATCGCTGGCTTGCGCCTTGGCGTAAGCCAGCAGCAGATAGAGCGGGCGATCCATATCGTGATAGAAATAGATCACCCGCGCCCCGCCGCGCTTGCCGCTGCCGCTACGTCCCCAGCGTATCTTGCGTACGCCGCCGGTGCCGGGGATGACATCGCCGCCTTCCGGGTTGCGCGCCATATGATCGACCAGGCCAGCGCGTTCTTCATCGTTCCATATCTTCTCCGCCTGCCGCAGGAACATACTGGTCTCCACAACGGCAATCGGGCGGGTCTGCATCGGACGCCTATACGTCAATGACGCCCAAATGGCAAGCGGATGTTGACGAACCCGCCAGCCACCGGCCACACCGTTCCCATGACCGGGACCGCGCCTGCATTACCCTCTCAGCCGCTTGCCCCTCCTGCCGCCAAAACCGCGTCAGGGGGTAAAATCTGTGCGCGCCGGTTCGCGTCCAGGAAAAGTGCCCGCAACCCCGCAGAACGCCTCAGGAAAATCCGTCCGTGCGGCAAACCTCGTGTCGGGCACCTTATACTGGGCTCTATCATTGGTCGAGCTATAGCAGGACAGGTTAGCGCAAGGGAGGCGCAGTCATCGAAAGATGCGAGCGCCAAAGCTGCCGAAAAAGCCGCGCAGGCAAAGGCGCAGGCCAGCAACGATCCGAACGGCATCACGGTCAATCAGGATGCCATTAACGCTGCTGGGGACAACATTGTTGCTGCCGATATGGCAAAACTGACTTATGGTAATGCCCAGACGGCTGCCAAGCTCGGCGCTGATCAGGGAACAGTTGCCTTCCTCGGGCAGCGTGAGAGGGTGATGTTGGCACAGCTCTCAATAGCCAACGAAGGCACCAGTCATATATCTACGCCATATCCAACCTATAAATATGCGGATGGCCAATTTGTAGGGGATACAGGTAATAGTATCGGTGGAAACCCTTATTACTCAAGCTACGATGGCCAGAGCATTCTCTATGGTGAATTAGACCCAGCAACATTGTTGGTTCGCCAGCGCGTTGATTCCTACAAAACGGCCCAATTGCAAAATGCATATTCTGAACTCAACTGGGGACTGGGCGGTTTTGTGGGTATCACCGCAGGTGGCGCAGGCCTTGTTGCGTCAGCCCCGGCGTGGCTCGCCTTCGCGGGCTACCAAGGTTCGGCGGGGACTATTGCGCAAGTCGCTGGCCTGAAAGCAGGAATCGGCTTGTCGATCGAGTTGGGTGGCAATTACGCAACCGGCTCGCATAATACGATTGGCGGCCTGGCAGGGACGACTCTGGCCTCCGCACTGATCGCGCCGTCCGCCACGCGGATATATGGCTTTGGTGCCAAGGGCCTGACTATCGCTGGTGGTGCGAGTGGCGGCTTGGGTAGCCTGACCGGTCAAGTGATTGATCGTGTCTCAACTGGCCGCAAATTCAATAGCACCGACTTCCTGCTCTCTACTGGTTTTGGTGCTCTTGGTGGAAGGTTCGCCGCGCCGTTGCGGGATCGGTTCGGCGCGACATCGCTCCTGTTCCAGAAATGGTCCCCCTACGTCGATGAACTGTACAATGCGCCAGTGAACCGCCCCGGGATTGTCGGAGGCCATTTGGTTTAAGTTACGCGGCCATGG
>JAHFPT010000207.1 GCA_023266625.1 Novosphingobium sp. | reverse complement strand
ATCATCGCCAAGCGCCGCCGCAGCGGGCCAACGCTGCTGGTGCTGCCCAAATGGCAGGCGATGCCCGCGACAGCGGCAATGGGCCAGGACAAGGCGCGCAAGGGCTGGGTGGTGATCGGCGATGCGCGCTCGCCGGGCTGGGGCGACGCGGTCCAGGATGTCGGCGCGCTCGACCTGAAAATCGACGCACTGCACGGGGCGTCGGCGCACTGGCATGGGCTCGGCCGCGATGGGAAGCTTGCGGCACCCGGCTCGGCCCAGTCGATGGCCTCGGGCAGCATGGTCGCGCTGGTGCGCGGCGGCAATGGCCAGATGCTGGCGGGCTATCTCGACGACATGGGCATCTACACGAAACTCGACGAAGCCGCCGGTGTCTCCGCTGGCAAGGCGAACGACTCAAGTCTCCAGCCGCTGGTGATTGTTGCCGAGCCCGATCTGCTCGACAATTACGGATTGGCAGACCGGGATCGGGCGATGCTGGCGCTCAAATTGATCGACAGCGCCATGGCGGGCAAGCGCTTGGCTGTAAGCTTCGATCTGACCCTCAATGGCTTTGCCCGCTCGGCCAATCTGCTCACCCTCGCCTTCACCCCGCCGTTCCTGGCTGCGACGCTGTGCCTGCTGATCGCGGCGCTGGCGGTTGGCTGGCGGGCCTTCCTGCGCTTCGGCCCGCCGCGCACGGCTGGCCGCGCGATCGCTTTCGGCAAGCGCGCGCTGATCGCCAATGCCGCCGGGCTGATCCGCCGCACCCGCCGCCTGCACCTCGTCGCCGCGCCCTATGCCGACCACGCCCGCGAGCGGCTGGCCAAGGCGCTGGCCTTGCCGCGGCTCGCAGATAGCCAGGCGACCGAAGCGGCAATCGACCGGGCGCTGGCCGCCCGCGCCGGATCGCCCGCTCCCTTTTCCGCCGCCGCCGCGCGCCTGCGCGCTGCCCACCGCGCAGCTGACATTCTCAAGGCGGCGCAGGACCTGCATTCGCTTGAAAGGACGTTGAAGACATGAGTGAAGCGCAAAACATGAGCCCCAATATGACGCTCGCAGACGTCGGCCAGCTCGCCAGCGCCATTCGCGGCGAAGTCGCCAAGGCTATCGTCGGCCAGACCGAAACCATCGATCATCTGCTGATCGCGCTGCTCGCCCAGGGCCATGTCCTGCTCGAAGGCCCGCCGGGCACCGCCAAGACTTTCCTCGCGCAATGTTTCGCCGCCAGCCTCGGGCTCGATTTCGGCCGCATCCAGTTCACCCCCGATCTGCTGCCCGGCGACATTCTCGGCTCCAGCCTGTTCAACTTCCAGACCAGCCAGTTCACCCTCACCAGAGGCCCGATCTTCTGCGACCTGCTGCTCGCCGACGAACTCAACCGCACGCCGCCCAAGACCCAGGCGGCGCTGCTCGAGGCGATGCAGGAACGCCGGGTGACGCTCGATGGCGATGTCCACCAGCTGGCCGATCACTTCATGGTGGTGGCAACGCAAAACCCGATCGAGAGCCAGGGCGTCTATCCGCTGCCCGAAGCACAGCTCGACCGGTTCCTGTTCAAGCTGCTGGTGGCCTATCCCAGCCATGAGGAGGAGGCGCGGATCGTCGCCCGCTTCGGCGAGATGGGCGGCCCGCCGCGCGCCGCCGCGCACGGCATTGTCGCGGTTGCCGATCCCGCCCGGCTCGGCGCGGCGGCGCGGGCCGTCAAGGGCGTGACCCTGGCGACAAGCGTCATCGACTATATCGTCAGGCTGGTGCGCGCGACCCGCGACAGCGCCGATCTCGCCTGCGGAGCCAGCCCGCGCGCCGCCGTGCTGCTGGCCAATGCCGCAAGGGCGCGGGCAGCATTGGAGGCGCGCGATTATGTCGTGCCCGACGACGTCAAGGCGCTGGCGACCTCGGTGCTGCGCCACCGGCTGCTGCTCAGCCCGGCCGCCGAGATCGAGGGCAAACAGGTCGAGGCGCTGGTGGCTGAGCTGGTCGAGCAGACCGAGGCGCCGCGGTGATCCTCCCCGGCACGGGGAGGGGGACCGCCCGCGTAGCGGGGGGTGGAGGGGCACGTGCGCATGGTCCAGACTTCGCATCGTCAGTATCTCTTGCCTGTACCCCTCCACCAGCTTCGCTGGTCCCCCTCCCCGTGCCGGGGAGGATTTAGATGCCCAGCTTCCCCCGCATCGTCCCGACAACCCGCGCAGCAGTGCTGATCGCGCTGGCCGCGCCGCTGGCGCTGGTCATCGCCGCTATCGCGCCTGCCGCCTGGATCGCCGCGCCGGTACTCGGGGCGACGCTGCTGGTGCTGGTGCTGCTCGATGCGCTGCTGGCGGGCAGGCTCGCCGATCTCAGGGTGCTCGCGCCCCTCGATACCGAAGTTGGCGCAGCGATGCAGCTGACAGTGCTCGCCGATATTTCCGGAGGCCAGCGCAGCGCGGTCGCCGCCTCGCTGGCGCTCGATCCACGCCTCGCGCCGGGCGGGCGCTGCGACCTGCCGCTGCGCTTCGATCCCGCATCATCGAGTTGGCAGGGCACTGCGACCCTCACCCCCAGCCGCCGGGGAGTGGGCGCGCTTGAGACGATCTGGCTGCGCTGGACCGGCCCCTTCGGCCTTGGTGCGCGGCTGCACCGGCGCGAGCTTGGCCAGCAGTTGCGCGTCTGGCCCAATATCGGCGAGGTACGCTCGCCCGCCTTGCAGACCTTCCTGCGCGATGCCCAGACGGGCCTCATCGCCCGGCGCATCCGCGGCGAGGGCACCCAGTTCGAGGCGCTGAGCGAGTACCAGTCGGGCATGGACCGGCGGCGCATCGACTGGAAAAGCTCGGCCCGCCACGTCCGCTTGTTTGCCAAGGAATTCGAGACCGAGCGCAACAACCAGATCGTCTTCGCCTTCGACTGCGGCCAGACGATGTGCGAGCCGCTGGCGGGCATGCCGCGCATCGACCGGGCGGTCTCGGCGGCGCTGCTGACCGCCTATGTCGCGCTCAAGAGCGGCGACCGGGTGGCGCTCTATGGTTTTGCCGCCCGGCCCGAAGTGATGACGCCCTTCATCAGCGACACCCGCGACTTTTATCGCCTGCAAAGCGAGGCGGCGCGGCTCGATTATCATGCGCAGGAGCCCAATTTCACCCTGGCGCTGGCGACGCTGGCGAGCCGCTTGCAGCGCCGTTCGTTGATCGTCGTGTTCAGCGATTTCACCGACCCGACCAGCGCCGAACTGATGATCGAGAGCATCGGGCGGCTGGTGGCAAAGCATGTCGTGCTGTTCGTCACCCTGGCTGACGAGGAACTGGAAGACATTTCCACCGCCGAGCCCGCTGACATGCAGGCGCTGGCCATGGCGGTGACCGCCGATTCGCTGCTGCGCCAGCGCGCGCTGGTGACGCGGCGGCTCCAGCAACTCGGCGTCGATGTCATCGAAGCACCGTGGAACCGCATCGGCACCCGGCTGATCGACGCCTATCTGACAGTCAAGCGCAAGGGGGCGATCGGGTGATGGCCACCCAGTCCCCCCAATCCGCCATCGAAGCCGCCGCGCTGCGCTCCGACCGGTTCCGGCTGGAGCGCGAGGGTGACTGGAAGCGACTCGAAAGCATCGTCACCAAGATCGAACAGGGCCGGTTGCGCCGCCTGTCCGACGAGGATGTGCTGGCGCTGCCGGTGCTCTACCGCACTGTCGCCTCAAGCCTGTCGATCGCCCGCGAAACCTCGCTCGACGCGGCAACGCTGGCCTATCTCGAAAGCCTGACGCAGCGCGCCTGGTTCCAGGTTTACGGCCCGCGCGTCTCGCTGTTCGCCTGGCTGCGGCGGTTTCTCGGCGGCGGCTGGAGCGCGGCGGTGCGGGCGATGACCCTGGATGTACTGGTGGCACTGACGGTGATGGTGGCAGGAGTCGCGGTTGGCTGGCTGCTGGTCGCCAGCGATAGCGAATGGTACTTTTCACTGGTCCCCGGCCAGTTCGCCGATGCCCGCGTGCCCGGTGCCAGCCGCGAAATTTTGCACGATACGATCTTCGGCAATGACGGCAAGGATCCGATGTCGGCCTTCGCCGCCTATCTGTTCAGCAACAATGCCCAGGTCTCGATCCTGGCCTTCGCGCTGGGCTTCGCCTTCGGCATCCCCTCGCTGATGCTGCTGGTGCAGAACACCGCGACCATGGGCGCGATGCTGTGGCTCTATAACGGGCAGGGCCTGCTGCTGGACTTCGCCGGCTGGCTGGCGGTGCACGGCACCACCGAGCTGTTCGCGATCCTGCTGGCAGGCGCCGCTGGCCTGCATATCGGCCGCTCGATGGCCTTTCCCGGCGAACGCCCGGTGATGCAGGCGATGGCCGAGGCGGGTCGCCGCGCCAGCCAAGTGATGACCGGGGTGGTGCTGATGCTGGTCGTTGCCGCGATCCTCGAAAGCTTCGCCCGCCAGCTGATCGACAATACGCCGGGGCGGTTTGCGGTCGGCGGTTTCATGCTGGTGTTCTGGCTGGCCTATTTCTTCGCCTTCCGTGGCCGCAGCGACGGAGCAGCGACGCCGTGAGCACTGCCACACCCACCCGCCTGCGCCGCTCCGACCGCGACCGGACGATGGTCACGCCCGAAGGCATCGCCCTGCCGCTGACGCTGGCCAGCCGGGGCACGCGGCTGGGCGCGCTGATCCTCGATCTGACGTTCATCGTCATCCTGATGCTGGTTACGACCCTGACCCTGATCTCGATCGCCGGGGGCACCGCCGTGCTCTCCGATCCAGCTAAGAACGGCCCGGCGGTCATGCATGCGCTGGAATTTCTCGCGGTGCTGTGGATCGCGGCGATGTTCCTGTTCCGCAACGCCTATTTCCTGTTTTTCGAACTTGGCCCGCGCGGCGCGACGCCGGGCAAGCGGATCACCGGCATCCGCATCGCCGCGAGGGATGCCAATGGAACGGGGGGCCGGCTGACGGCAGAAATGGTCATCGCCCGCAATTTGCTCCGCGATATCGAGCTGTTCCTGCCGCTGGTGTTCATTGCCTCGGCGAGCGATGGCGGCGACAGCGGCGCGGCGGGGCTGGCGGCACTCGCCTGGTTCCTGATTTTCGCCTTCTTCCCCTTCTTCAACAAGGACCGGCTGCGCGCGGGCGACCTGATCGCGGGGACCTGGGTGGTCGAAGCGCCCAAGCGCAAGCTGGAGGCGGCGATGTCGGCCCCAGGCAAAGCCGGAGCGGCGGCAGCGGTGCCCGTCTCGCAATACCGTTTTGGCGAGGCCGAACTCTCCGTCTATGGCGAATATGAGCTGCAAACCCTCGAGCGCGTGCTGCGCGAGAACCGGACCGAGGCGATCCGCCAGGTCTATGAGGCGATCTGCAAGAAGATCGGCTGGACGCCCGGCGAGACCGACCAGCGCGCCTTCCTCGACGCTTTTTACACCCAGCTGCGCGCACGGCTGGAGGCGGGGATGAGGATGGGCAAGCGCAAGGCCGACAAGTTCGGGTGAGGTGAGCGGTGATCGACGGACTCAGGATTGTCGAGGATGATTTGAGCGGTGTGGAAATCGCCGCACTGCTTCGCTTTCACCTCGCCGAATTGCATCGCCTGTCCCCTGCTGAAAGCGTCCATGCCATGCCAATCGAAAGGCTCCGTGCGCCCGATGTGACGTTCTGGTCCATCTGGGATGGCGGGCAACTTGCGGGCTGCGGCGCGTTGAAGGAGCTGGATGCAGGCCATGGCGAGATCAAATCGATGCGCGCCGCACCTGGCTATCGCAGCAAAGGTGTCGGCAAGGCGATCTTGCTGCATCTCTTCGTGGAGGCGCGGGCGCGAAACTATACGCGGGTCAGCCTTGAAACCGGCCGACCGGAGGCATTTCTTCCCGCCCGCCGTCTTTATGAAGCACATGGCTTTGTGGAATGCCCGCCATTCGCCGAATACCGACCAGACCCGTTCAGCATATGTATGACGCGCGAACTGTGATGGATTTCGTGCTGCGCCCGGCAGAGCAAAACGATATTCCAGCGCTTTCGCGCCTCTGCATCGACAGCTTTACCGCCAAGTTCGGGCATCTCTACCAGCGCCGTGACCTTACCGCCTTCCTCGATGAGACCTATTCGCCGAAAGCCATCGACGCTGAGCTGGCCAATCCCGACCGCCTCTTTCACCTCGCCGAGCAGCGTGGCGCTCTGGCCGCCTACTGCAAACTCAGCCTGGTCTGCGGCTTCCCCGAACATGCGCGGGGCGCTCATGTCATCGAGCTCAAGCAGCTTTACACTGACCCCGCGCTGACCGGACAAGGCATCGGTGCCGCATTGATGGACTGGGCACTGGCAGAAGCCCGGGCGCGGGGCGCGGACGAGATGCAGCTGTCGGTCTGGAGCGGCAACCAGGGTGCCCAGCGCTTCTATGCCCGTTATGGCTTTGTGAAAGTCGCCGACGTCCATTTCTGGGTCGGCGCGCAACGCGACGACGAGTTCCTGCTTTCGCGATTGCTTTAGCGCGGCGAAGCGCATAGCGGCGCTGCCGTGAACTGGATGCGCCGTTCCCGTCTGCCGCTGATGTGGCTATTGCTCGCCGCAGCTTTGCTGCTGCGCGCCGCAGTGCCGGCTGGCTGGATGCCGACGGCAGGGCAAGACGGTATGCGGATTGCGCTGTGCACCGGAATTGGCGCGGAATTTCTGACCCTTGGCAGCGATGGCAAGCTCCACAAAGAGGCACCGAAACCCGCTGCGCCGCATGATCCCTGTCCCTTTGCTCTCGCTACCGGGATGGCAGCCAATGTGCCGCCTGAAGTGCACCTGCCGCAACCTCTGGCCATGCTGACGCCGCCAGACTTCGCGGAACTGACCGAAATCGCCCTGGCGCTGCGCAAATATCCGCGCCCGCCCGCACGGGGCCCACCTGAACTCGCCTGAACCGGACCGTTTCAACCCGATCAAGCGAGTATTTTACCATGACCAGAATGATGACTGGCGGCGCGTTGGCGCTGCCTCTCCTGCTATGCGCCGCCCCGGCGCTGGCTGATGAAAATTCTACCGACGACATCATCGCCCTCGGCCACCGCGCCGATGCCCATGGACCCTCGGGTACGATGGAAGACCATATCCACAAGCGCGGCGATCTGATGATCGGCCTCAGCTGGATGCACGAGGACTATCGCGGCACCAACCGCAACGGCAGCGAGACAATCAGCGACGCCGATATCGCCGCCGCCGGCTTCACTTCACGCACCAAGGCCATGACCATGGACATGGCCATGCTTCACATCATGTGGGCGCCGAGCAACCGGGTGACGCTGATGGTAGTGCCCAGCTGGATGCGGATGGAGATGACCATGGTCGGCATCGCTCCCAGCAGCGGAACCGGGCACCACGCGCTCGCCGTGGGCGAAACCTCGACGGAAGCCGTTTCGGGCATCGGCGATACCAGGCTCGGCGCGCTGGTCGCGCTATCGCGCGGGTCCAAGCTGTCGGCACATGCCGGGCTGGTCCTGTCGATCCCCACCGGCAGCATCTCGCGCCAGGATGAGGATGGCAATTTCGTCCACTACGGCATGCAGCCCGGCTCGGGCACCTGGGACCTGCAACCCTCGCTGACCCTGCGCGGCGCGCAACCGGGCTTTGGCTGGGGCATGCAGGCCAGCTATCTGCTGCGCACCGGCAGCCATAACGCCAGCGGCTTCAAATTCGGCAACCGCTTTGCCGCCACCGGCTGGCTGAGCAAGCCGCTCAGCCCGCGCGCCTCGCTTTCCGCCCGGCTCGCCTATAGCGATGAGGGAATCGTCACGGGTCACTACAATTCCGGCCACAGCCACGCTTCGCCGCCAGGCCGTCAGGCCAACTATGGCGGCCATCGGCTTGAGGCCGGAATCGGCGCGAACTTCGTGGTGGGCGGCAGTTTCCGCCTTGGCGCGGAAGCCACTGTGCCGCTTTGGCAAAAGGTCAACGGGATCCAGGCTCCCAAGCGCTTTGGTGTAAACCTGAACGTCAGCCGGATGTTCTGATGCTGGAATGGGGCGGGGCAGGCCAACAAGCGGTTTGCCCCGCCGCCTTCCCGCCCCTATATGCCCCCCATGTCCAGCATCAGACCCTGGCGCGATATTGCGCGCCGCCAGTCCCGCCAGATCATGGTCGGCGCCGTCCCTGTCGGCGGCGATGCGCCGATCACGGTGCAGACCATGACCAATACGCTCACCTCCGACCCGGTGGCAACGATCGACCAGATCCGTCGCTGCGAAGAGGCCGGGGCGGACCTGATCCGCGTCTCCTGCCCCGATGAGGCCAGCACCAAGGCGCTGCGCCAGATCACTCGCGCCGCGCGGATTCCGGTGATCGCCGACATCCATTTTCACTACAAACGCGCGCTCGAAGCCGCCGATGCGGGCGCTGCCTGCCTGCGGATCAATCCCGGCAATATCGGCAGCAGCGAGCGCGTCGCCGAAGTGGTCCGCGCCGCCAAGGCCAATGGCTGCGCGATCCGCATCGGGGTCAACGCCGGCAGCCTCGAGAAGGATTTGCTCGAAAAATACGGCGAGCCTTGCCCCGATGCGCTGGTCGAAAGCGCGCTCGATCACATCAAGTTGCTGCAAGACCACGATTTCCACGAATATAAGGTGGCGGTGAAGGCCAGCGACACCTTCCTTGCGGTTGCTGCCTATATGCAACTGGCGGAAATAGTCGATTGTC
>JAHFPT010000206.1 GCA_023266625.1 Novosphingobium sp. | reverse complement strand
GCGGACCGCCCGATGGCGAACCTCCGGTGCGAACTTGTTGGTTGTCTTGCTCATAGTAGGCCCTTCCTCTCAGGAGTTGGGGCCTCCGACAATCCCGGGGCGGTTCATACCCGACTTCGCGTGACTAGACTGGAAAAGGAGGTAAGCTTTGCCTGTGTTCAACGCAGCTGGCGCAACACGAAGCTGCATCACACCTTCGGCGTTGCCAGCAAATGCAGAGGCGGGCGTTAGCAAAATTAGCAACGCGATCAGCAAACGGTTCATTCGTGCACCTCGGATTGCTGAGGACGATTGCCAGTTGCCAACTTGGCCTGCATGAGAACCAAGGATCGCTCATCGCCTTCGTTGATTTGCTTCCATGCTGTTTCTGGCAAGGCGTAGCGGACATAGCCTCGTGGCTCCATACATCGCCTTAACTTGTTGTTGCGCAGCCCCCTCTCTATCTTGGGCACGACTATTGCCCCTATCATCCCGCCTACTAACCCATAGGGGTTGGGAAAGTATCGAACGATCTCGCGCCTCCCCGGTTCGATCCAAGGGATGAATCCCGGGATTTTTCGGTACGCGCCTATCGGTAAAAAACTTCGACATTCAGCTATGTCTGCATATGCTTCGGCAAAGCTCACTGAAGAGTTGTAAAAGAAGAAAAATTTGTGTCCCTCTTGTTGCACTCTTTGGTCTGAAGAGTTGATATTCGGTACGGCGATGGTCGCTGGTTCAGGGAGTGCATCGACAGCCTGCGTGCTTGCTGACTGCGACAAAAGTAAGGCAGCAGTTACTAAAACCAACCTTGCTTTCATTGCTCGTCCTCCACCCGCTTTCGCCAAAACTTAATAGCGGCTCGGTGCCGAATCACCCCAGCCCCAACGCCGCTTTATAGGTATCGAGCAGCATTTCCATCTCGGCCCGGTCATCCTGGTTCATTTTCCTGAGGCGGACGATCTGGCGCATGATCTTGGCGTCATAGCCCACCGCCTTGGCCTCGGCATAGGTGTCGCGGATGTCGTCGGCGATGCCCTTCTTTTCCTCTTCGAGGCGTTCGACGCGTTCGATCAAAAGGCGCAGGCGGTCGTCGGTGGTCTCGGCCATCGTGGGGGGGTCTCTCCGGGTGTGGTGATTCGGTTGAGGGGGCTGTTAGCGGGGGAGGGGGATTCGGGCAAAGAGCATCCTGTGGAAATCCTCTCCCTCTCCATTTTCACGAAGTGCAAATGGGGAGGTGGATCGCCCAAAGGGCGAGACGGAGGGGTGTCGAGGCCAGCCAATCACCCCTCCGTCACCGCTTCGCGGCGACACCTCCCCATTTGTCCTGCGGAAAAATGGAGAGGAACTGCGGTCAATGCGTCCCCCCGTTCAACTTCACACTCTCCGCCATCCGCGCCAGTTGCTCCGGCGTTGCCTCTTTCTGGAACTTTGCCTTCCATTCTGCCGTCGGCATCCCATGAATCGCCTCGCGCGCCGCTGCTTTGTCGAGCGGTGCCCCGGCATCGACGATCCAGTCCGACAGGCAATTGCGGCAAAACCCCGCCAGCCCCATCAGGTCGATATTCTCCGCATCGTGGCGCTTGCGCAAATGTCGCACCAGTCTGCGGAAGGCTTCTGCCGCGATCTTGTCATCGAGAGTGTCGAGAGCATCCATTTCAAACGTCCTTGGTGTTTCGGCATTGCGCCGAGAGGGGGCTTTGCCATAGGGCGGCGCGCTAGACAAAGGGGTAGATTGTTTGACCAGGCTCGATCCACGCGGACGGAAGATCAAGATTCTGGCGACGCTGGGCCCGGCCAGCTGTGCGCCTGAGATGATTGGCAAGCTGCTGGAGGCAGGTGCCGATGCCTTCCGCATCAACATGAGTCATGGCGACCAGGAAACCCATGCCCAGACCATCGCCGCGATCCGCGCTGCCGAAAAGGCGTTCGGGCGGCCGATTACCATTCTGTGTGACTTGCAGGGGCCCAAGCTGCGCGTCGGCACCTTCAAGGATGGCCGCGCGGTCATCCGCCACGGCAGCCATTTCACTCTCGACCGAAATCCGGCGCTGGGCGATGAAAACCGCGTCTGCCTGCCGCATCCCGAACTGTTCGGCATTCTCAAGAAGGGCCAGCGGCTGTTGATCGACGATGGCAAGCTGCGCTTGCGCGTCATCAGCGACGACAAGGATATGATCCTTTGCTCGGCCGAAGTCGGCGGGGTGATCATGGACCGCAAGGGGGTCAATGTCCCCGATACGGTCGTCCCCGTCCCGGCGATGACCGAGAAGGACCGGCGCGATCTGGCCTTCGCGGTCGAACAGGGCGCAGACTGGGTAGCGCTCAGCTTCGTCCAGCGGCCCGAGGATGTCGCCGAAGCCCGGAGACTGATGGGTGGTTATGGTGCGCTGGTCGCCAAGATCGAGAAGCCCGCCGCGATCGAACATCTCGATGCGATCATCGAGCTGGCCGACGGCATCATGGTTGCGCGCGGCGATCTGGGCGTCGAGTTGAACCCCGAGGAAGTGCCGCCGCTGCAAAAGCGGATTGTCGAGGCGACCCGCCGCTCGGGCAAGCCGGTCATCGTCGCGACGCAGATGCTCGAATCGATGATCGAAAACCCCGCCCCGACCCGGGCCGAGGTCTCCGATGTCGCCAATGCCGTCTATGACGGTGCCGACGCGGTGATGCTCTCGGCCGAAACCGCTGCCGGGGCCTGGCCGGTCGAGGCGGTGACGATCATGCACCGCATCGCCATGCAGGTGGAGAGCGATCCGGGCTACAAGGCGCGGGTCCATTTCACCCAGGTCATACCCGATGCGACCACCGCCGATGCGCTCGCCCAGGCCAGCGCGGCGATTGCCGAGACAGTGGCGATTTCCGGGATCATCGTGTTCACCGGTTCGGGCTCGACCGCGCGGCGGGTGGCGCGCGAGCGGCCCGGCGCGCCGATGCTGGTACTGACGCCGTCGGTCAAGACGGCGCGGCGGATCGGCTTGCTGTGGGGTGCCTTTGCGGTGGTGACCAAGGACATCGGCAGCTTCGAGGAAATGATCGCCAAGGGCAAGCGCATGGCGCTGCGCCACGGTTTCGGCACGGCGGGTTCGAAGCTGATCGCGCTGGCGGGGGTGCCCTTCGGCACGCCGGGCTCGACCAATCTGCTGCATGTGGTGACGCTGTCGGGCGAGGAGCTGAAGGGCGACGAGGAATAGCACCCGGCTTCAAACCGCAAAGGCGGCGGCCTGTCCGTGGCGCATACCCGCCTCGTCGAGCAAGTTCCAGACGGTGGCATTCTCGATGTGAAAATGCTCGCCGGTCAGGGTGACGCGGACCCCGGCATAATCGTCGATGAAGCCGCGCAGGCTCACCCGGTCGAGCAGCGCCTGCCGCTCCTCGCGCTGCGGTGCTTCAGCCGATAATCGCGACGGCATGCCGATGAACTGGCCGGGTGTTGCCTTGAAGGCCGCGAGCGCCACGCGATTGGCGAAGAAGAAGCGCGGATCGGACTCTGTGCCGTGCGCGACGATGGCCAGTGGGGCCTGCCACAGCGCGGATACGACGTCTTGTCCCGCATTGACCAGCGACCTCCCCAACAGGCGCTCGAAACTCTCAGCGATCAGCGCGATCCGTCCTACGGTTTCGGTAGCACGATATTCAGGCGGGATTGCCTGCATGGCTATCCGGCCTCGATCTGCGCCCTTGCTGCCATGATCTCCTCGATCTGGCTGCGCGAATCGCCGGAAGTCGAGCCGCCATCGACTGACAGCACCTGCCCGGTGACCTGGCCTGCGCGGTCGCTGGCGAGGAACAGGGCGGCATTGCCGATATCGCGCGCTGCGCCCTGGCGCTGAAGCGGCTGCCAGCGCATCCGCACCGCGCGGATCGCTGCCTTGATCCGCTCGCCCTTGTCGTCGGTCATACCGGGGGTGTGGGCATAGCTGCCCATTTCGCTGGGGATATTGCCGGGACAGATGCAGTTTACCCGGATCAGATGCTCGCCCAGCTCGCTGGCGGCGCTCTGGGTGAAATTGACCACTGCCGCCTTGGAGGCGCGATAGGAAAAGAAACCGAAGCCCGGGCGGATGCCGCTGATCGACGAGGTATTGATAATCGCGCCGCCGCCATGTTGCGCCATATGCCGCGCGGCAATCTGGGTGCCGAGCATGACGCCCAGCACATTGACCTTCATGATCGTCTCGAACATTTCGAAATCGACATCGAGCAGGCGCGCGAAGCTGTTGTCGGACAGGCCGGCGTTGTTGCACATCGCGTGAAGCCCGCCGAATTCCGCGACCGCGTAGTCGACCAGCGCCTGGACGTCTTCGCGGCTGGAGACGTCGCAGCGGCGGAAACGCACGGCATTGCCGAGCTGCGCTGCGAGCGCGGTGCCTTCCTCCTCGCGCAGATCGGCGATAACCACCCGCGCGCCTTCCTCGACAAAGACCTCGACCATCCCCTGCCCGAGGCCCCGCGCACCGCCGGTGATGATGGCAACCTTGCCTGCGAGTTCGTTTGCCAAGACCTGCTCTCCCGATTTGTCCGCGATCTCTATGTTGCACTCTGCCGCCAAGCAATGCCATTACACACTCCAGGGAGAATGCCATGAAGAAGCGCGCACTCGGCCAGGGGCTCGAAGTCTCCGCTATCGGCCTGGGCTGCATGAGCCTGAGCGGAGCCTATGGCGAAGCGCTGTCGATGGACGGTGCGGCACATCTGCTGCGCGGGGCCCATGATCGCGGGGTGACGTTTTTCGATACCGCCGAAGTATATGGCCCCTTCCTCAACGAGCGGCAGCTGGGCCACGGCCTCAAGGGCATTCGCGATCATGTGACCATTGCCACCAAATTCGGCTTCAAGGTCGATGCCGAGGGTCGGCAGAGTTCGGGCTTCGACAGCCGGCCTGTGCATATCCGCGAAGTCGTCGAAGCCTCGTTGGGGCGGTTGGGAATCGATTATATCGACCTGCTATATCAACACAGGCTCGATCCCGAAGTGCCGGTGGAAGATGTCGCAGGCACGGTCGGCGAACTGATCCGTGAAGGCAAGGTCCGGCATTTCGGCATGTCGGAAGCGGATGCGGATTCGATCCGCCGCGCCCATGCGGTCCAGCCGGTCACTGCGCTACAAAGCGAATATTCGCTGTGGACGCGCGATGTCGAGGCGGAGATTCTGCCCACGTTGAAGGAACTCGGCATCGGTTTCGTGCCGTTCAGCCCCCTGGGGCGCGGCTTCCTCACCGGGGGGGTCAAGCCCGGCAAGCCGCTGCCCGAGGGTGACTGGCGGGCAAAGATGGCGCGCTTTGGCGGCGAGGCGGCGGCGAAGAATTACGCGCTGGTCGAGGCACTGGGAGCGCTGGCGGCGAAGACCGGGCATAGCTCCGGCCAGCTGGCGATTGCCTGGGTGTTGCATCAGGGCGAGGATATCGTGCCGATTCCCGGTACGCGGCGGCTCGACCGGCTGGAGGAAAATATCGCCGCTGCGGAGATCGCGCTGACACCGGAAGACCTCGCGGCAATCGACCGCGCCTTCCCCGAGGAAGCCGTGGTTGGCGGGCGGTACTGGAATTGACCGATCCCGTCACGACCATTGCCGAATGCGAAGCCCGCGCCCGCCGTGTCGAGACGCCCTGCGGCGATGGCGCGATGGTCTGGCGCGTGTGGGGGGCGGGGCCGCCACTGGTGCTCGGCCATGGCGCACAAGGCAACTGGCCGCACTGGATCCGCAATATCGACGCGCTGTCGGAGCACTACACGGTGATTGTGCCCGACCTGCCTGGCCACGGCGATAGTGCAATGCCGGGTGCAGTAGACCACGACACGATCTCCGCCACTATCGCCTGCGGGATGCGCGATCTGCTGGAAGAGGGACAACAGGCCGATTTCGCCGGCTTCTCGTTCGGCGGCGCGGTGTTTGCCCATTTCGCCGCGCGCTATCCGCAATTCGTCCGGCGGGTGGTAATCGTCGGCGCCGGTGGGCTCGATACGCCGCACGGGGCTGTCGATCTCGGGCGGGTCGGCGGGCTGGTGGGGGAAGAACGGCGCGCGGCGATCAAGCGCAATCTGCTGGGGCTGATGCTGCAGCATCCCGAAACAGTCGACGAGATGGCGATGCATCTGCTGGTGGCGAACGGGCGGCAGGCCCGCCTCCCGGTGGTCGATCTGGTGATGCCCGACAAGTTGCTCGACGCCCTGCCCCGGTTGACTGTTCCGCTCGATGCGATCTGGGGAGAGTTTGACCGGCCGCATCCGGACCCCGCCCTGCAAGAGTCCGTGCTGCGCAAATTTCAGCCGGATATGGACTTCCGGGTGATTGCAGACGCGGGCCACTGGACGATGTATGAGCGTCCCGAGGCGTTCAACGCGGCGATTCTCGACATGCTGCGCCAGCCGCCGCGGATTATGGAGCAGGGGCCATGCTGACCTTCACCAATGCCAGAGTGTTCGACGGAACCGCCATGCTGCCCGGCACGCGCACCGTCACACTCGACGGCAATCGCATCGCCTCGATCACCGACAAACCCGCTGGCGACGACGCCACCGACTTGGGCGGCATGACCCTGATGCCGGGCCTGATCACCTGTCATTTCCACCCCGATTTCTACAAATTCACCCTCGCCCAGGGCATCGCCGGCGATCCGCTCGGCAAGGAGCTGCCGCCCGGCGTGCTGATGGCAATCGGGGTGCGCAATTGCGGGGTGCTGCTCGAAAGCGGCTTCACCGGCTATGTCGGCGCGACCTGCGGGCATGACATCGACGCCCAGCTCAAGATAGCCATCGCCGAGGGTATCATCCCCGGCCCGCGCATCCGCGCCTGCTCCGCGCATATCGGCACCACCGGCGATCTCAACGACAGCAAGAACTGGTGGCGCCAGATGAAGACGCCGGGCACCGACCTGTTCGTCGACGGGCCGGAAGACATGCGCAAGGCGGTGCGCGAATGTATCCGGCGCGGGGCCGAGACGATCAAGATTTTTGCCAGTTCCGGCCACGGCTTCCCCGGCCCGGTGCCGCGCAACATGGACCGCGACGAGATCACGGCCGTGGTCGGTGCCGCCCATACGCGGGGGGCCAAGGTCCGCGCGCATTGCGCCGAACGCGAGATGATCCGGGAATGTGTCGAGCTGGGCGTCGATATCATCGATCATGGCGACGAGGTGGACGCGGAAATCCTCGATCTGATGGCGAAGCGCGGCACGTTCTGGGTGCCCAGCCTGACCTATCCCAAATGCCTGCTCCAGCTCGGCTGGGGCGACGGCGAGATGCAGCGGCTTTACGATCACGTGTGGAATATCCTGCCGCTGGCGCAGAAGGCGGGCGTGCGCATCCTTGCGGGAGACGATTACAGCGGCGTGTTCCGCGAGGTGCTGGAGGACGATCCGCTCGATCACCAGCTTGGCAATTATGGCCGGGAGTTTGCGTTTTACGGGGCGAGTGAAGGGCTTTCGCCTGCCGAAGTGCTCAGCTGGGGCACGAAAAATGCGGGCGAGGCGCTGGTGGGTGGCGGGGAAAAGCTCGGCGTGATCGCAGCGGGTGCACTGGCCGATCTGATCGTCTTGGATGGCGATCCGCTGGCGGATCTGTCGCTGCTGGCGAAGCCGCAGCAGGCGCTGAAAGCAGTGATCCGCGATGGCGCGCTGGTGATCGACCGCCTGCCGCCGCTGGGGAAACGGCTGGCGGCATAGTCACAATATCCTCCCCAACAGCCCGGTTGACGCGCACACCAGCTTGGCGAATAGTTTGCCGCAAAACGAGAGGATACCAAAGCGTGTTCAAACCGCTCACCAATGGAAACTACATGCAGCTGTGCTGGGTCGTGCCCGATCTGGAAGCGGCGATTGGCCAATGGGTCCACTCGGCCCGGGCGGGACCATTCTTCGTCTTCGAAGACGTGCACTTTACCGACAGCCACTATCGCGGCGCTCCGGCGGATATCGCCCCCCACCGCGCCGCCATCGGCCAGTATGGCGACATGCAGATCGAACTGATCTCCCCCATCGGCGATGTGCCCGGCATCTGGCGCGATGTCGTCCCCGCCGGAAAGAGCGGATTCCACCACACCGCGCTCTATTGCACCGACTATGACGGCGAGAAGGCCGCCTATGCGGCAGAGGGCGCGGAGCTGGCCTTCGAAGGCCTGATGATGGGGGCAAAGACCTGCTATATCGACACCGTCGGCACGCTAGGCTTCATGACCGAGCTGATTACTGCCAATCCGATTGCCGAGCAGGTGTTCGGTGCGTTTCGCGCAGCGGCGCAGGGTTGGGATGGCAGCGATCCGATCAGGACGCTGGGATGAATGGAGCGATCATGTCCGAAACCGCACTTTCCTCCTGCCGCGGCGTGACCGCCGATGAAGCGGCGCACTACCGCGAAAAGGGCTGGGTCCAGCTGCGCGGCTTCATCGATCCCGGGATGATCGCGACACTGCTCGCCAAGGCCAAGGGTATGATGGGCGAAGATGGCGACAGCAATCCGCCCTATGGCATCGACCAACCCTACTTCAACGCCTTCGCCGCCGGCGGCTATGGCGATCCGGCGGTGCACCCGCTGTTCGGCGGGATCGGCGCTGCGGCCAAGGCGCTGAACGGGCGCAAGGCAGGGACGGGGGTGCGCCTGTTCAACGATTTCTTCGCGCCCAAGCTGCCCGCCGCAAAGAAGACGAAAAATCAGGGCAACGGCCCGACCAGCTTCCATCAGGATTTCATCACCTTCGCGGTCGACCGTTCGGGC
>JAHFPT010000043.1 GCA_023266625.1 Novosphingobium sp. | reverse complement strand
GGTATCGGGCGGGGCGCCGCTCAATCCCGATGTCGGCACCTTCTTCGACGCGCTGGGGCTGACCCTGCTGCAGGGCTATGGCCAGACCGAGGCCGGCCCGGTGATCAGCTGCAACCGGCCCAAAGTCGGCCTCAAGATGGACACGGTCGGTCCGCCGCTCGCCGGGGTCGAAGTACGCATCGCCGACGACGGCGAACTGCTGGTCGCCGGTGAGCAGGTCATGCAGGGCTATTGGCGCAACCCGGCCGAGACCGCCCGCACGGTCATCGACGGCTGGCTACACACCGGCGATATCGGCCATCTCGATGACAAAGGCCGCATTGTCATCACCGACCGCAAGAAAGACATGATCGTCAACGACAAGGGCGACAGTATCTCGCCGCAGCGGGTCGAGGGGATGCTGACGCTGCAGGCCGAGATTGCCCAAGCGATGGTGGCGGGCGACCAGCGGCCCTATCTTGTCGGACTGATCGTCCCCGATGCCGAATGGGCACTGGCCTGGGCACAGGGCGAAGGGATGAAATTCGACCTCGCCGCGCTGCAAGACCTGCCCGCCTTCCGCACTGCGATCCGCGCAGCGATTGACCGGGTTAATCAGGAGCTGTCGGTGATCGAAAAAGTCCGCCAGTTCGCCTTTGCCGACGAGGCCTTCTCCATCGACAACGAGGAAATGACGCCGAGTTTGAAGATCAGGCGGCACAAGCTGAAGGAGCGCTATGGGGAAAGGTTGGATGGGTTGTATAAGGGGTGAGGTCAGTGGCTATGCTTCGACAGGCTCAGCATGAGCGGGTCATTCTTGCTGTTTGAAAACCCCAAACCCCGCTCAGCCTGAGCTTGTCGAAGGCCACGCGCAACCGTAGCCAAATTTCCTAGGCCGCCTCTTTCTCCACCCATTCCGGATAGAAGCACGGTGCCCGGGTCGACCAGCCCGGAGCGGTCGCTGCCGCTTCGCTGATCGATTGCAGCAGGCCTTTGCGGCGATCCGGGCGAATCTGGGGTAGGGCCGCAGCGGCGCAGAAGGCGCTGGGCAGCCAGGGGCGCGCTTCGGGGCCGAGCAGGCGCTCGTAGAGAAAGCGGAAGGCGGAGAAGCTGTTGATCCGTTCCTGCGCCAGATCGAAGGCGGCGACGCGGACCAGCTTGCCGATGAAGCTTTCGGTGCCCTCGAAGCCGGTTTCCTCGGGCATCGCGCCCTTCAGCACCTTCAATTCCTGATAGACGACATACTGGCTGCGAATCGAGGCGACTTCCGCCGCATCGCGCGCCCATAGCTTGAAGGCATCCTGGCGGCCGAGGCCGATATCGAGACTGCGCTTGATATAGCGCTGCTCGCAAGCCGTGAAGCCCGCGAATTCGCGCAGTTCGGCGATGGTCAGCGTTGCCGTGCCGGTAGTGGACATGATGCGATAACCCCTGTTTGCCGCAGCATCGCCGCCCGGCAAGCAGACATCACCAGAATTTGGTTAGCATCGCGTTAACCCGAATGCTCAAATCAGTCCTGCCAGCGGGCTAGAGGGATCCGCGTATTTGCGCAGGCCCATGCGCCCGGCAAGATAGGCATGCCTGCCCGCCTCGACCGCGAGCTTCATCGCCAGGGCCATGCGGATCGGGTCTTTGGCTTCGGCAATCGCGGTGTTCATCAGCACGCCGTCGCAGCCCAGCTCCATCGCAACCGCGGCATCCGAAGCCGTTCCAACCCCGGCATCGACCAGAACCGGTACATTTGCGCCCTCAACGATCAGGCGGATCGTCACCCGGTTCTGGATGCCCAGCCCCGAGCCGATCGGCGCGCCCAGCGGCATCACCGCGACTGCGCCCGCTTCTTCAAGCTGCTTCGTCGCAATCGGATCGTCGACGCAATAGACCATCGGGAGGAAGCCCTCCCTGGCCAGAACTTCGCAGGCCTTCAGCGTCTCGCGCATGTCCGGGTACAGTGTGCGCGCTTCGCCCAGCACTTCGAGCTTGACCAGATCCCAGCCCCCCGCCTCGCGCGCCAGCCGCAAAGTGCGGATCGCATCGTCGGCGGTGAAGCAGCCGGCCGTGTTGGGCAGATAGGTGTATTTCTTCGGATCGATGAAATCGGTCAGCATCGGCGCCTTGGGATCGGAAATGTTGACCCGGCGCACAGCGACCGTGACGATTTCCGCACCCGAGGCTTCGACGGCAGCCGCGTCTTCGGCGAAATCCTTGTATTTGCCGGTGCCGACGATCAGCCGCGAGCGGAAGCTCCGCCCGGCCACCGTCCATCTATCATCGTCTGCACCGCCCCCATTGCCGCCACCGACAAAGTGAACGATTTCCAGCACATCTCCATCAGCCAGCAGAATTTCGCCCAGTGCGGAGCGCGGAGCGATTGCACCATTGCGCTCGACCGCAACCTTTTGCGGATTGAGCTCGAGGCTGCGGACCAGATCGGCGATGCTCGCACCCGCAGCGATGCGGCGCGGTTCGCCATTGACGGTGAGGGATAGATCAGAGGCCATAGCAAGCGCAGATAGCGCTCAGACGGCGTGACGCAAGTTCCGGATATGCGCGGTGGCGACCAATGCGACACCTGCGATGGTCAGAAACGCCTCAGCCGAGCCGTGATCGACCGCCAACCCGCCAGCCATCAGCGCGATGCCGCAGCCGCCAATACCAAGCGGCAGCAACTGACCATGCCGCAACGCGCCCAGACCCAGGGTAACAATCCCGACACCGACGGCCAGCGCGAGCCCGGTCCGGTGGATTGACGGTGCCAGCAAGGCCTCGCCGCCGAGGCCAAGCACCGAGACCAGCATAATCCCCAGCACGCAATGCACCGCGCAGAGGCCCGAGAGCATGATGCCCACCCCGTCCAGCCGGTCACGAATCGAGAGTATGGCATCGCGCATTGCAGCCCAGTCTATGTAATGTTGTAACATCATGCAAGGGCCTGCCCGGTGACGCTTGAAAATCTCCGCACTCCGGCGCAGGGGCTTCGCAATGACGGGCATAATATCCGATAGCCGGGGAACCCCGCTCGCCATTGCCCGCTGGCTGCTGGCGGTGGCGGCATTGATCGGGCTGATTGTCGTCATCGGCGGGATCACCCGGCTGACCGAATCGGGCCTGTCGATCACCGAATGGAAGCCTGTCACCGGCGCGATCCCGCCGCTCAGCGAGGCGGGGTGGCAGGCCGAATTCGCCGCTTACCAGCGCATCCCGCAATATACTCAGGTCAACGGCCCGGCCGGCATGGTGCTGGCCGACTACAAATTCATCTATTTCTGGGAATGGGCGCACCGGCTGCTGGCAAGGCTGATCGGTTTCGCCTTCGCCCTGCCGCTCGCCTGGTTCTGGGCGAAGCGTCAGATCCCGGCGGGCTACAAGCCGCGCTTGCTGCTGCTGCTGGCGCTGGGCGGCATGCAGGGCGTAGTCGGCTGGTGGATGGTCAGCTCAGGGCTCAGCCAGGACGTCAAGGTCAGCCATTTGCGGCTGGCGACGCATCTTATGGTGGCGCTGGTGACATTGGGCGCGCTGGTCTGGACTGCGCTCGATCTTCGCGCGCTGGCAAGGAACCAGGGACCCGCGCGGCTGACCCGGTTTTCGGCCGTGGTGCTCGCCATGCTTGCCATCCAGTTGATCTATGGGGCGCTGATGGCCGGGCTGCGCGCCGGTCATCTCGCGCCGGACTGGCCGTTGATGCAGGGCAAGCTCTTTCCCGCCGGGATCGACTGGTCGGGGGGCCTGGGCCATGCTCTGGTGAGTGATCCATTTCTGGTCCATTTCATCCATCGCTGGTGGGCATGGGCAGCAGCAGCAGCGCTGGTGGTCATGGCGCGGCGCTTGCGCCAGGCTGGGCTGCGGAGAGTCTCGATTGCCATCCATGCCGCCTTCGGCACCCAGCTGTTGCTCGGCATTGCCACCGCGATGAGCGGGGTCGCCCTGTGGCTGGCGGTGCTACATCAGCTAACCGGAGCGCTGCTGCTCGCCGCCACAGTCTGGGGTGCGCATCGGCTGGGTATGCTGCGCGTGGGCCAAGACATGGCTTGACGAACGGCAGATTGCCTGCGTCAATATCGCCTCGGGTCTGTTCCCGATCGCTGTCGGGATTGCACAGGGGCGTTGCAGAGGAAGCCGGAATGGCGGGCAAGAACAGGTCTGTCTGGCTCTGTGGCAGTTCGGCCATGCTGGTCATGGCGGCCTTGGCCGTCCCCGGAGCTGGGGCAGCATCTCCGCCCGCCGCCTTCGCGCCGCCGCAAGCGCAATTGCTGTTGACCCGCACGCTGCATCGTCCGCTGCCCGACGGCAAGGCCGTGGTCACAAGGCGCAGCTATGCCGTGCGGATCATCCGCGACGGCGCGGGTTACCGGGTCGAGGGCAATCTGGTCGAAGCCATAGCCGATGCCCCGCCCTCGCTGGCCGCGCTTGCCGAGATCGAGCGGCTCCGGCCCGACAATGGCATGTTCCCGATCCTGCTCGACGCCCGGGGGATGATCGTCGGCGGCGGCATGGTCCAGCCCGATGGCTCGCTCGACCGGGCGGCGGTGATCGCAGCGGAGACCATCGGCGGCTCCGGTCTGCCCGCGCTCGACATGCTGCAGGCCCAGGCCTTCGTGAAGCAATTGCGCAGCCGCGCCGCGCGCAGCCAGTGGCCAGCCGATATTTTCCATCCCGCTCCCGGCAAGCGCAGCGAGACGCGCAGCATTGCCTTGCCCGGCGGCGGCGAGGGCCACGTCACAGTCGAAATCGAGGCGCGCGGGGCCAGTAGCGGCGGCCAGCTCGCCCTGCTCGACCGGGTGGTGACCACCGAAATGGCAGGCGACACCCGCATCACCCGCGAACAATGGCAGCTCAGCCAGACCCCTCAAGGAACCGAGAGGTAATATTTTACCTCTCGGCAAAAGCGCAGATTAGCTTGACTTATCCAGCATTCGCGGCAAATGGCAACGCTTCCCGGCGGCAGCCCAGTGGCGCGCCGGTGCGAATCATTAATGCGAATCATGAAGGACCAAGACCTGCCATGAAGGCACTCAGCACCCAGACACGGTCGATCAAACCGGCCGAAGTCGAAAAGAAATGGCATCTGATCGATGCCGATGGCCTGGTGGTTGGCCGCCTTGCGGTGATCATCGCCAACCGGCTGCGCGGCAAGCACAAGCCGAGCTTCACCCCGCATGTCGATTGCGGCGATCATGTCGTCGTGATCAACGCCGAAAAGGTGCGGCTGACCGGCAACAAGCTCAAGCAGAAGATCTATTACAAGCACACCGGCTATATCGGCGGCCTCAAGGAAGTAACCGCGGGCAAGGTGCTCGATGGCCGCTTCCCGGAGCGCGTACTCGAAAAGGCGGTTGAACGCATGATCCCGCGCGGCCCGCTCGGGCGCGACCAGATGCGCGCGCTGCATCTCTACACCGGTAGTGAGCATCCGCATGCGGGCACCCAGCCCCAGCCGCTCGACGTCGCTTCGATGAATCGCAAGAACAAGGTGGGCGCATGATGCCAGAGACTTCAAACACCAATACTGTCACCGATCTCGCCGACCTCGGCGCGCTTGCTGCCCGCGACCCGGTCGTTGCCGCCCCCGCCGACGAAGCACCTGCCGCGCCGCCCGTGCGCACCGGACCGGTCGCCCCGATCCGCGACAAGGAAGTCGATGCCCAGGGCCGCGCCTATGCCACCGGCCGCCGCAAGGACGCGGTTGCCCGCGTCTGGATCAAGCCCGGCTCGGGCAAGATCACGGTCAATGGCCGCGATCAGGAAGTCTATTTCGCCCGTCCGACATTGCGCCTGGTGATCAACCAGGTGTTCGATGTGTCCGAGCGCACCGGGCAATATGACGTCGTCTGCACCGTCAAGGGCGGCGGGCTTTCCGGCCAGGCCGGCGCGGTCAAGCACGGCATCGCCCAGGCGCTGTCGAAGTTCGAGCCGCTGCTGCGCAGCTCGGTAAAGTCCGCCGGCTTCCTCACCCGCGACAGCCGCGTGGTCGAGCGCAAGAAATACGGCAAGGCCAAGGCGCGCAAGAGCTTCCAGTTCTCGAAGCGCTGATTTTCCCCGTTGCGAATTGAACCGAGGGGCGGCATCAGTGCCCCATGGGGGCTCGCGAAAAATTTCACTTGCTGGATCGATTTTCGCAAGGCGGTTATCGGTTAATTAATGATTATCTTCGAGACTTGGAACCTGGTTCTGACCAACTTAGGACCGATGTCGAGCTGCTCGATCAGATTATCGATGAATCAAGACTAGTGTCCGATTTAGTTGCATATAGAGGCGTTGGGCCTTTGGAGCTACTAGAATGGAGATACCAAAATGCTCGTTTTGGCTCAATTATCACTCCTGACGCCTATTTAAGCGTGACTATGAGTGAGAAAGTAGGTAGAAGGTTTAGTGTTTTGCAAGGTCCAGGGATACTGCTTCAATTGGCAATCCCCAGAGGTTCTAAAGTTTTCAACATGGTGCCATACTCTTCCGACCCTCTAGAAGAGGAATTGCTTTTACCTCGCGGCACCGCCTTCCGCCTATTGAGTGAGCTCGACCGCAAACCGTTTGTATTGGCGAAGATTGTTAACGATGACTGAAGACTCAAAATCGCAAGATTCTCAACTGGCCGCTTCAAGGCTACTTGATCCTATTGGAGCAGTTAGGGTCGATAATTCTGAGCCACTTCCCACTCAATCTGAAATTGTTGCTGTCCGAAAACTGATTGCAGCAGCATTGAAGCATGAAAAAGAATTTCCTTTTTTTGAACAGATTGCGACCCATTTACCAAAATTGACGAATGATTATTTTAGTGGTCGTGCATCGCATGCTACCTCTCGTGCACTCTCCCTGAAAAGGGCACGCGCCTTTGGCGTCGGTCGTGACCATGGAGTTGTAGCTCGCGTTTGGATAAAGAATGGTTCTGGCAAGCTCGTCATAAATGGGCAGGAATGCGGTAGGTACTCCCGTCACAGGTCACCGCAAATCAGCAATTTAGCGCCGTTCCGATATGTGGCTCTCCTGCGGCGATATGACATAGTGTGCCTCGTTAAAGGGGGAGAGCAATATTGCCCGACCGGTGCAGTCAAAAGCGGTATCGCACAGGCACTTTTGAAATTCTAACCTGCGCCGTATCACTTTGTGAAGTCAGTAATCATTCTCAAAAGGATCCCCGCGTCGCCGAGCGCAAGAGCTTCCAGTTCACCAAGCGCTGATTCGGTACTCCCGATCACAAACAAAGGGCGGGCCGCCCTTTTCGATTCAGGCCATTGTCTGAGCAGCTACTTTTAGTCCGGCCTCAGCCGACCACTCCAACCGGTTGTAGCTCGGCCGGGTCGCGCGTAGCCGCTGAGACAGAGTCCCAGCGCCGATCAGGCGAATCGGCCCGCCCTCGGTCTCAACTCTCAGATCGAAGGCATCATGGACATGCCCCGACAGCACCGCATGCGCTCCGGCCCGCGCCAATGCCGCCAATGCCTGCTTGCCGCCACGGGTCGAACCGGTGCCCTCGGTATCCGCATCCACCAGCGGATGGTGGCAGGCGACCAGGCGCAGCCCGGCACCATTCGCTCCGGCAAGGCCCGCCAGCGCCGCCGACAGGTCTCCCGGCTTGACACAGCCCTTCGACCAGTTCAGCCGCCACTGCGCCGGAGCGACCGTCTGGAGCGGCACCAGCGCCACGCCGTCCACCGCCAGATCGCTGTGCACCGCAGCCCGCATCGCATTGTAGCGATCAAAGGGCCGCCGCAGCCGGGTGAGCATCTCCCAGTAATAGGGCATGTCATGATTGCCCGCCGCGATGCTCACCGGCACACCCAAGCCTCCCAGCCACTCCGCCGCTGCGGCAAATTCGCGGGTTCTGCCGCGCATGGTGAGATCGCCGGTGCAGATCAGCACATCGGGGCCCTGCGCCGCCACTTCGCCGGCAAACCAGTCCAGCGCGGCGC
This sequence comes from Novosphingobium sp., assembly GCA_023266625.1. Classification (GTDB taxonomy): domain Bacteria; phylum Pseudomonadota; class Alphaproteobacteria; order Sphingomonadales; family Sphingomonadaceae; genus Novosphingobium. The sequence goes on along the minus strand of JAHFPT010000043.1, from coordinate 24,964 downwards.
GATCCTCCTCGCCAAAATGCAAGTCGCTGACGTGGAACAGGTTCATGCGCCCGTGGAAGCCGGACGGCTGCTCCGAATGCAAGGAAAAACGCTTGCAGGGCGGTGTGCAATTTCATATGTTGCAACTGTTGCAACAATTGGGAGCCGCGTCATGGGCGTGATGTCAGTCCGCGAATTCAATGCCAACACGTCAAAGGCGATTGCCCGGGCGGAAGCGGGCGAAGTGATCGAAATCACCCGCAACGGCAAGCCGATTGTTGAAATGCGCGCAAAGCGGGCCAACCGGATGGACGATCCCGAGTTTCGCAAGAACTGGAAAGCAATGGTCGAAGGCATGAAAGAAGGCGTTCCAGGGCTTTCTGGCCCTGCAAGCTATGAGGAGCGGACCGGGCGTTGATCGCGCTCGACACCAACATCCTTGTCTATGCGGTGGCGTCGGACGACCCGGAATCTCGCCATGTCCAAGCGCTTGAATTGGTCGATCAACTTGGCATGGCCGACGGCGCAGTGGTGCCGATCCAGGTGATCGGCGAATTTCTCAACGTCTGCCGACGCAAGCGGCCGGTCAGTTTCGATCATGCTGTCCGCAGGGCCGCTCAATTCCTCAATGCCTTCGATTGCCCGCAAACCAGACCAAATGATCTGATTGATGCCTTCGCAGTTTCGGCGCAGCACAATGTTCAGTATTTCGACGCGTTGATTGTGATTGTTGCGTGCCGTACCGGTGCAACCACGCTGTTGAGTGAGGACATGAAAGACGGTCGGGAAATCGAGGGCCTCCGCATCCTCAACCCCTTCAACCCGGCCAACCGGGCCGATATCAACGAACTGCTGGCCTGAAGGTCAGCGGGCTTGGTCATGCCCCGCCTATACCCGGCCCGACAGGATCAGCCAGACCGACACGCCATTGACCGCACTATAGGCGGCATAACCCCAGGCCCAGCCCGCCGAACCTTCCGCCGCCATCAGCATCGATCCGAGCAAAATGAAAAATTCGACAATCAGGCTGAAACGTCCGCCCAGCAGGTGAAAAAACCACGGCACTTCCCCCAGCAGCGGATGGCCGCTTTCCAGCACCGCCTTGTGCATCGCGAAATTGCCGATGCCGAGCAGGAAGAGGAGGAGAATGGCCATGATTGCCGCCAATGTAGGGGCGGGCTGGGAAATAGGCCACACTCATCAAACGGCACACTTATAGCCCCTCCCCTTCAGGGGAGGGGTTGGGGTGGGGTTTGTCCGGCGAACGCAGCTCTCACGGCGAAACCCCACCCCGCTGCGACTAGGCCCGGCTTCGCCGACCCAAGTCTCGCTGCCCCTCCCCTGAAGGGGAGGGGTGATTTAGGCCAGCAGCCCTTCCCGTGCGATCTTCTCTTTCCACACCAGCGGCGCGAGCTGGTGGACATTGTTGCCTTCTGAATCGACCGCCACGGTCACCGGCATGTCCTCGACAGTAAACTCGTAGATCGCTTCCATGCCGAGGTCCTCAAAACCCACCACCTTGGCCTCGCGGATCGCCCGCGCCACCAGATAGGCCGCGCCGCCGACTGCCATCAGATAGGCGACCTTGTGCTGAGCGATGACTTCGGTCGCGCCCTGTCCGCGCTCGGCCTTGCCGATCATCGCCAGCAGGCCAAGATCGAGCATCATATCGGTGAACTTGTCCATGCGGGTGGCAGTGGTCGGCCCGGCCGGGCCCATGACTTCGCCCATCACCGGATCGACCGGGCCGACATAATAGATCGCGCGGTTCTTGAAATCGACCGGCAGGGGCTCGCCTTTAGCCAGCATGTCCTGAATGCGCTTGTGCGCCGCATCGCGCCCGGTGAGCATCTTGCCATTGAGCAGCAAGCGGTCACCCTGTTTCCAGCCACACACTTCGGCTTGCGTGAGCGTGTCGAGATTAACCCGCTTGGCGGCCTTGTCCGGCGTCCAGTGGACATCGGGCCATTCATCGAGCTTGGGCGTTTCGAGGAAGCTCGGCCCCGAGCCGTCGAGGGTGAAATGGGCGTGGCGGGTGGCGGCGCAATTGGGAATCATCGCCACCGGCTTGCCCGCCGCGTGGCAAGGCCAGTCGAGAATCTTGACGTCGAGAATGGTCGAAAGCCCGCCCAGCCCCTGCGCGCCGATGCCCAGCGCGTTGACCTTGTCGAAAATCTCGATCCGCATTGCTTCAATGTCGTTTTGCGCGCCGCGCAGCTTGAGCTGGCCCATGTCGATCGGCTCCATCAGGCTCTGCTTGGCGAGCTGCATGCAATATTCCGCCGTGCCGCCGATACCGATGCCGAGCATGCCCGGCGGGCACCAGCCCGCACCCATTTGCGGCAGCATCTCCAGCACCCATTCGACGATATTGTCGGACGGGTTCATCATCTTGAACTTGGACTTGTTTTCGCTACCGCCGCCCTTGGCCGCGACATCGATCGAGAGCGTGCGGCCCGGCACCATCGTCACCGTCAGCACGCAGGGCGTATTGTCCTTGGTATTACGGCGGGTGAAGGCGGGATCGGCGAGGATCGAGGCGCGCAGCTTGTTCTGCGGGTTCAAATAGCCGCGGCGCACCCCTTCATCGACGACCTCTTGCAAGGAGCGGCCCGACTCAAGGCGGCATTCCTGCCCCCAATCGATGAAGACATTGACGATGCCGGTGTCCTGGCAGATCGGCCGGTGCCCCTCGGCGCACATCCGGCTGTTGGTCAGAATTTGCGCGATGGCGTCTTTCGCCGCCGGGCCTTGCTCCGCCTTATAGGCCTCACCCAGCGCACGGATATAATCCATCGGGTGATAGAAGCTGATGAATTGCAGCGCATCGGCGACGCTTTCGATCAGGTCTTCCTCGCGGATGGTCACCATATCGGCCATGTTGGTCGCTCCTGCATTGCCCGGTCCGGCTCCATAAGCACCGGCGCAGGCTAAGGTCAAAGGCGCTTTGCCTGCGGATTGCGACAAGTTCCGACACAATTGGCAATTGTGCCGCAGCGCAGCGGGTGCAATAGGCTGGCCGACAAAGGATTTGGGAATGACGATGAGTGGACAGCAGGGCGCCGCAAGTGCCGCCCGCCGCGCAATGATCGACAGCCAGCTGCGCACCAGCGGGGTCAACGAGCCTTGGGTGCTTGCCGCGATGTTCCGGGTGCCGCGCGAGGATTTCGTCCCCGAAACGGCGCGCTCCGCCGCCTATATCGACCGGGCGATTGCGCTGGACGATGGCTCCTTTCTCGCCGCCCCGCTGGTGCATGGCCGGATGCTCGCCGAAGCTGCGCCGAGGCTTGACGACACGGCGCTGCTGATCGGCGACGGCAAAGGCTATCTCGCCGCGCTGCTGCGCCCGCTGGTGGGCTCGCTCGACGCAGCCGATCCGGCGCAAGCCGCCGCCGCCGTCACTACCAAGCGCAAGCAGGGAGCCTATTCGCTGATCGTCATCGACGGGGCGATCGAGCAGCTCCCCGTTGCGCTGGCTGCCAGCCTGGCCGATGACGGACGGCTGGTGACCGGTCTGATCGAACGCGGTGTCACCCGGCTCGCCGCAGGGCGCAAGGCTGGCGGCGCAGTGGCGCTGCTGCCGCTGGCCGAGCTTGGCATTCCAGTCCTGCCCCAATTCGCTGCGCCAAAGCGCTGGAGTTTCTAACCATGGCGCGCACCGCGCATCGCCTGCTCCTGCTTGCCGGGATTTGCACCGCAGCCGCGCCCGCGCTGGCCGACGATTTGCGCGGGGCATTGGAAGCGGCCTACCGGACCAATCCCTCGCTGCAGGCCGCCCGCGCCAGCCAGCGCGCGACCGACGAGGGGGTGCCGATTGCCCGCGCAGCTGGCCTGCCGTCGCTGAGCGGCGCGGCCAGCTATACCGAATTCGTCCAGAAGAGCGCCAACAACTTCACTGCACCCGACCGCGCGTTCGATGCCCAGGCCAATCTCAGCGTGCCGATATATTCCGGAGGCGCAGTGAAGAATTCGGTTCGCGCCGCCGAAACGCGAGTCGATGCAGGAGAGGCCGATCTGCGCGGCACTGAGTCGGGCATCTTCAGCCAGGTCGTCGCCGTCTATATGGATGTGATCCTCAATCAGGCGGTGGTCGGCCTGCGCCGGGGCAATGTCGATGTGCTGGCGGTCAACCTCCAGGCAACCAGCGACCGCTTCCAGATCGGCGATCTGACCCGCACCGATGTCGCCCAGTCGCAATCGCGCCTGTCGACCGCCCGCAGCGATCTGCGCGCCGCGCAGTCCAATCTTATCGCCAGCCGCGAGCGCTATATCCAATCGGTCGGCAAAGTGCCGGTCGATCTGCAGGCCCCGCCGCCACTGCCGGGCATGCCGTCCACTCCCGACGAAGCGGCGCTGATCGCGCTCGACAGCAATCCCGATCTGATCGCCGCCCGCCAGCGCGCCAAGGCAGCAGGCTACGATGTCCGCACCGCCAGCGCTGCGCGGCTGCCCAAAGTCAGCGTCTTCACCGGGGCTGACTATACCGACTATTTCGGTTCGCTTGGCGGATCGTCGGCCGCAGGTGTTTTTGCCCAGCGCCAAACCACGGCGCAAGCCGGTATCCGCGCTTCGATCCCGCTGTTTCAGGGCGGATTGCCTGCAGCGCAGCGGCGCCAGGCACAGGCGCGGGAAAGCGCGGCCCTGGAGCAGGAAATTGGCGCCGAGCGCGAAGTCATTGCCCAGGTGCGCGCCGCCTTTGCCTCGTGGCAGGCCGCCGAAGAGATCATTGCTTCGAACCAGACTGCGGTCGAGGCAGCGAGCCTGAGCCTGGAAGGCGTGCGGGCCGAAAACACTGTCGGCAACCGCACGGTCCTCGACATCCTCGATGCCGAACAGGAACTGCTGTCGGCTCAGGTCCGGCTGGTCACCGCGCGGCGCAATGCCTATGTCGCGGGCTTCTCGCTGCTTGCCGCGATGGGCAAGGCCGAGGCGCGCGATCTCGGGCTCGACGGCGGCGCGCTTTACGATCCGCAGATAAACTACAATCGCGTTCGCCGCGCCTGGTCGGACTGGTCGAACGACCCCGCCCCCGTCGCGCAATCGACGCGGACCGTTGACACACCTGCCCAAAATGGGTCAATCCAAGGTCAGTAACCCGGTTTTCCGGCAATATTCAGTCAATGAGGGAATAACGGCGATGCGTCAGGAAGGCGAACCTTCGGTCGAGGAAATCCTCGAATCGATCAAGAAAGTCATCGCGCGCGACAATCGCGCCGAGGCCGCCGAAGAGCGCCGCCTGCGCGAAACCACAGGCCTGCCTGAAGAAGACGACAGCGTGGAAGACGGCAGCGTGGAAGACGGCGACGAGGAAGTATTCGATCTTTCTGCCGACGCTGAGCTGACGGAAGAAATGGAACCGGAGACAGCGGCGATGGATGACGCCGACGACGCCGCACCGCTGGTGACCGAAGTTGCGCGGATGTCGATGCAGGATTCGCTGACGGCGCTGGCAATGCTGGCCGAACCCGGCGCGCGCCCGCAAATTGTCCGTTCGGGCGAAACCTCGCTGGAAGGAATGGTCCGCGAATTGCTGCGCCCGGCACTGGCCGACTGGCTGGAGAAAAATCTCCCGGGAATCGTCGAGCGCCTGGTTGCCGCCGAAATCGCCCGGATCGCCGGAAAGCGGGGATAGACGCGAGGGCCGCCGCCGACTAACCGCACAGCATGCCCAAGCCCGATCCCGCGCTGCTCGATCCCGCGCGCTACCCCTTTCGCTGCGCCATCGAGACCCGCTATCGCGACCTCGACAGCAATCTGCATATCAACAACGGCGTATTCGCCAGCCTGCTCGAAGAGGGAAGGGTGCGCTTTCACCGCGCCAGCCAGTTCGGCAGCCTGTCCGGCGATCCCGAATTGACGGCGATGGTGGCTAGCATGGGAATCGAATATCTCGGAGAGAGCTATTTTCCCGAGCCGCTGGACATGCATGTCGGCGCGGCGCGGATCGGCAACTCCAGCTACGAGCTGTGCCAGCTGGTGATGCAGAAGAGTGACGTTGTCGCCTTTGCCAGCGTCACGCTGGTCTGCATGAAGGGTGGCAAGCCCTATGCCATTCCGGCCGAACACCGCGAAATGGCCAAGCCGTGGATGCTGCTGAAATGACGGACAACAGGACGGGCGTCACCCCGAGAATCGCCGCCGCGCGCGCCAATTTCGCCGAGGAAGGCCTTGGCCATACCAGGCGCCACATCTTCCTTTGCGCCGAATCGGAAAAGGGCAAATGTTGCCCGCGCAGCCAGGGCACCGCCGCGTGGAAATTTCTCAAACGCCGGCTGAGGGAATTGGGGCTCGACCGCGACGGCGGCATCGCCCGGACCAAGGCCGACTGCTTCAAAGTCTGCGCCGCCGGGCCGGTCGCCGTGGTCTGGCCCGATGGCGTGTGGTATCACAGCTGCAAGGAGGACGTGCTCGAACGGATCATTCAGGAGCATCTGGTTGGCGGCGTTCCGGTTGAGGAATATCGTTTGAAAGCAGTAGATTAATCGTCGTCCCAATTATCTGACCCATAAACCGTCTATGCTGAGCTTGTCGAGCCGAAGGCGACCGTAGGTCAACCACTGCTCTTTTCTTCAAGCCTCTCACGCAACCGCTTGAAGAAAAACGATCCTTCGACAAGCTCAGGACAGACGGGTTTGGGGATGGGTCTGATTCAGATTTCACCGGTTCCGCTCTAATCGTCCTCATCCTCAAGCGGATTGATGATCGCCTCGTCATGGCCGGTGCCGCTGGAGAGGAACACCAGCCCCATCAGCGCCGAGGTCAGCAGCATGGCAAAGCCGACCATCAGCGCCGTCGCGACATAGAGATGGGCGGAGACCAGACCGTTCCTGCGGTAGAGCGCGACAAAAGAGGCCCCCACCATCATCAGCGTGATCACCATCATGAAGCGCATCAGCCGCTTGTAGCGCGCCCAAGCGTGCGCTGCGGTATCGGGATCGTCGAGGGGCGAGGGCGGAATCATCGCTGCGGCCATGCGCCCCGGCAGGGCGTGCGGCAAGTGGGTTTGGCCGGATTGGCCAAACTGCGGTTTTCATGGCATGATCTGTTCAGCGCGATGAAGGGAGAGTCGAAATGACGATTGCCCGTCTGATTGAAGGCCGCAGTGGCTCGATTGTCAGCTGCGAAGCTGCCACCATTGTGCGCGATGCCATTGCCATGCTGGCTGAGCGGCGCATCGGCGCACTGCCGGTACTGGCAGCGGGCGCGGTGGCCGGGATATTTTCGGAACGTGACGTGATCTATCAGTTGCAGGCGCAGGGCCCGGCGGTGCTGGACCGGTCCGTCGGCGAGGTGATGACCGCGCCCGCAGTCACAGTCACGCCCGAAACCGAGGCGATGGCAGCACTGGCGCTGATGACCCGGCGGCGCATCCGCCATCTGCCGGTGGTGGTGGACGGGCGGATGGTCGGCTTCGTCTCGATCGGCGATCTGGTCAAATACCGCATCGACCGGATCGAATCGGAAGCCGAAGCCATGCGCACCTATATCCAGACCGCGTAAGCCAGCGTTAGCAGCGCACTTGCCCCGGCAGGCCTGCGCTCCTACATCTCAGCCCATGGACGCCTCCGCGATCACCCTCAGCCCCGCCGCCGCCGCCCGCGTCGCGGCAATAGCTGCCAAGCAGGCCAAACCGGCGATCCTGCGCCTGTCGGTCGAAGGCGGCGGCTGCTCGGGCTTCCAGTATCAGTTCGGCCTGGCCGATGGGCAAGAGGCGGACGATGCCGTGTCCGAGACCGGCGGGGTCCGCCTGGTGGTCGATCCGGTCAGCCTCGAGCTGGTGGCGGGCTGCATTGTCGATTTCGTCGAATCGCTGGGCGGCGCGGCGTTCAAGGTGGAAAATCCCCAGGCCACTGCCGGCTGCGGTTGCGGCTCCAGCTTTGCGGTGTGATGAAAGTCGCGTCTTTTAATATCAACGGTATCAAGGCCCGGCTGCCGCGCCTGCTCGAGTGGCTGGAGGAAACCCGGCCGAAGGTGGCCTGCCTCCAGGAAATCAAGACGCAGGATGAGGGCTTTCCCGCCGATGAATTCGAACGCCTCGGCTACAAGGCGATCTGGCACGGGCAGAAGGGCTTCAACGGCGTCGCCATACTGGCCGATGGCACGCAACCGGTCGAAGTGCGGCGCGGGCTGGGCGGCGAGCCGGAGGACGAGCATTCGCGCTATCTCGAGGCCGATGTCTTCGGCCTGCGCGTCGCCTGCATCTATCTGCCCAACGGCAATCCGCAGCCGGGGCCGAAGTTCGATTATAAATTGCGCTGGATGGAGCGGCTGCGCGCGCGAATGCGGGAAATTTCCGCCGAGGAAGTGCCCGCGATTGTCACCGGCGATTTCAACGTCATTCCCGAGGCAAAGGATATCTGGTCACCTTCGGCGATGGCGGACGATGCGCTGATGCAGCCTGCCTCGCGCGATGCCTATGCGCGGCTGCTCGGCGACGGCTGGACCGACGCGATTGACTTGCACAATCCGCGCGGCGGGGTGTGGACCTATTGGGACTATCAGGCCGGCGCCTGGCAGCGCGACCACGGCTTTCGCATCGACCACGCGCTGCTATCGCCCGAACTGGCCGACCGGCTCACCGCCTGCGGCGTCGACAAGGCGCATCGCGGCCGCGAAAAGGCGAGCGACCATGCGCCGGTGTGGGTTGAGCTGCGCGACTGATACCAGCCCGCGACCACATCATCAGCGATAAAAGACGTGATTCTCCACCCGGCCAACCCGGGCTAGCCGCCAGGTCGGCGAGACATAGGCGGCATGGAAATAGAGCGCGCCTTCGACCGGACTGCGCCAGCTGCCGGCATGGGCAATCTGGGCGATCGCCACGGCATTGCGCCATTGCTGCGAGCTGCGCGCGATCCCCGGCATGCCGCCACCGCGCACGAAGGAGAACTGCGAGGGCTGGAACACCACGCCGCAATAGCTATTGGGGAAGCGGCCCGATTTCGAGCGGGCAACAATCACCCGGCCCACCGCCAGCTGACCGGAGAGCGATTCGCTCTTGGCTTCGAAATAGATCGCTCCGGCCAGGCAATTCAGCTCGCGGGGCAATTCTGCCGGATGCGGCTGGCTGGTCACCAGCGAGGCCAGCGAGACAGCCCTTGTTGGAGCTGAATTGGCCGGAGCAGGATTTGTCAGGCCAGAATTTGACGGGACTGGATTTGAGGAGGCAGGATCTGTCGGATTCGACTGCTCGATGGACTGCTCCACCGGCAGGGCAGGGATTTCCGTGGAAATCTGCGCCGCAGTCTTAGGCATTTGGGCCTCAGGCGATTGGGCCTCGAGCAATTGGGGAATTCCGGGCTGGGCCTCGGAAATTCCGGAGCTGGCGAGCGCAGCAATCATGCTGGAGGTCAGGGCGATATTGCAAGCAAGGCGAAGTTTCGGACTCATGCACTCATATTCTTGGGCGGTGAGCAGACCTGGCGCAGGCTGAGCGATAGCGCATGCTTGCGGCATGCTGAATTCGCTGCAATTCCTGTCGGCTGTTCCCCGTCTGCGCGCTTGCCCGGATAGCCGATTTGCCATCCAAATGCCGCCCTCGCATCGAATTAACCGGGCCTTTACTTGTTGCAGTGCAGCAAAGTCAATCCGCGAAAGGCGGCAATCCGATGAGCCGTTCCCCGTTCGCGATGTCCAGTTCGATAATCCACAGATCATCGTCCTGGCTGCCCCGGCGTGACAGGTAGTTGGATATATTATCTTTATTTTCAGTATCTTGCTTCTTGGAGCAATGCCAGGTCCGGCTGCCGTCAAGCTGCGGCATGCGCTCGTAAACCCGCGGATTTGTGCCATTTTCGGTCAGAACCAGCAGGATCGTCCCGGCCTGCTCCTCGCCGCTCTTGAGCACGGCGGCAAAACCGCCCCCGGTCTGGGCGAGACGGATCAGCGCGGCAATTTCCAGCCGCGCGGGCAGCCGCGTGTCCTCGCTCACAGCGAGTCAGATCGCAGCGCCTCGGCATAACCAGCGAGGCTCGACAGTGCGATGCGTGAGCGCATGAAGGTACCGGTTCCCCGCCCGATTTCTTCGCCATCGGCATCGATCAACCGGGATTCGGCGACGAGCACGCGTTTGCGCCCGCTTATCCAGCGGCCCTCGGCGACCACCTGTCCGACCTTGACTGGCCGGGTGAAATGGAGATTGAACGATGTGGTCAGCAAAAACCGGTCAGTCACCAGCGTATTGGCCGCATAGAAGGCGGCATCGTCGAGCATTTTGAAATAGATTGTTCCATGCGCGGCGCCCGCAGCGTGATAGTGACGCTCTTCGACCATGAAGACGATTCGTGCGCAGCCTTCGCCGATAATCGTCAGCGCTGAATCGAACAGGCGGTTGACCGGCGCCGAACCATAGAGCCCCTCGAGCGCGCGCCAGTGCAGCTCGGCACCGGAGACGGGCGTATCAGGCTGCGTCGCGGTCGATGACATTGCTAAGCAGGCCATAGAGCACTTCTGCGTCGCTTGCCTGAAGCAGCGCCGCATGCATCTGCTCGTCACGCATCGTCCGCGAGATTGCTGCCAGCGCGTGGAGATGGGCAGCGCCAGCCTGCTCGTGCGAAAGCAAGCCGAAAACCAGATCGACCGGCATGGCGTCGGCCGCGTCGAACACTACCGGCGCTTCCAGCCGGAGAAACGCTGCGACCGGGCGGCCAAGCCCGCCGATGCGGGCATGGGGAATGGCGACGCCGCGGCCGAAGCCGGTGCTGCCAAGCCGCTCGCGCTCTTCCAGCCCGGCAAGAACGACTTGCGCTTCGAGGCCATAGACTGCGGCAAAACGGCTGGCGAGAGCGCGCAGAATCGCCGGTTTGCCATCGGCACGGATGGTAGCGACGGCTTCAGGCAGGAGGGTGAAAAGTGCAGTCATGACCCATTCGCAACAATATCAGTGGCGCGTTTCCGCCAGGTGAACAACAGTACTGCGGGAAACCCCCGCGCACCACTTTCCCCCTCCTCAGGAAAAACATGCGACTTCCGCTATTACCGAACCGCTATTAACGAACCGTCAGTACCGAACTGGCAGCGCCGAAACAGCGTCAGCCGGGCTCGACCCAACCGATCGACCCGTCGCCGCGGCGGTAAACCATATTATGCTTGCCGGTGCCAGCATTTTTGAACAGCAATGCGTTGGTGTTGCGCAGGTCAAGCATCATTACTGCGTCGGAAACCGTGGCCTCGGGCACATCGACCCTGGTTTCGGCAATCACCACCGGCGCATCGACCGGTGCTTCCTCATCGACCGACACTTCTTCGAAGACAACGTAGGCGGCTTCTTCCTGCTGGATGGCATGGGCCGATTGCGTGTGCCGGTCGTTGAGCCGATGCTTGTAGCGCCGCAGCTGGGTGTCGATCTTTTGCGAAGCCTGGTCGAGCGCAATATGCGCATCCACTGCGATTGCCGCGCCCTTGAGAATCAGGCCATTGCCGACATGGGTGACGATATCGCAGCGAAAGGCGCCGGCCGGCGCTTTGCCAAAAGTGACGCTGGAGGAGCGCGCCCGGTCGAAATATTTGCCGACGATCGCCGTCAACCGCTCGGAAGCGTGCGTTTGCAGCGCCTCGCCGGTGTCCATCTGGTGACCGGAAATGCGTATGTCCATGGCTGTCGCTCCTTTGCGTTGGTATTCAGGCCGGGCTCCGCCACAGCGGCGCTTCGATGGTTTCGAGGAACGCGGCATGGGCCGCCAGCTCACCTTCGGCGGCACAATGCGGGCGGGGCTCACGATAGCTGCGCTGGGCCGAAACAGTGGTGACCGATGCGATCAGCGTCTCGCCGCTATGCGCCGCCAGTTCGAGGCCGATCTGCCGCCCGCCAGTCAGCTCGACATAGACCTGGCATAGCAATTCGGCGTCGAGCAGCGCCCCGTGTTTGGTGCGATGCGAGCGGTCGATGCCATAGCGGGTGCACAAGGCGTCGAGCGAATTCTTGGCCCCGGGATGCCGGATTCGGGCGAGCGCCACGGTATCGACCATGCGCTCGCGCCCGAGCGGATCCTGCCCGCACAGCGCCAGCTCCATATTGAGGAAGCCGAAGTCGAAACCGGCGTTATGGGCAACCAGCGGCGCATCGCCGAGGAATCCCATCAATTCCGCCGCCTTCGCGGCGAACAGGGGCTTGTCGGCAAGGAAGGCATCGCCCAGACCGTGAATCGCTTCGGCGGCGGCGGCCATCGGTCTTTGCGGATTGAAATAGGCGTGGAAGCTGCGACCGGTCTCGACCCGGTTGACCATTTCGATGCAGCCGATTTCCACCAGCCGGTCGCCGCCCTGAGGGTCGAGGCCGGTAGTTTCTGTATCGAAAATAACTTCACGCATTGATTGCGATATTGGGCCAGCTGCGGCGGGTAGCAAGGGGTCTGACGCGGTTTATTCGCTTCGGACCAGTTTTTTCACCAATCGCTCGACCTCGGCCCGGGTTTCGGCGAGGCTTGTCCCGGTGTCGATGACGTAATCGGCGCGGGCGCGCTTCTCGGCATCGGGCACCTGGAGTTTGAGAATCTGTTCGAATTTCTCCTCACTCATGCCTGGCCGCGCCAGCACGCGGGCACGTTGCACGTCGGCGGGCGCGGAGACCACGGCCACGGCATCGACCGATTCGAAGCCGCCTTTCTCGAACAGCAATGGGATGTCGAAGACGATCAGCGGGGCTTCGCGGGTCTCTTCGAGAAACCCTGCGCGCATCGCCCCGACTGCGGGGTGGACGATGGCTTCCAGCCGCTTCAGCCTTTCCGCATCGCCAAACACCGCCGCGCCGAGCCTGGTCCGATCGACGCCCTGGGAGCCGGTCGTGCCGGGAAATGCTTCCTCGATCATCAACAACAGCGCGCCGCCCGGCCCTTGCAAGAGATGCACCGCCGCATCGGCATCAAACACCGGCACCCCGAGCTCGCGAAACATCGCGGCAACTGTGCTCTTGCCCATGCCGATGGAGCCGGTGAGGCCGAGGATGAAGGGGCGCTTGGGGGTCATGCGGTCAGCAATGCGCGCAATTCGGCGTCGGCATCCTTCGGCGAATCGGCACCGTAGAACCGGCGGAAAGCCTCACGTGCCTGACCGACCAGCATTTCCAGCCCGTCATGCGTTCTGAGGCCTCGTGCCTGCGCAGCGCGCAGCAGCGGCGTGAGGTGAGGGTTAGTGATGATATCATAGACGATGGCATCGCCGCGCAGGCTTTCAACCTCCAGTGGCAGCGGAGGTTGGCCGATCATACCAAGCGAAGTGGAATTGACGACAAGCGCGCTGTCATCGGCAAGCCGCTGCGCATCGTCCCATCCTGCGGCGATCACTTCACAGCCCTTAACCGTTGCGGCAAGGTCGGCCAGCAGGCGTGATGTTACTTCTGCGGTACGATTGACGATGGCAATCCGGCTCGCACCGAGACCGACCAGCCCTGCTACCACCGCCGCTGCCGCCCCGCCCGCGCCCAGCACCGTCACCTGCTCGCCTGACAGGTCGATTCCGGCGATAGGTTCGACGAATCCTTGAAGATCGGTGTTTTCGCCCGTCAGACTGCCATCTTCTTCGACTATCACTGTATTGACCACGCCCAGTGCCTTGGCAGCGGGTGTGTGATGATCGACCAGCTCGAAGCAAGCGCGCTTGTGCGGCATGGTTGCCTGGACCCCGGCAAAGTTCAGCGCTGCCATGCCTGCGAGTGCACGGTCCACTTCACCTGGACGGACCGGCAAACGGATGTACAGCCCATCGATGTCAAGCCGCCGCAGCCAGAATTCATGAATTAGCTGCGATTTTGATTGCGCAACTGGCCAGCCGATCAATCCGGCAAGCAGCGGCAATGGACGGTCCTCACTCTTGCTCATCGCGGCAGCTCCCCCAAATCCCGCAGCGCCCCCAGCACCCGCAGCAGCGGCATCCCCAGCACAGTGAAATGATCGCCCTCGATCGCCCCGAACAGCTGCACCCCGCGCCCCTCAATGCGGAACACCCCGACGCAGCCCGCAACCGCAGGCCATTCGGCATCGAGATAGTCTTCGATAAACTTATCTGATAATTCAATCACATGCAATGTCGTCATGGCGTCACATTGCCAGATCGCCTGGCCATCCCGCGCCAAAGCAGCGGCGCTGTGGAGCTGCATGACTTTGCCCGAAAAGAACCGCAAATGCAGCACCGCGTCCGCACGGCTGGCCGGCTTGTCGAAGCGGCGGGCCGCGACTTCGACCAGCGAATCGCTGCCCAGCACCAGCACTCCGGGATGTTCGTTCGAGACGGCAACCGCCTTGGCCGAAGCCAGTGCCCGCGCAATGTCTCCCGGCGGCGCGCCTGCCCGCCTCTATCGCGCGCTCATCGAGATGTGCGGGCACTGCGGTAAACGCAACGCCCGCCGCCTCCAGCATCGCCTTTCGCGAGGCGCTTTGCGAGGCGAGGATGAGACTCATCCGCTTTGGCTGCCCAGATTCAGCACTCCTGATCCCCAAATCCGACTACCCTGAGCTTGTCGAAGGGTTGTTCTTTTCCTTGCGGCTGGTCACCAAGGCCCGAAGAAAAGGACAGTGCTTCGACAAGCTCAGCATAGACGGGTTTGGGTCGAAAGGATTTTGAGTGCGAATCACAAACAATCATATCGCCCCCCCGCCCTGCTCGCCCGGATCCTGCCGCTCATTGAGCAGATTGATCACCGCTGCGGCGGTTTCCTCGATCGAGCGGCGGGTAACATCGATCACCGGCCAGCCATTATCGGCAAACATCCGCCTGGCGTATTTCACTTCGCTCTCGACCTTGTCCTGATCGACATAGGCGGTTTCGGGTGCCTGGTTAAGCGACAGCAAGCGGTTGCGCCGCACCTGGATCAGCCGCTCCGGCGCAGTCGTCAGCCCGACGACCAGCGGCTGCCTGAGCCCGAACAGCGCCGCCGGCGGCGGGCTTTCGACGACAATCGGAATATTCGCCGTCTTGTAACCGCGATTGGCGAGATAGATCGCGGTCGGCGTCTTGGAGGTGCGCGAGACCCCGGCCAGCACGATATCCGCCTGTTCCCAATTCTCCCAGCCGACGCCGTCGTCATGGGCGATAGTGAACTGGATCGCCTCGACCCGGGCAAAATAGGCATCGTCCATCAGATGCTGCCGCCCGGGCCGCGCCTTGGCTTGCTGGCCAAGCTTGTCTTCGAGCGCGGCGGTGACCGCATCGAGCGCGGCAATGGTCGGCAGGCCGAGCGCGCGGCAGCGCTCCTCCAGCCGGAATCGGGTTTCGGCATTGACCAGAGTGAACAGCACGAGGCCAGGATTGGCGGCAATATCGGCGAGAATCCGGTCGAGATGCTGCTGCGAGCGCACCATTGGCCAGAAGTGGCGGATAACATCGGCGTCGTCGAATTGCGCTAGTGCCGCCTTGGCGATCATCTCCAGCGTTTCGCCGGTCGAATCCGAGAGGAGATGGAGATGGAGCCGGGACATTGCTCTCGCGTTGGCTTGTGCTGGGACTGTTGACAAGCACTGCATAAACCACGGGACGGATGGGCTGACAACTTCGGCAGGAATTACCCTACCCGCTGGGCTGTTTTGCTGAGTCCAATTGTGGACATGTGGAGGGAGATTCCCACAGGCTGGGGATAGGGCGGATAAGCTCTGCTTGACACCATTCCAGCGCGATTCTGGCCCGAGTCGGAATTGCCTGCCCCCTGTTCAGCCGGGGACAAATCAGGCAAGGCGCGGCAATTCGCACAATCCACAGACCAACTACAATCAACAACCTTATATAATTTCTCTTATTTTTAGTAGGAAAGAGTCCGATGCCCGGTTTGCTGCTCGACACATTGCTTGGGTTGAATAGCGGCGAGCGGCCAGTGTGGTTGATGCGTCAGGCGGGGCGTTATCTGCCCGAATATCGCGCGCTGCGGGCCCAGAAGGGCGGGTTCCTGCCGCTGGTCTATGATAGCGAAGCGGCGGCGGAGATTACCTTGCAACCGATCCGGCGCTTCGATTTCGACGGGGCGATCCTGTTTTCCGATATTCTGATTGTCCCCTATGCGATGGGCCAGGATCTCGAGTTTCTCGTAGGCGAAGGTCCGCGCCTCAGCCCGCGGCTGGTCGATAGCACGCTGGCGGCGCTGCACGGCGTGCCTGAGCGCCTCACACCGATCTATGAGACAGTTGCCAGGGTCAAGGCAGGGCTGGGTGGCGGACGCACTCTGCTGGGCTTTGCCGGGAGCCCATGGACTGTCGCAACCTATATGGTGGCCGGCGAGGGCAGCCGTGACCAGCACGAGACCCGGGCACTGGCCTATCGGGACCGCCAAGCCTTTCAGGCGATCATCGATGCTATTGTCGCCGTTACCATCGACTATCTTATCGGCCAGATAGATGCCGGGGCCGAAGCTGTGCAACTGTTCGATAGCTGGGCGGGCAGTCTCGCTCCGGTCGAATTCGAACGCTGGGTGATTGCTCCCAATGCAGCGATCGTCAGTGCGTTGCATGCCCGCGCGCCGGATGTGCCGGTGATCGGTTTTCCCAAAGGTGCTGGCGAGAAGCTCCCGGCTTATGCGGCGGAAACAGCAGTCGATGCCATCGGCCTCGACGAGACGATCGATCCGCAATGGGCGGCAAAGGCCTTGCCGGATGGTATGCCAGTGCAAGGAAATCTCGATCCATTGCTGCTGGTGGCGGGTGGCGATGAGCTGGACCGGCAAGCGCGGCGCATACTCGATTGCTTTGCCGCCCGCCCGCATGTGTTCAATCTCGGCCATGGTATCGGCCAGACAACTCCGATTGAGCATGTCGAACAGCTGATCGGGGTCGTGCGGGGCTGGCGGCCCTAGCCAAGCTCGATTATGATGCTCTCATGTTACAGGTATTCGCGATGACTTATCTCTGGCTCAAGGCTGGCCATATCATCTTCGTCATCTTCTGGATGGCAGGCCTGTTCATGCTGCCGCGCTTTTTTGTCTATCATCAGGAAGCCGAACCGGGCTCGCGCGAAAATGCGCAGTGGATCGAGCGCGAGGGCAAATTGCTGCGAATAATATTATGGCCCTCGCTGATCTTTGTCTGGGTGCTGGGACTGGCGCTGGCGGCGACTAGCGGGGTTTTTTCCGAGGGTTGGCTGATCGTCAAGCTGGCGCTGGTGCTGGCGCTGTCAGCCTATCATGTCTGGCTGGCGGGTTATGCAGGCAGACTGGCGCGCGGCGAGCGCAGCTTGTCTGGAAAGCAACTGAGGTTGCTTAACGAGATACCTGGCATTGCCGCCGCGCTGATCGTCGTACTGGTGGTTGTCAGGCCCTTCTAAGGAGACGCTGGATGTTTGTATCCGTCCTTGCCGCTGCGCTTGTCTTGCAGCCGGTCGCGGCAAGCGGCCCGGTCGATCCTGATCTTCATTGCATGGTGGCCTTTTCGATGGTCACCCAGGTGATGGAGAAGGATGGCAAGCTTACCGCCGATGACCGCGCAGGTATCACCGGGATTATTATGTATTTTGTTGGCAAACTCGATGGCCGCTTGCCCGGTTATGATTTCAGCGGCGAAATGAAGCGCTTGCTCAGTGATAGCAGTTATATGCAAAATCAGTTCAGACCCGATGTCCAGCGCTGCGGCGCGGAAGCCAAGCAGCGCGGCGATTTCCTGATCGAATTGGGCGATGAACTGCAAAAGATCGCCCCGCCAGTCACAAACAAGCCTGGCTGACCGGCAAGCGATTGACGCGGCTTGCCATCGGCACTATCTGACGGGCTTCTGTTCCGGAATTGAACCGCCTGTCCTGTGCGGTTCCGATCTGCTTTCTCCAAGCCCTTTGATCGACCGGCCGAATCCAAACCAACTATGTGGAATACTGACTACTATGCATCTGAAAGAACTAAAGAAGAAAACCTCGGTCGAGCTGGTCGAGATGGCCGAAGAATTGGGCGTCGAAGGTGCCTCGACCCTGCGCCGCCAGGACATCATGTTCGCCATCCTCAAGGAAGTGGCGGAAGATGGCGAAGAAATCATGGGCCTCGGCACGATCGAAGTGCTGACCGACGGTTTCGGTTTTCTGCGCAGCCCCGAGGCGAATTATCTCGCCGGCCCGGACGACATTTACGTCTCGCCCAACCAGGTCCGCAAATGGGGCCTGCGCACCGGCGACACCGTCGAAGGCGAGATTCGCGCGCCCAAGGACGGCGAGCGCTATTTTGCCATCAACAAGCTGACCAGCGTCAACTTCGACGATCCGGAAGCCGTGCGCCACCGGGTCAATTTCGACAATCTCACCCCGCTTTATCCGGACGAGAAACTCAATCTCGACACCCTGGATCCGACGGTCAAGGACAAGTCGGCGCGGATCATCGACATCATCAGCCCGCAGGGCAAGGGCCAGCGCGCGCTGATCGTCGCGCCGCCGCGCACCGGCAAGACCGTGCTGCTCCAGAACATCGCCAAGGCGATCACCGACAACCACCCGGAAGTCTTCCTGCTGGTGCTGCTGGTCGACGAGCGGCCCGAGGAAGTCACCGACATGCAGCGCTCGGTGAAGGGCGAGGTCATCTCCTCGACCTTCGACGAGCCCGCCACCCGCCACGTCCAGGTCGCCGAAATGGTGATCGAAAAGGCCAAGCGGCTGGTCGAGCACAAGCGCGATGTCGTCATCCTGCTCGATTCGATCACGCGCCTTGGCCGCGCTTACAACACCGTGGTGCCCAGCTCGGGCAAAGTGCTGACTGGCGGCGTCGATGCCAATGCCCTGCAACGCCCCAAGCGCTTCTTCGGCGCGGCGCGCAATATCGAGGAAGGCGGTTCGCTGTCGATCATCGCCACCGCGCTGATCGATACCGGCAGCCGCATGGACGAGGTCATCTTCGAAGAGTTCAAGGGCACCGGCAATTCGGAAATCGTCCTCGACCGCAAGGTTTCCGACAAGCGCATCTTCCCCAGCCTCGATGTCGGCAAGTCGGGCACCCGCAAGGAAGAACTGCTGGTTGAGAAGGACAAGCTGTCGAAAATGTGGGTGCTGCGCCGCATCCTCATGCAGATGGGCACCATCGATGCCATGGAATTCCTGCTCGACAAGATGAAGGATTCCAAGAGCAACGAGGATTTCTTCGCAACGATGAATCAGTAGGACGGTGCGTACCTTTTCCCGGCATGCGGTTATCACCGGTGCGCCGGGGGCGGGAAAGACGACCTTGCTCGAAGCCGCCTCTGGTGTCGGCTACACGACCTCACCTGAAGTCGCGCGGAAAATCCTGCGCGAACCTGGTGGAATGGAACTGCGAGCGCGCGACCCGCTTGGGTTTGCTGAAGCCATGCTCGAAGCCCATGCGCGCGAGTTCGAGCGGCATAGGGCAGGCGAGATCATGGTCCTGTTTGACCGGGGTTTTCCTGATGTGGTCGGGTTTCTCGATGTCTCGGGTTTTCCGGTTTCGGCGGCGGTCGACCGGGCCTGCCGCGATCTGCGTTACCAAGGCCCGATCCTGCGTGCACCGGCTTGGGCTGCGATATTCGCTCAGGACTCGGAACGGATTCAGGACTGGGAGGGTGCTGTGGCGAGCGACCAAGCCGTGACTGCTGCCTGGCGACGCTATGGTTACGATCCGGTCGACCTGCCGTTTGCCGATGTTGAGGAACGGTTGGCTTTCGTCCGCAATGCCTTGGGGCAATTCTGAATCAAGTAGAATCAGTCCGGCGCTTACCAGACTCGGTTCGTCGCACGACTCTTTCGCTTCGTCGTCGCTTGGCGCAGAATCCTCGTCGGGGAACCTGCGCCATGACCACCGAACGACAGATCGAGATCGACAACAATTTCGATTTCTTCCAACGCCGACTGAGCACATTGCTCAAGGATCATCATGGCGAGTTCGCATTGCTGAAGAACAAACGAATTGCCGGACTCTACCCTGGCCCGGGTGAAGCCTATCGTGCCGGTCTTGCCTTATTCCCCGACGAGATATTTTCGATTCAGGAGATCGAGGATCGCCCGGCTGAAATGGGTCTGATCAGCTTTGCGCTCGATTGAGAGCTACCACGAAGGTCGGCGAATCTTGCTTCCGGTGGCGGTGTTTGCATCGCGTAACCCGACGGATTTGACGTTTGAGATTTATGCCGGACTGCTTGATATTGGTGCGACGGCGAGTTGGATAAGCAAACGGGTTGTTACCCGATTTTGGCTCGAATCGATTGGAAAGAAGGCCGTCGCTGTTGCCACCGAGATTCGCCAAAGGCATGCTTTCGTTTTCCGCTTGGGTTTGATGGGAGACGGCCTTCCACCGAATACTTTGCCTATTGTGTTCGCAGAAACGATCGGATTCGAGATTTCTCAGGCCGACGGTTTCGATGTCTTGCTGGGTATGGATGTCCTTTCACAGACTGACTTCGCGATGTATCGCGGAGGGAGATGGACATTGAAGTTCGGTTAGGCGGCGACAATTCATTTTGGCGGAACAGAAAGGCAAATTGAGCTGATGCTCATGAACATGGATTTCGCAGCCGTTTTCACCGCGTCCGGTCTCGCCATGCTGGCGCAGATCATCATCGCCGATCTGACCATGGCCGGCGACAATGTGCTGATCATGGGGACGCTGGCCTCGGGCTTGCCCGAGAAGGACCGCCGCAAGGTGATCCTGTTCGGTGTGTCGATGGCGCTGGTCTTCCTGATCGGCTTTGCCCTGATCGCCACCTGGCTGCTCAGCATTACCGGGCTGGTGCTGGCGGGCGGGTTTCTGCTGCTGTGGGTCGCGTTCAACATGTATCGCGAATTGCGCCCGGTGAAAATCGTGGTGGCCGACGATCCGGATACACCGCAAGTCGAAGGCCCACCTGCAACCAAAACCTTTCTGCAGGCAGCGATCCAGATCACCATCGCAGATCTGTCGATGAGCCTCGACAATGTGCTGGTCGTGGCCGGTATTGCCAGGGAAAACCCAGCGGTGCTGTTCATCGGCCTGACCTTTTCAGTGCTGCTGATGGGGACGGCAGCGGGGTTTGTCGCCAGGCTGATCCAGCGCTATCACTGGATCGCCTGGATCGGCCTGTTGCTGATTATGTATGTCGCGCTGAAGATGATCTGGGAGGGTTGGCACCAGGTCCATCCGCATCTGGTAATGTTCGTCGGCAGTTAGCGCCCTACCCCACATTCGCCGCGAAAAACTCCGCCGTCCGCTTCTCCGCCAGTTTCGCCCCCGCCATGTCACGGCGCGCGCCGAAGGTATCGGCAAAGCCGTGGTCGAGGCCCGCATAATCGTGGATCGTCACATGGGCGTTGCCGTCCAGCCCGGCGTGCATCGCCGCCTGCGCTTCGGGCGGAACGAAGCCGTCGGCCGCCGGCACATGCAGCAGCAGCGGCTTGGCGATGGCGTGGCTCTCACCCAGCATCTTGTCGATGCCGACACCGTAATAGCCGACCGAGGCATCCACATCGGTGCGCGCGGCCGCCATATAGGCGATCTTGCCGCCCATGCAGAAGCCTTCCAGCCCGACCTTGGCGACGCCCGCCTCCCGCCGGATCCAGTGGATTGTCGCTTCGACATCCTGAATGCCGAGATCGAAGTCGTGCTTCATCATGTAGCCGATAGCCTGTTGAAACTCCTCGGGAATATCCGGGTTGAATTCGACCCCCGGCTGCTGGCGCCAGAATACATCGGGCGCGACCGCAAGATAGCCCGCCGCCGCCCAGTCCTCGGTCTTTTTGGCGATCCCTGGGTTCACCCCGAAAATCTCCTGAATGACGATGATTGCGCCCCTTGGAGTAGAATTGGGCGGGATCCCGGCGGGTTTCACCACATAGGCCGGAATTGTGCTTTTGCCGTCAAGAGTCGGGATCGTGGTGTTGGTCGGCATGGCTGCTCTCCTCAGTGAAGCTATGGCATCACTAAGCGCGCATCATGGACTTTGCCAAGTCTATGTGTCAGCTTTGCCATAACGCTTCGGCGCGGAGAACGACCATGAAAGTCAATGTCGAGTTCGATTGCACGCCAGAAGAGGCGCGGCGGTTGCTGGGCCTTCCCGATGTTACCAAGGCCAACGAAGCCTATGCCGAGGCGACCGCCAAGCTGATGCAGGGCGCGGGCAGTATCGATCAGTTGCAGGATATCGCCAAGCAGCTGGCACCGATGGGGGAAATGGGGCTGAAAATGTTCCAGCAACTGATGACAAGTGGCGCGGCAATGGCGACTGGGGGGGCGATGGGCGGGAAGAAGCAGGCGGATTAGCCGCTCTGGCGCTGAGCTGCTAGCCGTTCTGCAATGAGTGAAACAATCTTCGCCCTGTCCAGCGGCGCACCGCCAGCGGCGATTGCCGTGGTCCGGATCAGTGGACCGCGCGCGGGCGATGCCTTGCGCGCGCTGGCCGGAAAACTGCCAGCGCCGCGCCGCGCAACTTCGGTGATTCTGCGCGATGCCTCGGGTGAAGTGCTCGACCGGGCGCTGACGCTATGGCTGCCCGGCCCCGCCACAGCCACCGGCGAGGATATCGCCGAACTCCATTGCCACGGCGGCCGCGCGGTGATTGCCTCGGTCGAGGCGGCGCTGGCGGCGCTCCCACAGTTGCGCCGCGCAACTTCCGGCGAATTCACCCGCCGCGCCTTCGCCAATGGCAAGATCGATCTCGCCGAAGCCGAAGGGCTGGCGGATTTGCTCAGCGCCGAGACCGAATTGCAGCGCAAGAGCGCGCAGGCGATGGCGGGCGGGGGGTTTTCGCGGACGGTTGAGGCTTGGCGCGAGCAACTTCTGGCGCGTTCCGCTGCATTGGAGGCAATGCTCGATTTCGCCGATGAGGACGATGCCGCCAGCCTGCCCGGAGACTTCGCGGCAAAGCTCGAAACTCTGAGAAGCGAGATCGCCGATTGGCTCGCCCGCCCGCGCGCCGAGGCGCTGCGCGAAGGTTTCCGGGTGGTGCTGGCCGGGCCGCCGAATTCGGGGAAAAGCACTCTTTTCAATGCATTGATTGAGCTGGATGCGGCGATAACCGCCCCGATAGCCGGCACCACCCGTGACGTCTTGACGCAATCGGTGGCAATCGCGGGCGTGCCCTTCCGCTTCGCCGACACCGCCGGTCTGCGCGAGGCGGTGGGCGATACTATCGAAGCCATCGGCGTCACCCGCGCCCGCGCCGCGATGGACGATGCCGATCTCGTGCTGTGGCTCGGCCCCGAGGGCGAGGGACCGGCGGGTGGCTGGGAGATCGAACCCCAGGCCGACCGCCCCGATCACCCGGCCAAGCGTGAACCGCGCCACCGCCTCTCCGCCCTGACCGGCGAAGGCCTGGAAGCCCTGCGCCGCGACCTCGTCACCCACGCCCGCGCCGCCCTCCCCCGCCCCGGCGCGGCAGCACTCAACGCCCGCCAGCACCGCCTGCTGGGCGATGCGGAAGTGGCTTTGGTTGGTGCCACGCGCCAGTCCGATCCCCTGCTCGCCGCAGAGAATTTACGCCTGGCGCGGCTGGCCTTCGATGCGCTGTTGGGGCGGACAACGACCGAGGATATGTTCGATGCGCTGTTCGGGCGGTTTTGCATCGGGAAGTGATTCGCGGACTCGATTCGAGCCATGAGTCAACATTTTTTCTAGGCATGCGTGGATAAGCCTGTTAGAATTGTGCGAAGAGTTGATTGGGGATTTAACTATGTCAGCCCTTAGCGAAAGCGCGATTCGAAAGAATTTTGATTATTTTCAAGGTGTAGTTATGAATTGGATGCCCAATCATGCTGGGCAATTTGCTCTGCTGCGAGACGGTGGGTTGGTAGATTTTTTTGATGCGCCAAGTGAGGCCATCAAGTTGGCTGTCGAAAAGTTTGAAGATGGCCAGTTTTCGATCCAAAGGGTCATCGACCGTCCTGTAGACTTGGGGTTCCTTTCTTATGCCTCAGGTGATCGGGCAGCTTCTTAACGGGAAACCTATCATCGATGTGACGATCGCGGATGCGCTCCCACAACCCCTTGAAGTAAATCCCGCTTCCAGCTTCAACCCATTCCAATTTCGCGAATACAAAGCCTTGCTGGATACCGGGGCAGACATCACTTGCCTCTGCGACAATGTCGTCAGGGAATGTCGAATCAGGCAATCTGGTTTCATACGGATGGTTGGAGGGCTTGGCCCTAGTTTGCATGCCACTCACATCATTCGAGTGGGAATTGTCACGGGTGATATGATCCAGCCAGACAAGGCTCCTCGCGGCATCTTTCAACTTGAGCCGCTAGAGGCTGCCGCTATTCGCGAGAACGGGTGGTTTGACATCATTATCGGCACTGATGTCCTGAGGAACCACGAGCTTACACTCACACGAGGTGGTGGATTCCGTTTGGGGCTCTTTTGAAGTTCCACGTGAAACACCGCTGCGCTAAGGCGCAGCCATGAACCCCTTCGACATCATCATCATCGGCGGCGGCCATGCCGGCTGCGAAGCGGCTGCCGTCGCGGCGCGGATGGGCGCGCGGGTGGCACTGGTCAGTTTCGATCTCGATGCAGTCGGCGCGATGAGTTGCAATCCGGCGATTGGCGGGCTGGGCAAGGGGCATCTGGTGCGCGAGGTCGATGCCTTTGACGGGCTGATCGCGCGGGCGGCAGATAGCGCCGCGATTCATTACCGCATGCTCAATCGCTCGAAGGGCAGCGCTGTCCAGGGGCCGCGCGTGCAGGCCGACCGCAGGCTGTTCAAGGCGGCGATCCATCGGCTGCTGGGGGAGCAGGGCGATCTCACGCTGGTTCAGGGCGAAGCAGCGGGGCTGGTGCTTGCTGGCGGCCGTGTCGCAGGCGTGTCGCTGGCGGATGGTACTGCCCTGTCGTCCCGAGCCGTGGTGCTGTGCACCGGCACATTCCTTGGCGGCACGCTGTTTCGCGGCGAGGAGCGGATGAGTGGCGGGCGGATTGGCGAATCCTCCGCGCAACTGCTCGCCAGCCAGCTGCGCGCGGCGGAGCTGCCGATGGCCCGGCTCAAGACCGGGACGCCGCCGCGGCTTGACGGGCGCAGTATCGACTGGGCGCGGCTCGCAGAGCAGCCTTCAGATGCCGAGCCCTGGTGCATGTCGGCAATGAACACGGTGCGTGCCAACCCGCAGATTTTCTGCGCGATT
>JAHFPT010000205.1 GCA_023266625.1 Novosphingobium sp. | reverse complement strand
CAGCGGCCCTCCAAAGGCGTCGGTCACCGCCGCCCCCGCCTCCCGCGCGATCAGTGCGGCGGCACCGATATCCCATTCATAACCCCAGCGCACGGTGGCGACCATGTCTGCTTCATTGGCTGCGACCATCGCCATGCGCAGCGCAATGCTGTTGGGCTGGTCGACGAACACCAGATCGCTGTCGACCGGGCTTTTGAGCCGCGCCGGAACCCGCGCGCCAGGCAGTTCCTGTCGCTGGCTGGCGACCAACCGCGCGCCATTGCGCCAGCTGCCCTTGCCCGCCTCGCCGTGCCAGAACTGGTCTTGCGCAGGTGCTGAGAGCATGCCCAGCAGTGGCCGCCCTGCACTCACCAGCGCCACCGATACCGCCCAGCCCTTGCGACCGCGCACATAATCGCGGGTGCCGTCAATCGGATCGACCAGCCAGAGGAGGCCGCCATCTAGCCGGTCCGGGGCGTCGGCGGTTTCTTCCGAAAGCCAGCCCGCCGACGGCAGCAGCGCCGACAATTCGCGCTTGAGGAAGGCGTCGACCGCAAGGTCGATGGCCGAAACCGGATCGCCGGGGGTCTTTTCCCACACTTCCAGCGCGTGCCCGTCCCCGGGCCAGCTCGCCATGGCAATCCGCCCGGCCTCGCGGACAATGGTTTCCAGGCGAGCACGGTCAATCATTGCTGTATCGAGAGACTTTCCGAGCGAATTGGCATTGCTATCGACTTGCGCTTGCATCGGACACTTTTCAAGCCGCCGTCATTATGCTTATGCGGCGGCGCAAACAGCCCCTCCCCAGGCGACAGTAGCGGAAAGCGATTCTCCCCATGAACATCCACGAATATCAGGCCAAGGAACTGCTCGCGAAATTCGGCGTCGGCATTCCCGCAGGCTATGCCGCGCTGACGGTCGCCGAAGCGGTGGCAGGCGCGAAGCAGCTGCCCGGGCCGCTCTATGTGGTGAAGGCGCAGATTCACGCAGGCGGGCGCGGCAAGGGCAAGTTCAAGGAACTGGGCGCAGATGCCAAGGGCGGCGTGCGCCTCGCCCATTCGCTCGCCGATGTGGAGGCCCACGCCAAGGAAATGCTCGGCAATACGCTGGTGACGATCCAGACCGGAGAGGCCGGCAAGCAGGTTAACCGGCTCTATGTCACCGACGGCGTCGATATCGACAAGGAGTTTTACCTCTCGATGCTGGTCGACCGCCAGACCAGCCGCGTCGCGATCATCGCCTCGACCGAAGGCGGGATGAATATCGAAGACGTCGCGCATGACAGTCCTGAGAAGATCACCACTATCACCATCGATCCGGCGCAAGGCTTCCAGCCGCATCATGGCCGCGCGGTGGCCTTTGCGCTCAAGCTCAGCGGCGATCTCAACAAGGCGGCGCAGCTGGTGACGAGGCAGCTCTACGACGCCTTCATGGCGCTCGATTGCGCTATGCTGGAGATCAATCCGCTGGTCGTGACCAAACCTAATGCTTCTGGGGACGCCAAGCTTCTGGTGCTCGACACCAAGATGAGCTTCGATCCCAACGCGCTCTACCGCCACCCCGATGTCGAAGCGCTGCGCGACGAGAGCGAGGAGGATCCGGCCGAAGTCGAGGCCAGCAAATACGACCTCGCCTATATCAAGCTGGACGGCAATATCGGCTGCATGGTCAATGGCGCCGGCCTCGCCATGGCGACGATGGACATCATCAAGCTCAATGGCATGTTCCCCGCCAATTTCCTCGATGTCGGCGGCGGCGCGACCACCGAGAAGGTGACTGCGGCGTTCAAGCTCATCCTGTCCGATCCGGCAGTGAAGGGCATTCTGGTCAACATCTTCGGCGGCATCATGAAATGCGACACCATCGCCGAGGGCATTGTCGCGGCGGCGAAGGATGTGAATCTCTCGGTGCCGCTGGTGGTGCGGCTTGAGGGGACTAACGTGGAGCAGGGCAAGGCGATTCTGGCAGCGTCGGGGCTGGCGATTGTTCCGGCGGATGACCTCGGCGATGCGGCGAAGAAGATTGTGGCGGAGGTGAAGAAGGCGGCGTGAATTCCCCTTCCGCTTGCGGGAGGGGTTAGGGGAGGGCCTGTGCCACCCTCGCACAGCAGGCCCTCCCCCGACCCCTCCCGCAAGCGGAAGGGGAGAAAGTGGGCTTGACCTTCTTCGCATCTGCGGCAATGGCGGCCCGCGATTCTCAAATTTAATCGTTCGGCTAAAAAGGACCGCAAGCGATGAAGATTATCGTCCCCGTGAAGCGGGTGATCGACTATAATGTGAAGCCGCGGGTCAAGTCCGACGGCAGTGGCGTCGATCTTGCCAATGTCAAAATGAGCATGAACCCGTTCGACGAGATTGCCGTCGAAGAGGCGATCCGGCTGCGTGAGAAGGGCGTGGCGACGGAAGTGATCGCCGTCTCGGTGGGGCCGCAGAAGGCGCAGGAAACACTGCGCACCGCGCTCGCCATGGGCGCCGACCGCGCGATCCTGGTCCAGACCGACGATGCGGTCGAGCCGCTGGCCGTCGCCAAGATCCTGAAAGCCATCGCCGATGAAGAAGCCCCCGGCCTGGTCATCCTCGGCAAGCAGGCGATCGACGACGATTGCAACCAGACCGGCCAGATGCTCGCCGCGCTGATGGGGCGCGGCCAAGGCACTTTCGCCAGCGAAGTCACCGTCGATGGCGACAGCGTGACAGTGAAGCGCGAAGTCGATGGCGGGCTGGAAACGGTCAAGCTGAAAATGCCCGCGATTGTCACCACCGATCTGCGGCTCAACGAGCCGCGCTATGCCTCGCTGCCGAACATCATGAAGGCCAAAAGCAAGCCGATGGATAACAAGACGCCCGCCGATTACGGCGTCGATACCACGCCCCGGCTCAAGACGCTGAAAGTCGTCGAACCACCAGTGCGCAGCGCCGGGATCAAGGTCGCCGATGTCGATGCACTGGTCGCCAAACTCAAGGAACTGGGAGTCGCCGAATGAGCGTCCTTGTCTATGCCGAACACGACAATGCCTCGCTCAAGGATGCGACGCTGGCTGTCGTCACTGCCGGGTCCAAGCTCGGCGAAGTCCATGTGCTGGTCGCAGGGGCCGGCTGCGGCGCAGCCGCCGATGCAGCAGCGAAGATCGCCGGTGTCGCCAAGGTGCTGAAAGCCGACGATGCCGCCTATGCTGCGCAGCTCGCAGAAAACGTCGCGGCCTTGGTGAGCGGCCTGATGGCAGGCTATGATGCCGTGCTGTTCCCCGCCACCGCGCATGGCAAGAACATCGCCCCGCGCGTTGCCGCCAGCCTCGATGTCATGCAGCTGTCGGACATTCTCACGGTCGATGGCCCCAAGACCTTCTCCCGGCCGACCTACGCCGGCAACGCCATTGCCACGGTCGAGAGCTCCGACGCCAAACTGGTGATCACAGTGCGCGGCACTGCCTTCGCCAAGGCGGAAGCCAGCGGCGGTTCGGCCAGCATCGAGGCGGTATCGGGAGCGGGCGATGCGGGGATTTCCTCCTTCGCCGGTGCCGAGATCGCCAAGCTCGAGCGTCCCGAGCTGACCAGCGCCAAGGTGATCGTCTCGGGCGGCCGCGCCTTGAAGGATGCGGCGACCTTCGAGCAGGTCATCTTCCCGCTCGCCGACAAGCTCGGCGCCGCCGTCGGCGCCAGCCGCGCAGCGGTCGATGCAGGCTATGTGCCCAACGACTATCAGGTCGGCCAGACCGGCAAGATCGTCGCGCCGCAAGTCTATGTCGCCATCGGCATCTCCGGCGCGATCCAGCATCTGGCAGGGATGAAGGACTCCAAGGTCATCGTGGCCATCAACAAGGACGAAGACGCGCCGATCTTCCAGGTCGCGGACATCGGCCTGGTGGCGGATTTGTTTAGCGCGGTTCCGGAGCTGACGGGGAAGCTTTGAGAATGCATTTGCGGTTCAGTTAACCAAGGGGGCGGTCAGCAATGGCCGCCTTTTTTGTCGCATATGGACCGATGACGTTAAATCGTCTAATGGAAGCGCATGACCAAGATTGCATTCGACCTGCCTGATACGCTGGCGAAGGAGGCCCAAGAGGCCGGATTGCTGGTGCCCGATGCCATTGAGAGGCTGCTCCGCGAAGAGTTGCGCAAAGCAGCAGTTGATCGCTTATTCGAGAATATGGAACGCATGCAGGCGATCCCCGAACCGCCACCAATGACGCCAGAGGAGGTCGCCGAAGAAATTCGTGCGATGCGATCTGAACGCCGCAAAGACAAGGCGGCGTGAAGCGGATTGTCCTCGACACTAATGTCGTTGTCTCGGGTTTGTTGTGGGGTGGCAGGCCCCGAGAGCTTCTGGCGCTGGGCCGAACGCGGAGCATTCAACTTTTCACCAGCCAGGCCCTGCTTAGCGAGTTGGGTATCACTCTGCTCCGGTCGAAATTTGGTCCGAAGCTCGAGGGAGTTGGCCAGACACCCGACTCACTGGTTGCAGGCTATGCGCTGCTAGCGGAAATGGTCGATTGTACCCCGCTGCCACAGCGTGTTGCGCCTGATCCTGATGACGATTGGGTGATTGCCACTGCGCTGGCAGCTAAAGCGGACTTGATCGTGACCGGCGACAAGCCGCTGCTTGGTGTGCGGAATGTGGGAGAGATAAGGATTGTCAGTGTGACGGAGGCGCTGGCGCTGCTGGCTGCGGATTGAACGGCGCGATCCGGCATCTGGCGGTGATGAAGGATTCGAAAGTCATCATCGCGATCAACAAGGACGAAGACACGCCGATCTTCCAGGTGGCGGATATCGGACTGGTCGCGGATTTGTTCAGCGCGGTGCCGGAGTTGACGGGGAAGCTTGAGGTATGGCACTAAGGAAACTCCCAGCGGATCCTTTCTATGACTGTCGACGATACCGCCTCGCCGCTGGCTGAAAGTGCTGGCGTGTATTTCGCGCGTTCGCGAAGGGCCTTGCAGGAAGCCTGATCAAGCGGCTCGAATTTGGTACTTACAACAACTCGGCAGTTTTCAACCCTTCCCGCCGCATTAACGGATAGAACCATTGTCGCCGTTCCGCTGATTTCGTTGAGTACTGCTTCACTAGGGTAGTCCTCCCGCGATACCCAAGTGCCTCGAGGAATCGCGGGTAGTTGCTCGAGAGCAGCACGTCTCAATTCCGGTTTTGAGGCCCCCAGAGGCGCTCTGAATAAAAGCATAGTTACTACCCCGGGGTTTCCACCACCCTGAACAATATCGGGTTTTGGCAAGCGTATCAGGTTTTTCGAAGCCTCAGTATTAATACCCCAGCTCTGTAGAAGTCTGTCATGGCAAGTCCGCAAAGCAGCTACTGCGGCCTTCGCGCCTCTTAGGTCAAGTGTGATGATCGGACGTCCATTGCCCGAAAGTGTCATTAGTTGGCTTGGCAGAAGGCTGTCAAGTATAGTAGAGTTTCCATTGAACCAACGCACAAACCGCCCCCCATGATTGGGAATCTCTGCTGAATCACCTGCGACTGCCTGCAATTGGGCTTGGGGCATCAGGCGTATTTCGAGCTGAAGTTGCTTGGCAAGTCTTGGTATGGCTGTTCCTGCAAAGACGGCATCATATTTGTCCGGCCCGGCACCCTGTGCGAGAAAGAGGGTCAGGCCTTTTGTTGGAGTGCCAAATTCGCGCATCAATTGGCATTCGGCTTCCGTATTGTTGACGTGCCAAGGCCCTGTCGGTTGTAATATGTTTGGAGTGGTATTGGTCACGGGCGTCCCGGCCAGAACCGGATCGCTGATGAGCAACGCTGCCAAGCTGGCTAAGGCAAATTTCACTGCACCCGGCTCCTTCAACTAAGGGCCTATCGCCTCGCCGAACTAGAGTGTGACAGGCAAGAAACCCTCGAGTCAATTCCCATATTCTGCCATTCGCTCTTCCCCTTCCCCCGCCATTCCCATAGCCTCCCCGCAAACACCACAACAGGGAAGAGGCTCTATGGACCATCCACGCCTGCAGGAACTGCTCGACCACCACGACATCCGCCAGCTGCTCGCCTCCTATTGCCACGGCTGCGACCGGGGCGATGAGGTGGAGATGGCTTCCACCTACTCAGACGACAGCTGGGACGATCATGGCCCGCGCAAGATGCCGGGCAAGCCGTTTTCGATCGAGACCGTCGGCGAAGCGCTGGAGACCACTACCCTGGTCAGCCACCAGCTCGGCCAGTCGCTGATCCGGGTGAATGGGGACGAGGCCGGGGCGGAGACTTATTTCATCGCCACGCTGATGTACCCGCCTAAGGATGGCGTCGAGACGCTCAACCAGCTGGGTGGGCGCTATGCCGACCGCCTGGTGCGCGAGGATGGGAAATGGCTGATCAAGAGCCGTATCTGCATCCGCGAGTGGTCCTGTTCGCAGCCGGTCGCCGGCGATTTTCTGGCCACTGCCGGTTTTGTCGAAACCCGGCGCGGGCAGGCGGATGCATCCTATGCGGCGCTGGGCATGACCCATTCGGGCAATCCCTGGCTGGAATAGCGCGCCGCTAAATCAAGCCATTCACCGCATGCAGCACCAGCCCGACCATGCCGCCCACCAAAGTCCCGTTGAGCCGGATGAATTGCAGATCGCGGCCAACCGCTGCCTCGATCCGGTCGGTCACGGTCCGCGCATCCCAGCGCCGCACGGTTTCCGAAACCAGGCGGACAATCTCTTCGCCATAGCGGGTGGCGATGCCGACCACGGTGCGGCGGGCAAAGCGGTTGACCAGCAGTTGCAGCCGGGCATCAGTCTTGAGCGCGCTGCCGAACTCGCCGATGCTCGCGCCCAACCCGCCTGACAGCGCCCCTTGCGGATAGCGCGCGGCGCGCAGCATTGCCCCGCGCAGCCGCTCCCAGAAACCATCGAACCAGCGCGCCATCACCGGGTTCGCCAGCACCTCCGCCTTGAAAGCCCTGACGCGCTCCTGCATCTGCGGATCGTGCAGCAAATCGCCCGCCAGCTGTTCGAGCCCCTCTTCCACCTTGGCGCGCAGCGGGTGATTGGGATCGACCAGCGTTTCGGCGAGCAGCCGGTAGAGCCCGTCGAGCGCGGTGTTGGCGAGCTTTTCGTCGAGCCCGGTCCAGCGCAGCAGCGTGTTGGCCTGGCGGTGGATGATCGCGCGGACCAGCGACTCATTGTCCTCGATGGTCAGCGCCGCGCGGCGGATTAGCCCTTCCAGCATCGGCAGATGCCGCCGGTCGGCAATCGCGGCAGCCAGCAGCTGACCGAGCAGCGGGGCAAGATCGATCCGTTCCAGCTGGCCGCGCAAGCCCGCCTTGACCAGGGTGCCGAGCTGCTCCGGATCGAGTGATTCGAGCATGTCGCCCAGCAGATTGGCCGCCCCGGCGCGCAGCCGCGATTGCCCGCCCTGTCCGGGATCGGCGAGATAGCTGCCGGTCGCCGCCGCGATATTGTAGCCATGCATGCGCCGGGCGATGACCACCGGGGTGAGGAAATTGTCGCGCAGGAAGGCGGCCATGGTCGCGGCGATGCGGTCCTTGTTTTCCGGGATGATCGCGGTGTGCGGAATCGGAATGCCAAGCGGATGGCGGAACAGAGCGGTCACCGCGAACCAGTCGGCCAGCCCGCCGAC
The DNA here is from genome assembly GCA_023266625.1 of Novosphingobium sp. Taxonomy (GTDB): domain Bacteria; phylum Pseudomonadota; class Alphaproteobacteria; order Sphingomonadales; family Sphingomonadaceae; genus Novosphingobium. The sequence continues at coordinate 1,172 of JAHFPT010000205.1, read as the reverse complement.
CATCGCCGCTTCGGTGAAGGCGAGGGCATAGCCCCAAAGCTGGGAGTGTTCCGGATACGCTCCCGCGAAACGGCGCAGCAGCAGGAATGCAGCGGCCATGGCCAGCAGCAGACCGGTGGCGATGATCCGCATGCGTCTGGTGCGGTCGGGTACTATCACCGGCTGGAGGGTGCGCATGCCGCTCACTCGGCGGGCAGGGCCTCCGGGCCGGACCCGGCAGGATAGTTCGCAGCCACGCCATGTTCGGGCTCGTAGGTCAGCAGCGAACGGCGCAGTTTGGGCCCGATCCGTTTTTCGATGCCATCGGCGAGGCTGAAGGCAGCCGGCACGATCAGCAGGGTCAGCGCGGTGGACATGATCAGCCCGCCGATCACCACGGTACCCATCGGCGCGCGCCAGGCACCGTCGGTGCCGAGCGAGAGCGCAGTGGGCAACATGCCGGCAGTCATCGCCACCGTCGTCATCACGATCGGCTGGGCGCGCTTGTGCCCGGCTTCGATGATCGCATCGAATTTGGGCACACCCCGGGCCATTTCCTCGATGGAGAAGTCGATCAGCAGGATTGAATTCTTGGCGACGATGCCAAACAGCATCAGTATCCCGATATAGACCGGCATCGACAGCGTCTGCCCGGTGAATACCAGCATCAGAAATCCGCCCAGCGGGGCAAGGAACAGCGAACCCATATTGACCAGCGGCGAGATCACCCGGTGATAGAGCAGCACCAGCACGGCAAACACCAGCAGCACGCCCGACGGCAGGGCTAAGCTGAAGGCGCTGATCATGTCCTTCTGCCACTGGTCCTGACCGAACGGCGCGTTGCTGATCCCGCGCGGCAGGTTTTTCATCACCGGCAATGCGTTGATCACTGCATCCGCAGTTCCCTTGACGACACCGGGTGCCAGATCGGCACCGACAAAAACGCGGTGCTGCTGGTTGTAGCGCTGGATCGAGGTCGGCCCGGAGCCGAAACTGATTTCGGCAACGCGCGACAGTGGCACGGAGCCCCCATTGGCAGTCGGAACCGGCAGATTGGCGATATTGGCCAGATCACGCCGGGCTTCCTCGGGCAGGCGCACACGGATCGCGACCTGCCGGTCGCTGAGCGAAAATTTTGCTGCGTTCTGATCGATCTCGCCGATGGTGGCGATGCGGATTGCCTGGCTGAGCGC
>JAHFPT010000204.1 GCA_023266625.1 Novosphingobium sp. | reverse complement strand
CGCCGGCGGTCTTGAGCTCAGCGTCACCGGGGCGATGGGCGACGAGAGCAAGGAGCATAATCCGCGGATTGGCCCCTCGACCCTGATCAACGGCCCGGACGAAATGCGCGAAGCGGTGCGTATTCATTGCCGCGAGGGAATAGACAACATCAAGCTCGATGTCTCGGGCGATCCATTTTATCCCAGCACACCTTCTTACACCACGCCGATGACCTTCGAGGAGGTCAAGGCGGCGGACACGGCCCATGCCTATGGCCGCAAGATCAACGCCCACACCCGCTCGATCGACGGCTCGAAATATTGCATCCGCGCGCACGTCGATGGCCTGTTCCACTGCGAGCATTCCGACGAGGAACTGCTCGACATGATGGAAGAAGCCAGGGACCGCATTTTCGTCGTGCCGACCATCGATCTGTTCGATGCGCTGGCTGGTGGCCGCGCTTCGGCTTTCGGGATCACCCCGGAGATCGCCGGTTACATGGGCATTCAGGCGCTGATCGAGGAATCGATCAAGACCCATACCGAACTGCGCAAGCGCGGTGTCCGCCACTTGATCGGCGGCGACTACGGCTTTGCCTGGAGCCCGCAAGGCACCCAGGCCAATGACATCGCCCATTTCATGAAATATTACGGCTATAGCGCCGCCGACGCCCTGATCTGCGCCACCCGCAACGGTGGCCTCGCGATGCGTGGCGCCAACGAAACCGGGGCGGGCGATCTCGGCACCCTCGCCGCCGGGCAACTCGCCGATTTGATCCTGGTCAATGGCGATGTCCTCGCCAATGTGGCCATACTCGCTGACCCCGCCCGCATCGCCATGGTGATGAAGGACGGTGCCATCCATTCGCTCTCCCCCGCCCTCTCGGCAAAAGCCGACCCCAAAGCCACTGAGAGCCAGCTAATCGGAGCCGCAGCATGAACGTCGAAACTGGCAAGCTGAACCCGGAGCCCAATAACGAACCAGGTAAAGCCAGGCACCCCGCCCAGAGCACGCAAGACATCATCGCCCGCGACAGGGTCAAGGCACCCGGCTGGGTCGCCAGCGAGTCATACGAATATCTGGGCAGCGAGGATATCGATACGCAGCGCTATATCGATCCCGCCTACCAGGAGGAGGAATTCAAGCGGCTGTGGACCCGCACCTGGCAATGGGCCTGCCGCGAAGAACATATTCCCAATGTCGGCGACTATCACGTCTACGAGATCGGCTCCTACAGCTTCATCATCACCCGCGTCGCCGAGAATGACATCCGCGCTTACTACAACGCCTGCCTCCACCGCGGCACCAAGCTGCGCGCGAGCGGCACCGAGGGCTGCGCTTCGGAGTTCAAGTGCAGCTTCCACGGCTGGAGCTGGAATGTCGATGGCAGTTTCAAGCACCGCAACTGCGCCTGGGACTTTCCGCATGCGCCCGAGGAGAATCTGACGCTTCCCGAAGCGCGGGTGGAACTGCTGGCCGGCTTCGTCTGGATCAACATGGACCAGGACGCACCTTCCTTGCGCGACTATATCGGCCCCGAGGCACTGGCGCATATCGAGGCGTGGAAGCTCGAAGACCGCTATGTCGCCTGCCATGTTTCCAAGCCGATCCCCTGCAACTGGAAACTCAATATCGAGGCCTTCATGGAGGCCTATCACGTCCCCGACACCCACCCGCAGGTCTCGCCGACCAATGCCGACGTCAACACGCAATACGATGTCTATGGCGAGCACGTCGACCGCTTCATCTCCTCGCTCGGTGTGGTCAGCCCGGTGCATGAGGGGAAGTATAGCGAGCAGGACGTGCTCGACATGTTCACCGTCGGTGACAGCTCGATCGTCGCCGAAAAGCCGATGGTTCCCGAAGGCGAAAACGCCCGCCAGATGATGGCCGACATGTTCCGCGCCGGATTTGAGGCGGCGGCCAATACCAAGCTCGATCACGTGTCGGATTCAGAGATCCTCGATTGCTTCAGCTATGGCATCTTCCCCAATTGCTTCCTGTTCCCCGGCATCTCGCTGCCAATGGTCTACCGCTTCCGGCCCTCGCCCCGCAACCACCGCGAGAGCATTTACGAAGTGCTGTTCATGCGGCCCAAACCGCTCGACGGCAGCGTGCCCGAGGCTGCCGACCCGGTGCATCTGACGCATGGCCAGTCGTTCAAGGAAGCCGAAGGCATGGACGAGGGTTTCGGCGGCATCCTCGATCAGGATACCGACAATCTCATCCTGCAGCAGGAAGGGTTGGAGGCAAGCGCCAAGCACGGGCTGACGCTGGGGAATTATCAGGAAATCCGCGTGCGCAATTTCAACCGGGCCTATGACAAGTTCATGGCAATGGCGCCGCTGGTGCCGGACTGGAAGCAGTTGCAGCGGGGCTAATTGCCTTTTGAATGGTTTCGCCCTATGTGTATTTCTGTCATGAAGGAGTACACATCGTGCGAACCAACATCGTTATCGATGATAGATTGATCGCCGAGGCGATGGCCGCCAGCGGCGCGCCGAGCAAGAGGGCTGCGGTTGAGCAGGGACTTCGGGCCTTGATCCGGCAGCAGGCATTGTCTGAGCTTAAGTCCTTGCGCGGCAAAGTGGCGTGGACGGGCGATCTCGACGCGATGCGGCGGGATTGATGTTTCTCGTCGATTCAAGCGTCTGGATCGACTTTTTCAACGGCAAGGCCACTCCCGAGTCCGACTATCTCGCGGAGCATATCGAAGAAGGCCGCTTCCTTGTCGGCGATTTGATCCTGACCGAGGTTCTGCAAGGCACCGGCTCTCAGGCGGAATTCGACCAGGTCTTGCGGCTGCTGTCGGTGGCGGATCAAATCCAGATCTCCGACCGCATAATTGCCATCCAGGTCGCCCGCCACTTCCGCAAATTGCGCGCACTTGGCATAACAGTGCGCAAGACAATCGACACACTCATCGCCACGCGCTGCATTGCCGATGGGATACCGCTGCTGTTCAGCGACCGGGATTTCGATCCGTTTGTGGAGCATCTGGGGCTGGAGACAGTGGCGGGGGCGGGTTGAGTAATCAGAGCCACCCCACTTGCCCTCCCCCCATTTTCCTCAACAACCGGGCCACACAAAAAGCCTGATACTGGGAAAGAGCACAATGCGCGCCACCCTCATGGCGAGGGGCGACAACCGCTTCGGCCAGAGCGACTGGCTGCGTTTCGACCGCGAGGGCGTCGATACGGTGCTGCTCGGCGCGACCAAACCGCTCCAGCTTGCCGATAATCTTGGCGCGACGGAGATTTCGCTCACTGACGACGAATTGGCGCAATTGGATGCTGCAACCGCGTGTCCGCCGCACTATCCTTCGTCGAACTGGGTCGAATCGATGCTGCCGGGAAGGAAGCGCAAATGACTGGGGTCACCACACCTGGAGCGCTTTCCGGCATCACCATCATCGAAGTGGCCGAGCGTCCGGCGGGCGAATATGCCGGCAAGCTGCTCGCCGATTTCGGCGCAGAGGTAATCAAGATCGAGCGGGTCGGAGGCGCGCCGACGCGGCATATGGGGCCGTTCCGCGCCGATGACATAGGGGGCGAAAGCACGCTGTTCGGCTACCTGAACACCAACAAGAAATCGCTGGTGCTGGACCTGGCCAATCCCGCCGGCCGCGCCACGCTCGACAAGCTCCTCGCCCGCGCCAATGCATTGATCGACGATCACGACGAGGCCTGGGGCACAGAGCATTCGCTTACGTCAACCGCCGTCGCCGCTGCCCACCCCAAGCTCGTCCATTGCATCGTCACCCCCTTTGGTCAGGGCGCACCGCCAGAGTGGCAGAAAGCGCGGCCAATCAATGTGATCAATGCGGGCGGCTGGGCCTATCACTCCCCCAGCGAAGCCGCGCCCGACAAGCCGCCGCTGAAAGGCGCTGGGCGTTTCCTGCCGGACTATGAGTCGGGAATCGACGCCGCAATTTGCGTGCTCGCCTCGCTCCACCGCCAGCGGGGTGTGCCCAAGGAAAAGAGCGGCGGGCAATTCATCGATATTTCCGAGGTTGAAGTGCAGGTGAACCGCATCGACTGCGTGCTCGACCGGATGCTGGCTGGCGAGGCCGAACCGGGGCCGGAACGCACCGCCTATGACATGGGCGGTCCTTCCACATCCTTCGCCTGCAAGGATGGCCACCTCTATCTGTTCATGACCACGCAGCTCCACTGGCAGGGGCTGTGCACGCTGATGGGCGACCCGGCCTGGGCGAAGGAGTTCCCGACCGACTGGCTGGAATTCCACTGCACACGCGAGAGGGTGGACGATTTCCGCGAGAAAATCCGGCCATGGATCGCAAGCCAAGAAAAACTTCCGATCACCGAAGCCGCGCAAAAGCTCGGCCTGGCGATGGTTCCGGTGAATACGGCGGCGGACATTCCGATGAACGAACAATTTGTCCATCGGGGGTTCTTTCAGGAGGTGGCCCATCCTGTCTTTGGCAGCGTGGCATATCCGACCGTGCCCTATAAACTCAGCGCCTCGCCGGTGCGGATTGCCAGCCCTGCTCCCGCGCTGGGTGCGTATGATGCTGAATTGGGAGGGGTGTGATGGCATTTCATCCAGGCACCCGTTCCTCCCCTCCCCGGCGGGGAGGGGTCGGGGGTGGGGGAGCGAGGCCGACAGGCCAAGCGTCCACGCCGGCGGCAGTACACCCCCACCCAGCCTCCCCCTCAAGGGGGAGGGGCAAGAGGTCTCAAGCAATTGCAATGGAGCCACGCCATGCCCCAGCCTGACCGCGGCGGGCCACTCGCCGGTATCCGTGTCCTCGAAATAACCAAGGTCTGGGCCGGGCCTTACACCGGCAAGTATCTCGCCGCATTGGGTGCCGAAGTGATCAAGGTCGAAAGCGCCAGCAATATCGACGAGATGCGCGCCTATGGCGGGGTCGATATCAACTCTGCGCCCTACTTCCTCTCGATCAACCAGGAAGTGCTCTCGATCCAGGTCAACATGAAGACCGATGAGGGACTGGAGCTAGTGCGCCAGATGGTCGCCAAGACGGACATCGTCATCGACAATATCCGCCCAGGTGCGATGGAGCGCTCTCACCTCGGCTACGAAGACCTCAAGAAGATCAAGCCCGACGTCATCCAGTGTTCGATCAAGATGTGGGGCAACGAAGGTCCGCTAGGCTATCAGACCGGCTATGCTCCCTGCTTCGCTGCACTTTCAGGCCTGGGCTTCCTCGTCGGGCATGAGGGCGAGACACCAAGGGGCATGAACATGCGCTATGGCGATTCGACCGTAGGTGCCACGGCGGCGCTGGCCTGCATCGCCGCACTCCACCACCGCGAGAACACCGGCGAAGGCCAGTTCATCGATCTTTCCGCAGTGGAGGCCATGACCAGCCTCGTCGGGGATAGTCTGTTCGCCTATAGCGTCACCGGCGAGGTGCCGCAGCCTGACGGCAATTTTCACCCCGAGATGTGCCCGCATGGGGCCTATACTTGTGCCGATGGGGAATGGATCAGCATCGCCGTTGCCGACGAGGGCGAATGGCAGGCGCTGGGCAAAATTCTGGAGGCCGATGCGCTGGCCGCCGATCCGCGTTATGCCAGCCTCAGCCTGCGGCTCGAGAACCGTCACGCGCTCGACGAGGCGCTGAACACTTTATGCTTCGCGCAGGACGCCAGCCATCTCGCCGATAGGCTGCGCAGCGCCGGGGTCCCCGCCTTCCGCAGCCAGAGCTCGCTCGATCTGTGCTCGGACGCCTATCTCTGGGGCCGCCAGGGCTACCGGATGGTCTCCGACCACAAGACCGGCACCCGCCCGATCATCGGCCCGCCGTGGCGGATGCACCCCGACATGGCCAAAGTCGAACGCGGCGCGCCGCTGCTGGGTGAGCATAATGACTATGTCTATCGCGAAATTCTGGGATTGCCGCGCGAACGCCTGGACGATTTGATTGCGCGCAAAATTGTCGATTAGGGCGCGAATTCAAAGCCCAGCCCCATCCCTTCCGCCAATTGCAGTTTCGAGACTTCCATCCGGCTGCGAAACTGCATCGTGTAGCGCCGCCGCCAAAAGCGCCAGCCCTCGGCAAGGCGCGCATATTCATCCTCATAGAAGCCGAAGATCAGCGACACACTGTCCTCGCCGGTGCGGTGAGCCGCTTCGAATACCGAAAGGCGCGCCTTGGCCCGGTCTCCGGCAACATCGATCAGCCCCACATCGCATTGCTGGCGCAGGAAATCGAAGGCGGTGAAGGTCTGGCGCATGCCTTCGATCTGGACATCGCGGCCGATGCGCTCAGGTCCATCGGCGATTGTAATGCTGCAATCGGGCGCGAACAGCAGCCCAGCGGCATCGGCATCGCGGCGGTTTACCGCGTCGCAATAGAGGCTGACCAGTCGGCGGATATTGCTTTCCGCTTCAAGCCGGGAAATCAAAGCCACAGCTAGTCCTCCAGGCTGAGCGCATTCTTCGGGCATGAACACACCGCAGCCTCGGCCCTGGCGCGCAGTTCCCCGCCGAAGTTCTCCTGTAAAATCACGAGCTCGTCATTGTCGTCGAGCGCGAACAGCTCCGGCGCGGCGGCGGCGCAATTGCCATTGCCGTCGCACAGCGCACGATTGACCGTGACCTTCATGCCGTCCCCCTAACCATCCAGATCGATCCCATAGACCCGCGCCGCAGTCCCACTGAACAGCGCATCCTTCTCCTCTTCCGAACAGCCCGCTGCGATGCGCTTGAACGCATTCCAGGTCGCGCCATAGCTGCCTGCGGCATTGTCCGGCGGGAAGTTGCTTTCGAACATGGCGCGCGAGGGGGTGAAGGCTTCGATGCAGGTTTCGAGGTATGGCCGCCACTGCGCCGCCAGCTGCTGCGATGATTGCCCACGCGAGACACTGCCGATGCCGCCTGAAATATCCATGCCCAGTCCGCCAAGCTTGATCGTCACATTGGGCCGCTTCGCCAGTTCGGCGATCAGCGGTGCCCATTCGCTCCGCGCCACTGCCGCGCGCCCGGCATAGGCGCCCATGCTCTCGGGCGTGCCGATGTGGTCGAGCACAATGGCGAGTTCGGGCAGGCTGTCTGCGAATTCGATCAGCTCGGCCAGTTGGGTGTGGAAGCACCAGACATCGAGGCTGAGGCCCATTTTTGCGAGGATTCGTGCGCCTTCGCGGAACTCTGGTCGCGTCATGTGGCGCATAGGTGTCGCATTGGCTGCCATGCCGAACATGCGCGCAACGCTGTAGGCGACACCCATGCGGATACCGCGAAACCGCTGCGGTGCCACCGCAACATGCGCCTCCAGAACCGGCGCAACCTTGTCGCCGAGCAACAAATTCGCAGTGCCGACAATGCGATGCGCGATCCGCGCCGGGCCATAATTGCCGCTGGCGCTGATCGCTGCCTGGCCAGCCGCAAATTCGGTCTCGCCAACCGGACGCAGCTCCACCGGCCCCTCGGCGCGGTACATGGTGTGGCATTCAAGAAACACCGTATGGGTAATATTGTGCCCGCTGGCCGCGATCATCGCCGCCGCCTCATGCAGCAGGAAGCGCTGGGCCGCGCGCAATCCCAGCGGATCGGCGAAGATCTCCCATAAATGCAAATGTGGGTCGATGATCGGCCGATCAGGATCGAGCGGCGCTTCCTCTTCCATCCTGCTCTCTCCCGGGGCCAGTTGCTGACCCCCTGTTGCCGTGTTGGCCCGTGCTGACGTTGACTCGGAACATGATACGGGCAGAAGTCCAGCGCAACGGTTTTCACCGGGAGAGGAAGCAGCGATGGTGCGGATTGCGGGTTTCCCGCTGCGAATTAGTCCTTTGTTAACCATGCGTACCTAGTCATTCTCCGACACAGGGGACAGACGCATATGAAAGCCATCATTCTGGCCGGAGGCCTCGGCACCCGCCTGAGCGAGGAAACCACGAGCCGCCCCAAGCCGCTGGTCGAGATCGGCGGTCGCCCGATCCTGTGGCATATCATGAAGATGTACAGCGCCCACGGCATCGACGATTTCATCGTCTGCCTTGGCTATAAAGGCCATATGATCAAGGAGTTCTTCGCAAACTACACGTTGCATATGTCCGATATCACCTTCGATACCGCCAATTCCAAGATGACCACCCACCGCAATGAGGCCGAGAACTGGCGCATCACCCTGATCGATACCGGCGAGGCGACGATGACCGGCGGACGGCTGGCCCGGGTCATCGACCGGGTAGGAGACGACGATGCCTTCTGCCTGACCTATGGCGACGGCGTCTCGGATATCGACATCGGTGCGAGTATCCGCTTCCACCAGGACCACGGCAAACTCGCCACCGTCTCCGCCATGCTGCCACCTCGCCGCTTCGGCATACTCGAGATGGAGGGCGACCAGGTGGTCCGCTTTACTGAAAAACCCAAGGCCGATGGCAGCCATATCAATGGCGGTTTCTTCGTCCTCTCGCCCAAGGTGGCCAGCTATCTCGGCAATGATGCGACGATTTGGGAGCAGGAGCCGCTGCAAGGCCTTGCCGCCGACGGTGAGCTGCATGCCTATCGTCACGACGGCTTTTTCCAGCCGATGGATACGCTGCGCGACCGCGCCTATCTGGAAGAACTCTGGGCAGACGGTCAGGCCCCGTGGAAAAGCTGGTAAGGTCGGCAGCGGAGGGGCAAATGGACCAGATGATGGACCAGAACACAGGCAATTTCAGCACCACCGCCCTGGCAGCGCGGTTGCGCGCCCATGCCGTGCGGATGACCAACCGGGCCAAGGCCTCCCATGTCGGCTCCTGCCTGTCGATGGCCGATATTCTTGCCGTGCTCTATGGCGC
>JAHFPT010000400.1 GCA_023266625.1 Novosphingobium sp. | reverse complement strand
GACCCCTTCAGACTCGAAAGCATGCGCTGCCGATGGCGCAAATGGATCATTTTCGAATGCAACTGGAAGGTGGCGATGGAAGCCTTCTGCGAGACCTACCATGTCCCTGGCACGCATCCTTAATTCATGGAATTCGGCCAGTTTCGCGGCTGGGGCCGCAATCAGGGCAAACATTCCAACATCGGCTACGATGCGCCCAAGGGCCAGGAAGAGGATGCCGCCAAGCTGCGCCTTGGCACCGGCGATCCGCGCCTTTCGACCGCCGAAATGCAGAACTTCACCTGGGAAAACGCCAATACCAACACAACCCGGACACTGGTCGACGTCGCCAACCGTCTGGCGGACGAGCTGCCCGAAGGTACGCCTGCGCCCGAAGTCTCGAAATACTGGCTGACCACTGCGCGCAGGATCGACGAAGAGCGCGGCGTGGTCTGGCCCCTGATCGATCCCCAGCACACCGCCCGGAGCGGCACCGCGTGGCAGATCTTCCCCAACCAGCAGATCGGCCACGCGGTCAACAACATGCTCTGCTACCAGGCCCGCCCCTATGGCGACGATCCCGGCATGTGCATCTTCGAGGGCGCGGTTTACGAGCTCTATCCCGAGGGCGAAGCGCCCGAGACGACGTGGGAATATACCGAACCACAGGACTGGCCGCCCGTGTTGCAGCAAGACTTTGCCAATATGTCGGCGGTGCAGAAGGGTATGAAAAACGCCCATTGGCGCGGCGCGCAGCCCAATCCCTACATGGAACGGACAGTCGCGAGCCTGCATTATAATCTCGCCAAGGTCATCGGCATGGGCGGGCCGAAAAAGATCAGGTGCTAGCCTGCCTTCCCCCGGGGAGGGGCAGGCGAAGAAAAAATGAGGGTGGGCTTGCGGCCGTTACAGCCACTGTCGCATCCTCTCCCGATGCAGGCCCACCCCCATGTCCTTCCCTTTTGGGAAGGGGTATCGAATCGCTCCAATGGCGTTTCATTACACTCCTAAGCTTGGTTAGCAATAGCCGCGGTTGGTATTAATCAGTCTCAATCGCCTCAATCCGCGCCAGCACCGCCTCGACCTGCACCTGCGCCCCCGCCTCGGCATTCAGCTCCGCCACCACGCCATCGAACGGCGCGGTCAGCGTGTGCTCCATCTTCATCGCCTCGAGGGTGAGCAGTTTCTGGCCTTTGGTGACGGTGTCGCCCTTGCGGACATCGACGGCGATGATCCTGCCGGGCATGGGGGAGAGGATGGTGCCGGTGGAGGTGGGCTCGCCCATCGCTCCCTTACCCCGCCGGAGCAGGACGCCAAAAGTCTGGCCTTCCATCGTCACCAGTGCGCCATCACTACCTAGGGTCGATGCATAAACCTCTTCAAAAGGCTCGTTGTCAGCTTCGACAGTGTAGGCTTGATTGTCGACTTCGACATGCACTGTACGTTTTGCCGCTGCATTGAGTCTGAAACCTTTCAGTATGGCAGCATGTCCTTTGGCAGCCCGTTCAATCATCATCCGCGCAGCTTGCCTAAGCATTACCTCGTTCGGCTTGTCTTCCAAAACCAGCTCATCCAAATTTTCTGCAATAAAGCCGGTTGTTACATCGCCTTCGCCGAATTGCCTTTGCCCAAGTGCCCGAAAGAGGAATGCAGCATTTGTCTTGACTGGCCACACCGCCAACCCTTCAAGTTTTTGGCGCAGAAGTGCTACGGCATTGTCCCTGCAATCGGAATGCACGATGACTTTCGCAATCATCGGATCATAAAACGCGCTAATCTCGGAGCCCTGCTCGACGCCAGTCTCTATACGGACATAGTCATCAGGAAAATAACAGCGCTCCAGCCGACCCACACTTGGCAAAAACCCCTTCGCCGGATCCTCCGCATAAAGCCGCGCTTCCATCGCCCAGCCATTGATCGCCAGCTCATCCTGCCGCTTCGGCAACGCCTCCCCGCTCGCCACGAGTAGCTGCCATTCGACCAGATCGACCCCGGTAATCTCCTCGGTCACCGGATGCTCCACCTGCAACCGGGTGTTCATTTCCATGAACCATATCCGATCCGCGCGCAGGCCTTCGGAAGCGTCGGCGATGAATTCGACCGTGCCCGCGCCGACATAGTCGACCGCCTTTGCTGCACGGATTGCTGCGCAGCATAAGGTCTCGCGGGTTGCAGCATCCATGCCCGGCGCGGGGGCCTCCTCGATGACTTTCTGGTGGCGGCGTTGCAGCGAGCAGTCGCGCTCGAACAGGTGGACCATATTGCCGTGGCTGTCGCCAAACACCTGCACTTCGATATGGCGCGGCTTTGGCACGTATTTCTCGATCAGCACATGCGCATTGCCGAACGAAGCGGAGGCCTCGCGCTGGCAGGAGGCGAGGCTGTCGGCGAAATCCGCCGCCTTCTCGACCAGCCGCATCCCCTTGCCGCCCCCGCCCGCCACCGCCTTGATAAGGACGGGATAGCCGACTTTTTTCGCTTCCTTGGCCAGATGCGCCGGGTCCTGGTTCTCGCCGAGATAACCCGGCGTAACCCGCACACCCGCCGCCGCCATCAGCTTCTTGGCCGCATCCTTGAGGCCCATCGCTGTGATCGAATGCGGGCTGGGGCCGACCCAGACCAGGCCCGCGTCGATCACGCTCTGGGCAAACTCGGCGTTTTCCGAGAGGAAGCCATAGCCGGGATGAATCGCCTCGGCTTTGGTCGCCTTGGCGGCGGCGATGATTTTCTCGCCGACAAGGTAGGACTCGAGCGCCGACGACGGCCCGATA
>JAHFPT010000399.1 GCA_023266625.1 Novosphingobium sp. | reverse complement strand
AGCGGGACCCCGGGTCAAGCCCCACTGCTGTCCGGAATTTTCGCTGCGTCATGGTATTGCCAGTTCGAGTTGCTGTGAAGAGTGGTGTTTTTGGGGTCTATGCGGCGGTGGTTTGGTTTGGTTGCGGAGGCTGAAAGGCGCGAAAAGGGCGGTTTTCAGGCGGGTTAGGAGTGCTTTTGGGTTGGCGGTCGGGGCGATGGCATTGCGGAACAGGCGCAGCAGGATGAAGGCGATGAGGGCGACGTAGATTTGCGTTTTGACGGCATTTTCGTTGCGTCCGAGGAAGCGTTTGATCTTGAGGTTCTGCTTGATCCACTTGAACAGCAGTTCGATTTGCCAGCGCTCTTTGTAGAGGGCGGCGATTTCGCTGGCCGGGCGGGTGAGATCGTTGGTGATGAGGACGAGCGGGGCCTTGCCTTCGCGGGCGACGCGAACTTCCCGCAAATCCGTGTCATAGAGGGCATTTCTGGCCTTTCCGCGCGGGGCTTTGTGGCCGATCCTGAGGTGGTTGTCGGCAAGGATGTCGGCTTCGAGCTGGCCATCGCTGGCGACAACATCGCGCCGCATTGTGTTGGTCTTGAGCCGCGAGACGAAAAAGGCACCAGCCTCGTGGATCGACTGCCACCAGCCAAAATCGAGATACCCCTTATCATAGACATAGGTTGCACCGCTGGTGATGGGAACCGCGCGCGCCGCCTTGACGTCGCTGACCTTGGGCGAGGTCACATCGACCCAGTCGAGCAGGCTGTTGCGCGGGTCAAAACCGATATGCAGCTTCAACCCGCGCGTGTGCGGATCGGCCTCGGCCCAGGCCGAGCGCGGGTCGCGGATCATGATCGGCGAGGCATCGAGCAGCTGGATCAGCGATGCCCCATCACGCCGGACCGCACGTTGCGCCTGACCGAGCAAACCCGCGCAAATATCCCGGAAAACCGCTGATGGCCGCTGACCAAGCGCATCGCACAGCGTCGAACGGCGCGGCAGCCGCAAACCCAGATGGTAGAGCGCGCCAGGCTGCGCTGCCATCCCGTCGCACAGCTCGCGCAAGCTCGAAAGCCCGCTGAACTGTGCAAACAGCAAGGCCTTCAAGTGGCGGACACAGGTCCAGCTGCGTGGTCCCGACCCAACTCCGTGATCACCATCATGATGCGCCACAATCCGCCGCATCTCACGACCATCAAGGGGTTCCAAAAGTCGGTTCAACGCGCTAGGGAAATGCGGCACGGCAGAGCTCCAAAATCTATGTCTCGACAACAAGATATTGGCACAAAAGCCCGCTTTTGTCTGCCGTGCACACAACATGCTTCAACAGATTCCGGACAGCAGTGGGGTCAAGCCCGGGGTGACGAGTCAGGGGATTCGACGGTTGGTATGACTCAATTAGAGTGTCTCAGCTATGGGGTGCAGTCCAATATTGCACGATTTCGATTCCGGCTCGATCACCGCTGTTATCGCCAAGATTTCTGTCAACTGGCCTGCTGCATCTGCATTTCCTGATCGAGATCCAGGCGGTGGCCGTGGCCTGTTCCTGGGCCAACGCCGGCTGGCCCAGGATCAAGCTCAGAACTGATAACCAGCGCGCACGCCGATCTGCCGTGGTGTCCCCGGTGTGCCATAATCGCCATTCGCACCGGCGCTGTAGGTGATCCGGGTTTGGACATCGGTCAGGTTGGTGGCGTACACGCCCAGCGAATAGTGTTCGCTGGAATCGGTCCAGGTCGCCTGCAGATTCACCAGAGCATGGGCCTTCTGCCGGAAGCGTTGCTGGCGGGCGAGGCCTGCCGGTGCCAACGGACCGTAGATCGAGGCGTTGTTGATCACGTAGCTGTCGGTATAGGCCATATTACCCGCCAGCCGCAGATCGCCAGCCGCCAACGGGAAAGTATAATCGAGACTGATATTGCCCGACCAGGTCGGCGCGCGGGCCATCTGCTGATCGCTCCAGTCCTGGGTCTGGTTGGTGACGTTGCGATCATTCGTGGCGTTGACGCCGGTTCCACTGGCGTTGGGGAAGTCTTTGTAGAGGGCGTTCAGATAGGCCACGCCCACCTGGATGTTCAATCGATCGACCGGCGTCACGCTCAGCTGGGCGTCCACGCCGTAGGACCTGGCCTTGGGCGCATTGGCCACGCGGCTTTGTACGCCGCAGGCAGTGCCGATGCACACCGGCACCAGGATGGAGACGTGGAGGTTGCGGTCATTGTTATAGAAGGCCGCGACGTCGAAGCGGAAGATGGAGCGGGCGATCTTGAAGCCGATCTCGTAGGCATCCACCACTTCGGGTTCGATCTGGGCGATGCTGGCGGCGGTCCCGGCGTTGGGGAAGCTGCCGCTGCGGAAGCCCTGGGAATAGCTGGCATAGAGGTTGGTGCGCGGCGCCAGCTCAAAGCGGAGCGATGCGCGCGGGGTAAACTTCTTGAAGGTGGCGTTGCGCTCCAGCAGCGCAAAGGCACCTGAGCCCAGCTGGTCAAGCTTGAGGGTCTTCTCTTCCTGGCTGTAGCGGCCACCGAGCCCAAGGGTCAGCCGGTCGCCGAGCTGGTAGGTTGCGTCCGCATAGATGGCAAAAGCATTGGCCTTCAGCTCGAAGCGGCTGACGCTGAGCACTGCCAGCCCCGGCCCATAGCTCGTGCGGTGCAAGGGGTCGTGGGTGTAGGCCTTGTCATCATAATAGCTGGCGCCCACCACCAGATCGAACCTGTCGATCGCATCGATGGCGAAGTCGACGGTCTGCTGGAAAGTGTCCTGGGCATAG
>JAHFPT010000203.1 GCA_023266625.1 Novosphingobium sp. | reverse complement strand
AGACGGCGATGGTCCAGCCAGGCAGCAAGGCGGCTAGCGGCAGGCGGATGTGATAGAGCACAACCATCCATGCGGCGATCCCGCGGATACCGGTCAGCGCATCGAGATGCCGCGGAGTGACCTGAGGCTCATCGCCAGCAGTCATCATGACGCTTCCCGGGGCGCGACCGGATGCAGCGGGCGAAGGGCCGGGCGCAATGGCGCTCGCGGCGGCGGCAGGGCGCGGCGGCGCACCTGCGTCACCAGCGCGATCTGCAAACCGATAAGCATGTAGATAAACGGCTGGTAAGCAATCCCGATGAACAACGCGCCGAACAGATAGATCACATGCCCCTGCTGCAAGGCATTGGCCAGCGCCAGATCCGAAACATCGTGCGGTCGATTGCTGCGGCGAAGGCGCCTGCACAACCCTTCAAGCTGGATCAGACCCAGGCCATGCAGCAACAGCCAGAGGAAGAGTCCTGGCCAGCCCTGCTCGCCGAGCATTTCGAAATAGGCCGAATGAAAGGCGCGGGCCTTGTCCTCGATATGGGTGGCTTCGACCTTGCTGTTGTTGCCAGCGGTTTCCGTATCGATTTTGTTATAGCGGACGTGGTTGCCGCGATAGGAATCGAAGCCGCCACCAAGGGGATGGTCCTGAACATACTCCCAGGTCCATTTCCACACCGCAACGCGCAACGATGCGGATTCGTCGGCCTGGTGATTTTCGATCGTACCCATTCGCTCGGTATAGCTCTTGGGCAGGAACGGAATGGCAATGACTACCGCTGCGGCGATCATCGAGACATAGAGAACCCGCCGCTTCACCGTGCGCAATGACAGCACTGCAAGCAATCCGATGCAGATCAATCCGGTGCGGGTCTGCGTACCGATCGGGACCATCAGGCAAGCAAATATCAGCGCTGCGGCGAACAGATTGACCCTCCAGCCGCGCGGGAAGATGGTGCCGTGGCGGGCATGCCAGACGATCAGCGGAATGATTGCAATTGCAACCGTCGACAGCGTGCTGCCTTCGTAGAGCCCGGTGTTGTCGGAAACGAAGGACTGCAACGAGCCATAGCCGCCACCTCCGGATAGGATGGTCTTGATCCCGGCAGAAATGATGATTGCGCCCGCCGACAAGATCATGAACAGCGCGGCCGCCTCGATTCTGAGGCGCGTGCGCAGAGTCAATGGCAGGAAAGCCGCAAAGAACAGCGCTTTCCACACCCAATCCCACTTGGCTGTCGCCGCATCCGGGAAATCGGCGGACATTGTCGTCAAGCCGCAATAGATCAGCAGCAGTAGCAGCAGCGCCTGCCGGAAAGTGAAGCGATTGCCCTGCTTGTTGTCGGCGACCAGCCAACCGGCGAAGGCGGCGATGAAGACGATCAGCGACACCGGAATCGAGGCGAGCAGAAAATAGGAGATTTTCTGAGGATTGACGATATCGACATAGAGATAGGCCAGTACCCACAGGAACGGGCGCCGCAGGCCAAGCGCCATTAAGCCGGCGAGGAATCCTGTCAGGGCGAGGTCAAGCACGGAGTGTAGGCTTCGCTTCCGGCGCTGCTTGCGCCTCGCCGCCATCGTCGGCCGGATCGCTATCGAGATCGGCGCGCAGCATCAGCCGCCAGGCAGCGAGTGCGAGCAGTCCATGGGTAATCGCCAGCGCAAAATAGTCGATCATGGCAGAATGCATAGCGCAACGCGGTTGACGGGCCGTTAAGCCTATTGGGTTAGAAGCCAGTGCGAAGCGAACGCGATTTCTCCAACCCCCCTGCGCCGCCATGCCCGGGATAGTTCCATGACCCGCATCCTCCACATTCTCGATCATTCGCTGCCGCTCCACAGCGGCTATACCTTTCGGACCCGCGCGATCCTGAAGGCGCAGCAGGCGTCTGGCCTTGTGGTGCGCGGTATAACCGGTCTCAGGCACCAGGCTGAGCGTGACGATCCGGAAGAGATCGACGGTTTGACATTCCATCGCACCGCCGGCCCCCATAATTCCAACAGGGCCGAAGGCCTGCCCGGCTTCAGGGAATGGCGCGAGATCGGCCTGCTGGCTTCGGCGATCGAGCGGGTTTGCGAGAAATGGCAACCCGATATTCTCCATGCCCACTCGCCCGCATTGTGCGGCGCGGCGGCGCTGCGCGTCGCCCGCAAGCTTGGCTTGCCGCTGGTCTATGAAATCCGCGCTTTCTGGGAGGATGCGGCGGTCGGCAATGGTACTGGCTGGGCAGGTTCGCCAAAATATCTGCTGACCCGCACGCTTGAGAACCATGTCGTTGCCGGTGCCAATGCCGTGGTGACTATCTGCCAGGGGCTGCGAGACGATCTGGTTGCGCGCGGCACCGATCCCGCGCGCATTGCGATTGCGCCCAACGGTGTCGATCTCAGCCTGTTCGGCGACCCGAGCCCGCGCGATCCGGCCTTTGCCGCCGAACTGGGGCTAGGCGCCAACGATTCCTGGGGCCCGGTGATCGGCTTCATCGGCAGCTTTTACGATTATGAAGGGATCGACGATCTGATCGCGGCGATGCCGCTGCTGATGCAAGACCACCCCGATGCCCGGCTGCTGCTGGTCGGCGGCGGCCCCTGCGAGGATGCGCTCAAGCGCCAGGCCGCAGCGTCGAGCGCGGCAGCGGCGATCCACTTTGCCGGGCGCGTGCCGCATAGCGAAGTCGAGCGCTATTATGCCTTGTGCGACATTATGGCCTATCCGCGCAAGCAGAGCCGGCTAACCGATCTGGTGACGCCGCTCAAGCCGCTGGAAGCCATGGCTCAGGGCAGACTGGTGGCGGCATCCGATGTCGGAGGTCACCGCGAACTGATTGCCGATGGCGTCACCGGCACGCTGTTCGCACCCGACGACCCGGCGGCATGCGCAGCGGCACTGGGAGGTTTGCTCGACGCGCATAGCGTCTGGGAACACCGCCGCGCCACTGCGCGAATCTATGTAGAAACCCGGCATGACTGGGCAGTCAACGTGCAAAATTATCAAGACGTTTACCAAAAGCTGTTACCCGCGAAACACTTCCGCTGTTCCCCGGTGGCCGTGCAGGCGCGGTGATTCTGGGCGACTTGGCAACGCAAGCAACGGGGTTACAATCTTGAGCACGCAGAACCGCACTCAGGCGCGCAATAGGGCACCAGTTAGTAGTCATCCGCTGTTTCCGGCAATTGTGGCGCTATGGTTCGGCGCGCTGTTCGGACTTGGCAGCCTTGCTGTCAGAGCTTCGCTCATCGAATCGCTGGTCACTTCCAGCCATCTCGAAATTATCGTTCCGATGACAGCGCCGCCGCTGGGGATGACCGCGCGGATCCTGCTGGCGCTGGCTATGGCCGTGATCGGTATCGCGGCCGGTGCGATCATCGCCCGCCGCATCGCCCGGCCCAGGCCAGTCGAAGGCCAGCCTCGCCGGAGTGCGGCGACGATTGTCGGCAAAGCTAAACCCCGTGTCGACACTGCCTTTGCCGAAGTGCCGCCGCAGCAGTCCCTGCCGCAAGCTGCGCCGGCAGGGGCCACTTCCGGACGCCTCTGGGCGCTGGCGGTCGAGCAGGCAGCGCATCCCGGCTTTCGTCTCGACGCCGCCCCTTTGCGAGGCGGATCACCGCCAATTTTCGATGTTACCCAAATCGATATGGCTGCGCCGGTATCCGTCGGAACAGACCTGGCGGAACCCGGAGACGCGGTGCAGCCACGTGATATCACGACCTTCTTTGAGCCCGAAGAATCAATCGACGCGCAGTTAGCTGGCGTTTCCGAGCGGCAGGAGTTCGGTTCTTTGCAGCAAGCAGCCGATCCGGTGTTTGGAAATTTCGTTGGCGATGACATGGCACCTGAAGTGCCTGCAGATATGGCCAGCGTACCGGATTTCGATGCCGAGCCTGCACAATTCCGACCCTTCGACGCTGCGCCTGCGGAATTCGCCGCAGAGCCTGAGCAAGCCTTGATGCCGGTGCTTTCCGCAGCACCAGAGCCCCGCGTCAGCCTGGCCCTGCCGCAAGGCAGCGCTGCCGAACGAATCGTGTCGGGCGAACTGGCCGAGCTTTCGCCAGTCGAGCTGGTCGAACGGCTAGCCATTGCCCTGCAGCAGCGCCGTCATGCCGGATCGCTGCCGACCGGCCTGATCGAAGCGGCAGCTTCGCTCGCAGACTTTGTGGATCCGGCCCCAGCCCCAGCTGCGGCACCCGAGGCCGACGATGCACTGGTCAGTGTCGCACCTTCGCTGCTGACGCTTCCGGCTGCCACGTTTGCAGCGGGTGTCGCACCTTTGCGCCGCTTCGATGCGCCTGGCGCGGGTGCGCCGGTGGCTGGTGCCAATGTGGCGAGTGCACAAGACCCATCCGAAGCCGAAGCAGCGCTGCGCAGCGCACTGGCCACGCTGCAACGGATGAGCGGCTCCGCCTGACGAGAGCATCGCGCGAAAAAGCGGGAACCGGTTTCGAAAAAACGATGCGATTACAAACAAATAGAGCGGGCAGTATGATTCAGATTTCATGCTGCCCGCTCGAGCGTCGAGATTCCGGGCGACACCGCCTCGTTTTTGGCCGGGGCAGCGTGCGGTGCCCCTGTTCGCGGTTGCAAAAACCTCTTCCTGCCGCCATGGCGGTCGTTCGCGTAAATTTCGCTGCATTCGCGGCGAGGTGAGTCGTGTTTCATGGCCGGAATGCCGCAAACCCAGCGGTGGTCCGGTGTCGGCAGGATGGATTATCGATGGGATTTCCGGAGCCCCAGGGCCTCTACGATTCGCGTAACGAACATGACTCCTGCGGTGTGGGCTTTGTCGCCCATATCAAGGGTGGCAAAAGCCACGCAATCGTCGTCCAGGCGCTGGAGATTCTCAAGAACCTCGATCATCGCGGCGCGGTGGGTGCCGATCCGCTGCTCGGCGATGGTGCCGGCATTCTTATCCAGACACCCGACCGCCTGTTCCGCAAATGGGCGGATGGGCACGGGCTAAGCCTGCCGCAGCCGGGCGACTATGCCGTCGCCATGTGCTTCCTGCCGCAGGATGAGGCGAGCCGGGACTTCGTTGTCGAGGCTTTTGAGCGCTTCATCGCCAAGGAAGGCCAGCAACTGATCGGCTGGCGCGATGTGCCGACAACGCTCGATGGGCTGGGCAAGGCGGTGATCGCGCAGATGCCGGTTATCCGTCAGTGCTTCATCGCGCGCGGCGAGAATTGCGAAGACCAGGATGCCTTCGAGCGCAAGCTGCTGGCGATCCGCAAGCAGACGCAGAACCCTCTGGCGGCGCTGGCGGTAAAGCATGGTCTGCCCGGCATCACCGAGCTCTACATGCCGAGCTTTTCGAGCCGTACCGTGGTCTACAAGGGGCTGCTGCTGGCCACGCAAGTGGGCAGCTTCTTCGACGATCTGCGCGATCCCGATTGCGTCTCGGCGCTCGGCCTGGTCCACCAGCGCTTTTCGACCAACACATTCCCCAGCTGGAAGCTCGCCCACCCCTACCGTTTCATCGCCCACAACGGCGAGATCAACACGGTGCGCGGCAACGTCAACTGGATGAACGCGCGCCGCCGCACGATGGAATCGGAGCTGCTTGGCCCCGATCTCGACAAGATGTGGCCGATCATTCCGCACGGCCAGTCCGACACTGCCTGCCTCGACAATGCGCTCGAGCTGTTGCTGGCGGGTGGCTACAGCCTCGCTCACGCAGTGATGATGTTGATCCCGGAGGCCTGGGCCGGCAATCCACTGATGGATGCCAAGCGCCGGGCTTTCTACGAATACCATGCCGCACTGATGGAGCCGTGGGACGGGCCCGCCGCCGTCGCCTTTACCGATGGCCGCCAGATCGGCGCGACGCTTGACCGCAACGGGCTGCGTCCTGCGCGCTTCCTGGTCACCGACGACGATCTGGTGGTGATGGCGTCGGAATCGGGCGTGCTGCCGATCAAGGAAGACAATATCGTTCGCAAGTGGCGGCTCCAGCCGGGCCGCATGCTGCTGATCGATTTCGAGCAGGGCCGGATCATCGAAGACGAGGAGCTGAAAGCCCAACTCGCCGGTGAACAGCCCTATGAGGAATGGCTCGAGGCAGCGCAGTACAAGCTCAAGGATCTCGAAGTTGTCGAACCCGAGCTGGCGCAGCTGGCGGTGGAGACAACCAGCCTGCTGGATCGCCAGCAGGCGTTTGGTTACACCCAGGAAGACATCTCGAAGTTCCTTGAGCCGATGGCGCAAGTGCCCGACGAGCCGCTCGGCTCGATGGGCACTGATACGCCGATCGCCGTGCTGTCGAACCGCAGCCGCCTGCTCTTCGACTATTTCAAGCAGAACTTCGCCCAGGTCACCAATCCGCCGATCGATCCGATCCGCGAGGAGCTGGTGATGAGCCTGGTCTCGATGATCGGCCCGCGCCCCAATCTGCTCGGCCATGAGGCAGGCAGCCACAAGCGGCTTGAAGTCGATCAGCCGATCCTCACCAATGCGGATATCGCTAAGATCCGCTCGGTCGAAGCCGCGCTGGACGGGGCTTTCCGCACCCAGACGATCGACATTACCTGGGATGTTGCATCGGGTGCCGATGGGCTCGAGCGGGCGCTCAAGGACATGACGCTGGCTGCCACCGAGGCAGTGCTGGCCGATAAGAACATCCTGATCCTGTCGGACCGCGGCCAGGGGCCGGACCGGGTGCCGATGCCGGCACTGCTGGCGACCGCGGCGGTGCATCACCAGCTCGTCCGCCAGGGACTGCGCATGCAGACCGGGCTGGTTGTCGAGACCGGCGAAGCGCGTGAGGTGCACCATTTCTGCGTGCTGGCGGGCTTTGGCGCGGAGGCGATCAATCCATACGTCGCCTTCGAGACAATCGAAGATTTCCGCGTGCGCAGGGAGCTCTCGCTCACCGCCTATGAGGTGCAGAAAAACTACATCAAGGCGGTCGGCAAGGGCATTCTCAAGGTCATGTCCAAGATGGGCATCTCGACCTATCAATCCTATTGCGGTGCGCAGATTTTCGACGCCGTCGGCCTGGCCACGGATTTCGTCGATGCTTTTTTCACCGGCACCGCCACCTCTATCGAAGGCGTCGGCCTCGCCCAGGTGGCCGAGGAAGCCGTGCGCCGCCACGCCGCCGCCTATGGCGACAATCCAATTTACCGCAACATGCTCGATGTCGGCGGCATGTATGGGTTGCGCCTGCGCGGCGAAGAGCATGCCTGGACCGCGCAGAACATTGCCTCGCTGCAACATGCGGTGCGCGGCAATCTGCCCGAGGAATACAAGAAGTTCGCGGCGACGATCAACGACCAGTCGCAGCGCATGCTGACGATCCGCGGGCTGATGGAACTGCGCCCGGCGGACAAGATGCTCGACATCTCCGAGGTCGAACCGGCCAGCGAAATCGTCAAGCGCTTCGCCACCGGCGCGATGAGCTTCGGCTCGATCAGCCGCGAGGCGCATACTACCCTTGCCATGGCGATGAACCGCATCGGCGGCAAATCGAACACTGGCGAGGGCGGCGAGGAAGTCGATCGTTTCGTGCCGCTGCCCAATGGCGATTCGATGCGCTCGGCGATCAAGCAGGTGGCGTCCGGGCGGTTTGGCGTGACCGCAGAATATCTGGTCAATTCGGACGATATCCAGATCAAGATGGCCCAGGGCGCCAAGCCCGGCGAGGGTGGTCAGCTGCCTGGTCACAAGGTCGATAAGGTGATCGGCAAGGTGCGCCATTCGACGCCCGGGGTCGGTCTGATTTCGCCCCCGCCGCATCACGACATCTATTCGATCGAGGATCTCGCCCAGCTGATCCACGACCTCAAGAACGTCAATCCCTACGCGCGGATTTCGGTCAAGCTGGTCTCGGAAGTCGGCGTCGGCACGGTGGCTGCGGGCGTTTCCAAGGCGCGCGCCGATCATGTGACGATTTCGGGCTACGAGGGCGGTACTGGCGCTTCGCCGCTGACGTCCTTGACCCATGCAGGCTCACCCTGGGAAATCGGCCTGGCCGAAACCCAGCAGACCCTGCTGCTCAACAATCTGCGCAGCCGCATCGCGGTGCAGACAGACGGTGGGTTGCGCACCGGTCGCGACGTTGCCATCGCCGCGCTGCTCGGGGCCGACGAATTCGGCTTTGCCACCGCCCCGCTGATCGCGGCGGGCTGCATCATGATGCGCAAGTGCCATCTCAACACCTGCCCGGTCGGCGTCGCGACGCAAGACCCGGTGCTGCGCGCGCGCTTCACCGGCCAGCCCGAACATGTCATCAACTACTTCTTCTTCGTCGCCGAAGAGCTGCGTTCGATCATGGCGGCAATGGGCTTCCGCACAGTCGGCGAGATGACCGGCCGGGTCGATCGGCTCGATTCCCGCTTGGCGATTTCGCATTGGAAGGCGCAGGGCATCGATCTGTCGAAGCTGCTCTATCAGGCTCCGCAGGGCGACAGCCCCTCGCTCAACTGGACCGAGACCCAGAGCCACGGCCTCGCCAAGGCGCTGGATGTGGAGCTGGTCGCGGCCTGCGCCGATGCGCTGGACAAGCGCGAGCCGGTGCGGATCGAGCGCAAGGTGAAGAACGTCAACCGCACGGTCGGCGCGATGCTGTCGGGCGAGGTTGCCCGCCGCTATGGCCATGCCGGCCTGCCCGACAACACGATCAATGTGACGTTCACAGGCGTTGCCGGGCAAAGCTTCGGTGCCTTCCTTGCTCATGGCGTGACACTGGACCTGACTGGCGATGCCAACGATTATGTCGGAAAGGGCCTCTCGGGCGGGCGCGTGATCGTGCGTCAGCCGGGGCATGTCTCCCGTGAGCCGACCGAGAACATCATCGTCGGCAACACCGTGCTCTATGGCGCGATTGCCGGGGAGGCCTTC
>JAHFPT010000398.1 GCA_023266625.1 Novosphingobium sp. | reverse complement strand
CATGGCCGGACTATCATGATTTCCTGAAGGGCAGCTCGGTCCCGGGCCGCACCGTCATTGCCGATCTGTTCAATGCCAACGAGCTGGGCCCATGGAAGAAGAAGCTGCGGCCCAACTTCATGGCGGTGCCCGCCTATCACAGCGAAGGCTTCGAGATCGGCACGATCAAATCGTCGATGACTGGCAAGTTGACCCTGCTCAAGGTGGGCTTGCGGATTGTGCTTGCCAAGCTGACCGGCAAGGAGTGGCTCACATCCGGTGCGGCGCTGCAGGGGCGGATGTTGCAGGCGGCGCTGAAGGCCGGGGTGGATATCCGCACCGGACATGCGGTCAAGCACTTCATCATTGATGGCAACACGGTGAAGGGCGTGGTGGTCGAAGTGAACGGCCGTGAGAAGCGCATCGCCGGGCATTCGGGTGTGCTGGTCAACGCCGGCGGTTTCTCGCAGAATCAGGAAATGCGCGACAAATACATCCCTGGAACTTCGGCGAAATGGACCGGGGCCAGCCCCGGCGATACCGGCGAGATGATCCGCGAGCTGATGGCGATCGGCGCCGCCTCCGGCCAGATGAATGAGCGCGTCGGCAACCAGTTCAGCATCCCGCCCGGCCGCGACAATCACGATGGCCAGGGCCTCAATCTCGGCGCGGTCAGCGGACAGATGAATTTCAGCAAGCCGCATTCGCTGGTCATCGACCAGTCGGGGGTGCGCTATATGAACGAGGCCTGCTCCTATATGGAGTTCTGCCAGAACCAGCTGAAGCGCAACCAGACTGTCCCGGCGATCCCCAGCTGGTGGATCATCGATGAGCAGTACATGAAGAACTACATGTTCGCCGATCTGATGGCGGGGCAGAAAAAGCCGCAGGAATGGTATGATTCGGGCTATCTCAAGCGGGCCGGGTCGATTGCCGAGCTGGCGCCGATGATCAAGCTTGACGCGGCGGTGCTGAGCGCGACGGTCGACCGGTTCAACCAGGGTGCGCGCGCCGGCAAGGACGATGAATTCGGCCGCGGCAGCTTTGCCTACAGCAATTGGCTGGGCGACAAATATCACAGCCCGTCGGCGACGCTTGGCACCATCGAGCAGGGGCCATTTTACGCAGCGGAAATCGTGCCGGGCGATGTCGGCACCTATGGCGGGGTCGTCACCGACGCCTATGGCCGGGTAATGCGCGAGGATGGCACGGTGCTGGAAGGGCTCTATGCCACCGGCACGACCACAGCCTCGGTGATGGGGCGGTTCTATCCCGGTGCCGGAGCGAGCGTCGGGCCGTCATTCGTGTTCGGCTATATCGCCGCCAAACATGCAGCGAACGCGGGGAATGTCGTGTGAGAAGGGCGGTTCCCTTCCTGTTATGAGCCATCAGTAGTTCAGTGGTGGAATACAGGGACTGTCCCCTTTTTCTTGCGCTAAACCTTCAACCGCTTCCGCAACGTCGCAACATCCTGAATCACCTCGCCGCGCAGCTGACCGAGACGCACGGCGGTGCAGGCCATCTTGAGGTGGGTGAAGTCTTCGTACCATTCGATGTCGGCGGCGCTCTTGTCGGAGATGTCTTCCCACATCGCGATGGTTTCCGCGCGCGAGCCCATCCCGGGGAGGTGCTTGCTGTGCCGGGTGCCGGGGCCGTGCATCGTGTCAGAGAGCACCAGGAACCAGGCAAGATCCTGCAACGCGCCGCCGAGCGAAGGCTGCTCCCAGTCCATCACCGCGATGACATTGAAGTTCTCGTCGAACATCATGTTGCCGATCCGCGCGTCGCCCCAGACGAGGCCGGGGGGCTGATTGGCCGGGGTCAGCGACTCCAGCCGGGCGAGCGCATCGCGCAGCAGCGGGGCCGCGGGATCGTCCTTCACCCATTCGACGAAGCGGACATATTTGTCCCACTCCTGCGCGAAGCCTTCGGGCGCATGGGCCGGGCCGCGCAGGAAGGTGAGTTTGTCGAGCGGCACACGCTGGATCAGCGCCAGCTGGCGAACCCCTTCCTCCCACATCTTGCGGTGCTGCTGAGGCGTCGCTTCCGACACCCAGCCGGTGAGCGCATAGGGCGGCATCGAAACCGGGACGCGGCCGATCTTCTTTTCCATGACAAAGAAGGGCTTGCCAAGAAGTGTCGGGTCCTGTTCGATCCACAGCACCTTGGCGATGCGAACATATTTGCCCTCGTGCAGCAACTTCATCAGCTGGTATTGCTCATCGAACAGATCGTCGGGGAAGACCGTGAAGTTGCCCGGCTTGATCCGCACCACGCAGCCCTGGCTGTGCTCTGCGCCACGCTCGCGCCAATGCATGTCGAACAGCACGGTTTCATGGCTCATGCCGGCCCCGCGCGGATAATCGAGATTGTCGACGCGGATGTCGCTGGCCTGCAGCATCTGCTGCGCCAGCCAGCCGCATAGCGCGGTGGCGAGTTCGTCCAGATCCCGGGTTTCGGGGGCAACGATGATATCGGACACGGCAGTCCCTCCCTGCGCAGGGTTATAGTTCGCTATTACGAATTAATGTTCGCAATGTAACTAGGCAACCGCGCGCCAGGCGTCAAGCTGTCGTGCGCAGCGACCCGTCGCCTGGCTTGGCCGGCTGGCTGCGTCCGGCGACGAAGCCGGAAATCCGCTCGCAGGCGGCGCGCAGTCTGGCCCCGGCTTCGAGCGCCTGCGCGCCCGTCATCGCTGCGTTAAACCCGGCCATCACCAGCGCGAAACTGACTTTGCCCCGCTCGTCGAACACCGGAGCCATCAAGGCTGCGACCGGATA
>JAHFPT010000202.1:1106-8850 GCA_023266625.1 Novosphingobium sp. | reverse complement strand
CTCCCCGTGGGGGAGGGGTTGGGGTGGGGGTTCGGCGCTGGCGCAGACGCGAGGCCTATCGGCCTCGCTCCCCCATCCCCGACCCTTCCCCGCAGGGGAAGGGAGGTGTGAGTCAACCTCAATGCACTTTGGTATAAGCCGGCTGGGTTGCCCTTCACCGGGCACCGTGATGACGGCGGTTGGAGGCTGTCACCTTTGCTGCCAAGCAGGCGATGCTTCTGGGTGTAGTTGGGTTCGACGCGATCAAGCAGATTGCGCTGGCACGGATCGAACGCTGGCCATCCCGGCTTGATCTTGCCACCTAGCGGCTTGAGAACATCAATGACCAATACCAAGGCAATCCGGAATTGGGACCAGACCCTAGAGCGGGTTGCGTGATATCTGAATCACGCAACCCGCTCTAGGTATTTGTTGTCGCATCGTTATTTGCGAAAAACCGGTTCCCACTTTTTCGCACGATGCTTTAGAATTCGTAGCTGATCGACCCGCCGTACATGCGTGGTGCGCCCTGAACGCCGACCACCACGCCAAGAGCGGTGCTGCTCTGGTCAAGGACCCTGTCATAATACTTCTTGCCCAGCAGGTTGCGAGCGTAAACCTTCAGGGTCAGATTTGGGATCTTTTCCGGATGGACCGCAATGCTGGCGTTGATGATACCATAGGGTTCCTGCGAGCCGACCAAGAGGTTGCTATAGTAAACGCGGCTGCGCCAGTCCCAATCCAGGTGAAAATCCGTCGGCGCACCCGGCGCATTCAGGTGATAGTCGAACCCGAGGGTGTAGGTGTATTTCGGCACGCCCAGGAATTTGTCGGTAAGGGCGATCGCCGATCCTGTGAGCACCTCCGTATACTTGGCATCGACATAGGTGGCCGAGGCTGACAGTTTCAGGTCCGGCGTCGGAAGAGCCTGCACTTCAAGCTCGCCGCCGCGAATCCGCGCCTTGGCGGCGTTGTCGATTCGTGAGGCAAGGACGAAATTGGGATCGACGAGCGTGCGCGTTACCTGGATGTCGCTGTACTCGGTATTGTACACAGAGGCATTCACCCTCAGGTGGCGGTCCAGCATGCTGCCCTTGAAGCCGAGTTCATAGGCCAGTGCCGCTTCCGGGCCGAAGGCGTCAAGCGAGAAAGCCGTCGCACCGCGCAGGTTGTAACCACCGGCGCGAAAACCACGACTGACCTTGGCGTAGACCAGGACATCGGCCGAAGGCTTCCAATCGACGCCGACCGTCCAGGGCGCATAGTTGAAGGTACGAACCGGCAAGGTCGCGAGGCACACACCGGCGACATCGAGCGCGGCGGCCGCGATAGAACAGGTGACCACCGGCGGCGTGGTCGCGGTATTGATCGAGTCGTTCATGGTGATCATCTGGCGCTTGTCTTGCGTGTAGCGAATGCCGCCGGTGATCTTGAACTCGGGAGTTATGGCATAGCTGACCTGTGCAAAGGCACCGACAGAGCTGTTATGAGTAACTGCCTTCTGGCGAGTCGCCCTGGTGGCCGATACAGCGAAGGCATACCCCGGCCCCTCATGAGCGGTCTCTGTGAAATAATAGAGGCCGCCGATCCAATCGAGCCGGCCATTCAGCGCCTTGCCGTAAAGCTGGAATTCTTCAGAAAATTCATGCTGTGTCGTGAAGGAGAAGCCGTAGATCCCGTTGCTGGTCTTCAGGATAAAGTAAGGCGTTCCATCGATGTCGGCGCCCACAGGGTTCGTCCGGAAGTTCTTACGATAGGCGGTGATCGATTTGGCCGTTGTGTCGCCGCCCAGATCATAGGTCAGAACGCCGCTGAACCCTTGCGCTGACACCTCAGTCGGGCCCCATACACTGCCCTGGGTCTCGTAGAAGGGGGAGTTGATATATTTGCTCAACCCGGCGTCTTCCGGATGGCCGGAGGATGTCACGAAGTTGCAGTCGCCGAAGGAGTTGGGACCCCCGCATGGGTTGGCATAGATTACCTTGCTCAACTGCCCGCCGCCCGCAAGCCGGGAGTAATCGTAGGTCAACAATCCCGTCAGCCTGCCAGCGGTGCCCTTTAATGACACGCGTACGAAATCGATGTTGTCGTTGTTCAGGGGCTTGTCGAGCAGAGTGTTGCGCCCCCAGCCGGTGTTATGCGAATGCTCGGCCGCTACCCGCATGGCGAGGTTTTCGCCCAGCGGGGCGTTCACCACACCGTTCAGGCGCATGGAGCCATAATTGCCGAGCGAACCGGTGAGCGAGCCCCCCCATTCGTCTTTCGGCTCGGCCGGGATCATGTTGATGGCACCGGCGATCGTGTTGCGACCGAACAGCGTGCCCTGTGGCCCGCGCAGCACTTCTACCCGTTGGAGGTCAACAAGCGCCAAATTCAGGCCGGTAGTCCGGGCAACGTAAACGCCGTTGATATAGATGCCGACAGCCGGATCGAGGGTAACCAGCGAATCATAAACGTAGATGCCGCGAATGGACGCCAGCAGAACCGTTCGATCCCCGGTGCTGGACCCGAAGTTCAGGCCTGGCGCCGCGTACTGCAGGCTGTTCAGATCGTGAATTTCGCTGCGCTTGAGCGCGTCGGCGTCAATCGCGGTAATCGCGATCGGCACGGATTGAATCGATTCCTGGCGACGCGTCGCCGTAACGACAATGTCTCCGAGTTGGGTGCCATCTTTAGCCGAGGCGGGAGCCTCCTGAGCAAAGGCTGGCGCTGAGATTGTCGCGACGACGACGGCGGCGGCCGTTAACTTGCCTACGTAACGCATAGCTATCCCCTCCCCGATTATCGATCCTCGCGATTAATGCGATCGTTTGTTTTGATTGACCTGCATTACTCTAAGAGCTATTGGGTTCGCTGTCTAGCACTACTTTGGTAGAAATGTGATTTTTGGGATCCCCACAAAGGGATTTCCCTGATTCATGGGGGGTTTCATGGGGGCCAGCATTTATGGAGGCTGGCGAAGGCAGAAGATTTCCGGCGGGCTTTCGCACTTCGCTCGAAGGAAATTTATATGCCTTCATTTAACATAAAGGCCTTGCCGCCCACCTTGCGATATTCCAGCCTGGCGGAAAGCAGATACGAATACGAAGGAGAGTTTGGATGGCAGGTGATTCCGAAATTGCATTGTCCGATGTCCATCGGACGGCGTTCATGGCCGCGACGCTGCGGGCCGGGCACTATCTTCATGCCGATGAGCCCAAGATATTCGCGGACTCCTATGCCCATCGTTTGCTCGAAATGTCCGAGGACGAAATCAAGGCGTTCAATGCGAGGATCCCCGGGGGGCTCCTGTCAACTTGCGCGCTGCGCAGCCGCTTTGCGGAAGACCGCCTTTCCGCCGCGCGCCGCCGTGTGAACCAGTATGTCATCCTTGGTGCCGGGCTTGATTCTTATGCCCTGCGGATGGGTGAAGATCTGGAATCGATGATCGTTTTCGAGGTCGATGATCCGCCTTTCCAGGCCTGGAAGCGCCGGCGCATCGAACAGTTGGGCCTGAAGACACCCGCGCAGGTGCGCTATGTGCCCTGCGATTTCGAAACGATGTCGCTCGAATCCACCCTTGCCGAGCAGGGCTTCGCCGCCGATGAGCCATGCTTCATCACCTGGCTGGGTGTCACCCAGTATCTGACCCGCGACGCCATCCGCGAAACTTTGCGGTGGGCGGGCGAACGCCCCGCCGGATCGGAAATCGTTGTCACGGTCGTGGAACCTGGTGGCAAGCAGACCCAGGACGCTGCGCAGAGGCATATCATTGACTATACTACATATATCTCGATGGAAGAAATGACCGAGATGCTGGTCGATGCCGGTTTCAGCCGTATCGAGCCCTTTACCCGCGCTGCAGCCGGTGAATTCTTCAAAGGCAGAACCGACGGACTGACCCTGCCCGAGTTTAGCCGTGCGGTGGCCGCAATCGTCTGAATCCGAGATTTCGGTGATGGTGTGGAAGGCGCTCTGTTGAGGGTTTGATTCGGCAATGCCGAACCTCCACGGTGTGATTGTCTAGGTGATCTGGCCCTTGCTGGTCATGGTGATGGTGGACATGGGGTGGCTCCGGGGTTGGTGCCTTACATTGCGTAAGGAGGGGCCGGACGCAATGCTGGTCAGCCCTCAATCCGGCGCAGGAAAACAAAGCTTATCTTGTTGCCATCGGGATCGCGCGCGTAGGCGCCATAGAATTCCGGACCATACATCGGCCGGGGCCCAGGATCGCCTTCGTTCGACCCACCGTTAGCGAGCGCGGCGACATGAGCCGCGTCGACTGCCGCCTCGCTGGCGCAGAGGAACCCCGGCATCATGCCATTGCCGGGCGCGGCAGGCTGCTGGTCATGCGGCCTGGCAACCCAGACGCGGCCACCGTCGCTGAAGCGGAAGCAGCATGCCTGATCGCCATATTCGACTTCGAGTTTGCCGCCGATGTGTGGCATCACCGCGTCGTAATAGCGCCGGGCGCGCGCCATGTCGTTGGTGCCAATCATGATGTAGTTGAGCGACATTTCCCTCACTCCCACTCAATCGTCCCCGGTGGCTTGCTGGTGTAATCGTACACCACCCGATTAATCCCCTTGACCTCGTTGATGATCCGCGTCGCCACGCGTGATAAAAACGCCGCCTCGAAGGGATAGATATCCGCCGTCATGCCGTCCGTCGAGGTCACGGCCCGCAGTGCGCAGACGTTGTCATAAGTCCGCCCGTCGCCCATCACGCCGACGGTCTTGACCGGCAGCAGCACGGCGAAGGCCTGCCAGATTTCATCGTAAAGCCCGGCCTTGCGGATTTCGTCCAGATAGACCGCATCGGCCAGCCGCAATATGTCGCAGCGTTCGCGCGTCACTTCGCCGGGGATGCGGATGGCGAGGCCGGGGCCGGGGAAGGGGTGGCGGGTGACGAAGATCTCGGGCAGGCCGAGTTCGCGGCCCAGGGCGCGCACTTCGTCCTTGAACAGTTCGCGCAAGGGTTCGACGAGGCTCATGTTCATCCGTTCGGGCAGGCCGCCGACATTGTGGTGGCTCTTGATCGTGACGCTTGGCCCGCCGGTGAAGCTGACGCTCTCGATCACATCGGGATAGAGCGTGCCCTGCGCCAGGAAATCGGCGCCGCCGATCTTCTTCGCTTCGGACTCGAACACATCGATGAAAGTCTTGCCGATGAATTTGCGCTTCAATTCGGGATCGGTGACCCCGGCGAGGCCATTCATGAACAGATCGCGCGCGTCGACCACCACCAGCGGGATGTTGTAGTGCCCCCGAAACAGCTCCTCGACCTGCTCGCGCTCGTTCAGACGCAATATGCCGCCGTCGACAAAGACGCAGGTCAGCTGGTCACCAATCGCTTCGTGGATCAGCACTGCGGCGACAGCTGAATCCACCCCGCCGGAAAGCCCGCAGATCACTTTTCCGCCATTTGGGCCCACACCGACCTGCGCGCGGATATCGGCGATCTTGGTGTTGCGGAATTCAGCCATGGTCCAGTCGCCGGCAAGGCCGCAGATTGTGTGGACGAAGTTGGCGATCAGCTTGCCGCCGTCGGGCGTGTGCACGACCTCGGGGTGGAACATCGTCGTATAGTAACGCCGGGCCTCATCGACGCAGATCGCGAAGGGCGCGTTGGGCGAGGTGCCGATCACTTCGAAGCCTTGCGGAGCGCGAGTCACCCGGTCGCCGTGGCTCATCCACACCGGATATTGGCCGCCGACCTCCCAGATGCCTTCGAACAAGGGGCTGGCCTTGAGGATTTCGACATCGGCGCGGCCAAATTCTGCCGCATGGCCGCCTTCCACCGTTCCGCCGAGCTGGGTGCACAGGGTCTGCTGGCCATAGCAGATCGCCAGCACCGGCACGCCGCTGTCGAAGATCGCCTGCGGCGCGCGCGGGCTGCCCTCCTCGGTCACCGATGCCGGGCCGCCCGAGAGGATCACGCCCTTGGGCTGCATCCGCTGGAAGGCGGCTTCTGCGGAGTTGAACGGGACGATCTCGGAATAGACCCCGGCTTCGCGCACACGCCGGGCGATCAGCTGGGTTACCTGGCTACCGAAATCGACGATGAGGATGGAGTCACCGGAGTGAAGCGTAGCTGAGCGAGTCTGGGACATCTGGACAGTCATGGCCGGGCACTAGGGCGGCGCCATGGCTCTGTCCAGATGGCGGATGCAGCCAGGCAAAACGTGCTGCAACGCGACATATAATTTCATACTTAATTTAGGATTGCAATTTATGCAACAACCATTGCAGCCTTCGCACGGGCAATTTTGAGCATTTCGGTTATATTGCATGTGCGAAGGGAATTCGCGTTCACACCCAATCAAGGAGGTAATCATGGCCAAGTTTCTGCACAATGCCCTCGGCTTCGCCGTTGCGCTTGGCACCGGCGGTCTGATGCTCGCAGTCGCGTTCGTCTGACCATGTCCGGGAGAATCGGCCGGCCCCGCGCCTGATCCTGCACCGGCAGGCATTCAGGCCGGGTCCGAGCCATGAATCGTATCCACCCACCGCAACGAAACTGACAGCTTTCCCGAGGATGGATGAAAGGCACTTCAAATATTGCCCCCAGCTCGTCAAAGCGCCGGTCATGCGCCGGCTTCGACTTTCCCGCTCCGCACCTGCTTGCCCCAGCCCACCAGAGGGCCGCGCAAGGCACTCCACACCGCCTTGATCACCACGCCATACATCAGCTGGCGATAGACAAAGCGCTGCGCCACCAGCAGCGGTGCCGGATAGCGGCGCTCGCGTGGCTCAAGCCGGTAGGCAACCCAGCCGCAGAGAATATCGATTGCGGTAAAGGCGATCCAGTATAACCCCATCGACAGCACATCTTCGTGCGTCTGCGCCCAGCCGTGCTGCTCGATCCGCAGCCAGGTCGCGGCAATGGAGACCACCAGCGCCAGATCGATCAGCGGCGAAATCAGGGCAAAGCCGATCTGGAACAGCCAGGCCTGCGGAATTCCTACCCGGGCCAAGCCGGCGGGCTGACCCTTGCGGATGATCGAGCGGTGCTTCCACAGGCATTGCAGCGTGCCGAAGGCCCAGCGGAAGCGTTGCCGGGCCAGGCTGCGGAAAGACTCGGGCGCTTCGGTCCAGGCAATGGCCTCGGGATCGTAGGCGATCCGCCAGCCCCCCCGCTGGATGGCGATGGTCAGGTCCTGGTCTTCGGCCAGCGTATCGACCGGATAGCCGCCAACGCTGTCGAGCGCGGCCCGGCGCCAGGCCCCGACTGCGCCCGGTACCACCATGATCGCATCGAATTGCGCCAGAGCGCGGCGTTCGAGATTCTGCGCGGTGACATATTCGACGCCCTGCCAGCGGGTGACAAGGTTGTGGCGGTTGCCGACTTTGGCATTTCCCGCGACTGCACCGATCGCTGGGCCGATGGCAGGATCGGCAAACCAGCGCGCCAGCCGGGCGATGGTTTCCGCTTCGAACTGGGTATCTGCATCGAGCGCGATGACGATCTCGCCCCTGGCCAGCCTGAGCCCTTCATTGAGTGCGCGTGCCTTGCCGCCATTTGCCAGCGTCAGCAGGCGCACCCGCGTCTCGCTGCCAAAGGCAGAAGCGACGATGGCGCAGGTAGCGTCGCTCGATCCGTCGTCGATGACGATGACTTCGAGCGAAACCTCGGCGCTGGCCAGCACCCGGCGAACCGATGCCTCGATCACGCGGGCCTCGTTGAATGCCGGGATCAGCACCGAGACGAACAATTGCGGATTGATCGGCGGGACTGCGGGCCGGTTTTTCGGGCGATTGCCATTGAGCGCCAGCGCCGCCAGCAC
>JAHFPT010000202.1:0-1096 GCA_023266625.1 Novosphingobium sp. | reverse complement strand
ATCGCCCGGCCGATGCCGAGCGCGATCACGGTGAAAAACAGCCAATTGAGCACAGTGCCCATCGCGCCCAGGATCAGGAAGATGCCGACGTCCGCCCGCACGGAAGTGAGGTCGCTGCCAGTGACCCGCGGCATCACTGCATCGCGGCTGAGCCCGGCCAGACGCGAGACCGGCACGAATTCATAGCCGCGCGCGCGCAGCGCTTCGATTATCCGGGGCAGTGCGGCCACGGTCTGCGAGCGGTTGCCGCCGCCATCGTGAAGCAGGACGATCTGCCCGGAAATGTCGGGATTATCGGATCCGATCTGGTTCAGCACTGTGCTCACGATGTGATCCACCCCAGGGGTCTTCCAGTCATCCGGATCGATGTGCAGCCCGACATTGGTATATCCTTCGCCCTGCGCCGCCAGCGCCGGCAGGATTTCATTGGCAGTGGTCGGCTCGGCGTCGCCGAAATAGGGCGCGCGAAACAGGCGAATTGATCGGCCAGTGTAGGCTTCCACCAGCCGCCTGGTGCTGTTGAGCTCCAGCCTGGTGGCCTCAACGGAACTGTGCGCCAGATTGGGGTGGGTGAAGGTGTGGTTGCCGATCTCGCTGCCTTCGTCGACGATCCGGCGCAGCAGGAAGGGATGCGGCATGGCGTTTTCGCCGATCACGAAGAAAGTCGCGGGAACATGCTTCGCCTTGAGAATGTCAAGAATCGGCGGGGTCCAGTCGGCATCGGGGCCATCGTCGAAGGTCAGGGCAATCAGGCCCTTTTGATAACCGGTCCGCTGGATGACATAGGGCGTGGGTAATGCGTGGAACTGTTCGTCGACGATCAGGCCAAGCTCGTTGCCCGTGATCGTTCGGCTGCCGGTTTGCGGTGTCGCCTTGATCTGCAGGATCTCGCCGGAACCTTCGACATCAACCTCGCCCTGCGCCTGAATTGCACTCAGATCGGGTATCTCGCCGCTCTCGAAGCTGTCAAACACCTTCCAGAACCCGGGATCTTCGGTGCCCAGCCGCCACAGCGCGACTCCGGCTACGTTTTCGACGTCGGCGGCACGCAGCTGGTTCCAGGCGCTCGCCGCGTCGAGCAGCCAGACCGTGTGTG
>JAHFPT010000024.1 GCA_023266625.1 Novosphingobium sp. | reverse complement strand
AATTGAAGCTGCTGATCGCGGAGACTTTGCCGATTTGGCGCAATCCGTTTTATCGGCAGGACTCGACAAGGGTCGAAGCGAAATGCGATGCCTGCGCCGGAAAGAGGGGCAACATGGCATTCAACTGGACGTGTCCACACTGTTCGACGCCGCAGACCGTCGTCGATAAGAAGCGCGCGGTCAGAACGATTTCAATCGATCTTAGCGACCAGTCCGAAGGTGACTTGGCTGCCCGCATTGTTTCGACCGGTTGCTCAAACGCCAACTGCACGTTGACGACTATTGAACTTGAAGTAGCGGAAGCTGATTTCGACGGGCGCGCCTGGTTTATACCACCCGGCGCAACGGTGTGGTTCGACCAGCGCATTCGTCCGCAAGGCGCTTCCAAGCCGCAGCCGGAGTATATCCCGCGGCCTCTCCGCGAAGATTACCGCGAGGCTTGCCTAATTCGCGATCTGAGCCCGAAGGCGGCCGCGACGCTCGTGCGGAGGTGCCTACAAGGAATGATCCGGGATTTTGCCGGCATCCAAAAAGCCACTTTGCTCGCAGAGATCGATGCTCTTCGAAAAGCTGTCGACGATAGGACTGCGCCAGAAGCAGTTACCCACGATCATATCGAAGCGATAGATGCCGTACGCGGAATTGGAAACATCGGCGCTCACATGGAAAAAGACATCAACATAATCGTTGAGGTCGATCCGGGTGAGGCGCAGGCGCTAATCGAACTGGTCGAAATACTTTTCGACGAATGGTATGTTGCGCGCAACAAACGCCAGGAACGTCTAGCACAGATCCAGATGATGGCGGACGCTAAGAAGGCATATCTGCAGGGTCAGAAAGAACTGCGGGACGCGGAGGCATCAGAAGAACCCAAGTCGGAGCCAGAGAGATGACGATGTCGCTGCTTCAGGCTCTTGTCACAGCGCTCCTCTCCGGTCTCTTTTCGGGCGCCATCATCTTTGCCCTAAATGAGCGGCGCGATAGGCAACGTCTCCTGCTAGAGAAGGCCGAGCAGGCAATCGAAGCATATGCTGAATGGACGGCAGCCTTGCCAGACTGGATCATATCGCACCTCAACATGTTCGCGAACGATCGAGCGGCGGGACGGAAATACGCGATTGATCAGTATGAAGTGATCCAGTCAAAATATCGACGGGCGAGCATGCTGATTGGAATCTATCTGCCCACGCAAATGGACGCGGTGCACTCGATTACAGTAGCGTATAACCCTGCAATGGCCTTGCGACAAAACGCACTTCCTGCGTCGCAGAATGGCCTTCCGATGCCGGACGGTTTTCGCGAGAGTCTTGGTGCCGTTACAAGCGCTG
This sequence comes from Novosphingobium sp., assembly GCA_023266625.1. Classification (GTDB taxonomy): domain Bacteria; phylum Pseudomonadota; class Alphaproteobacteria; order Sphingomonadales; family Sphingomonadaceae; genus Novosphingobium. The sequence continues at coordinate 1,441 of JAHFPT010000024.1, read as the reverse complement.
TTATTCAGGCTGGGCAAAACGGGCTGAACAATTTAACAAATTCCGCGCGCGATCATGCCCATAGCCCGCATATCGTCCGATGGCCTCGACTTCCTTGGAAAAGAAGGAATTAGCCGTCCAGAAAGCGACTGGGATGAAGAGCAACGCTATGAAACGCAATATTGTGGATAACGCTCGTCTACCGTTCCGCTAGCCCTTTAGGATCGGAAACTTTTCCGGGGCGAGGTACCCATCAAGTTTAAGGCGAAGATACCGCCCTACCAATTTCCAGGCGCGGTGGGCGGTAGCATTATTCACTACCGCGGGCACCTCGATCCGGTCTCCATGTCGAGAGGCTTTCGACACGTCCGATAGTGATCTAACGAACGCTTCATCAACTCGAAGAGCAGCTCTCAGCGCCGCCCACTGTGCGGCTCGTTCGTCATCCGGTGCAATCAGCCGCGCGAGACTGTCGGCAACCCGCCCGCACGCGATGGGCGAATAGTCGAGACGACCTATTGTCATCAACAGGTCGTTCACGACCATGGATGTCCGCATGTCGAGCATCGTAAGATCTGAAAGAGCTTGTAGATCAGCATCAACAAAACCATGCGTGCGCGCTACCGATCGATCGTCGAGCGCGAGCGCGAGCACCTTCCCGTCAGGCGCGATCATTCTTTCAATTGTCACCGTGTATGGGATCGCGCGGATGAAGCCGTAGGTCGACAAAAACGACTGGGCGAGATTCCATGCCGGCGTGAACAATGCGTCCGCGACCGAGGCATTAAACTTGTCCGTTCGAACTCGAATGCGCACACGACCCATGAAAACGGTTATTCGGTACTCGGCGTCGGGACTGTCAGCGGCTTCCCGTCGCATTATCTGCGGCTCGTAATCCAGCGTCAGGGGCACCGCATCAGGCTGAACGCTACCCTCATAGTAAAACGTGACGGGCCGCGGCCCCAACCCGAGAGAAGGGGTCTGATCGCTATCAGTCAACGTCCGACCCACTTATCCCCTGTGCGACACGGCGTTCGACCACCGAGGGCGCGCTTGCCTTGACGGCATCCTTAAGCGCCTGCTCGCATTGCCGCCTCTCGTGTACCGTCCAGTCAGGATTGCCGTGACCGGTCGCGATCTTGCGATATGCATCCGCATCGCTTTTCAGGGAGCAGTCCGCCGCACGCTCGACGACAACGCGCAATGCGATCGTCGAGCGGTTGCTGTGAAATGGAACAGGGCCGGCGCCATCGCTGGCGAACCCAAGGCGATCAGACCAACAGGTGGCAGGGCGGCCGACTGGCTTTGGCTCAGGTCGCGCGCACGCGGCGCGCGCCATAATCTCAATTTCTCGGATGGATAGACCAGTTTCCGCAGCTAGGCGCCGCGCTCGTTCGTCCGCAATGCGCAGGGCTCTGCCCACCTCCATGAGCCTAGCCGGCGTTGGTTGTTGTTGGTCCAT
>JAHFPT010000201.1:1789-8883 GCA_023266625.1 Novosphingobium sp. | reverse complement strand
TCTCGTGCACCGGCGCTTCCTTGGTGGCGATGAAGCGGGTACCCATGTTGATCCCGTCCGCCCCCAGCGCCAGTGCGGCGACCAGACCGCGGCCATCGCCGAAGCCGCCGCTTGCCAGCATCGGGATCTTCACCTTGTCGGCAGCCGCCGGAATCAGGATCAGACCGGGAATGTCGTCCTCACCGGGATGGCCCGCGCATTCGAAGCCATCGATCGAAATGACGTCAGCGCCCATCCTCTCGGCAGACAAGGCATGGCGCACCGCGACGCATTTGTGCAGCACCGTCAGCCCGTGTGATTTGAAATCGTCGATGTGTTCCTGCGGGTTGTTACCCGCAGTCTCGGCAATTTCCACCCCGCTTTCGATGATCGCACGGCGGTATTCGGCATAGGGCGGCGGACTGACCGAGGGCAGGAAGGTAAGGTTCACGCCAAACGGCTTGTCGGTCATCGACCGGCAGCGCTCAATCTCGGCGCGCAAGGCGTCGGGCGTGGGCTGGGTCAGCCCGGTCAGAATGCCAAGTCCCCCCGCATTCGACACTGCGCTGGCCAGTTCGGCCCGGCCAACCCACATCATGCCGCCCTGGACGACAGGATGTTCAATGCCCAGCATTTCGGTGATGCGGGTGCGCAGCGCCATGGTCAGTTTCCTTGCTGGCCGAAGCGGGGGGCGCGCCGGTCAAGGATCGCCCGCAGCCCTTCGGCATAGTCTCCGGTCAGGGCGCAGCGTGCCAGGCTCTCGGCCTCGGCGGCAACCTGCCCATCGATCTCGCGGGCCAGGGCGCCGTGGAGCAGACGCTTGGTTTCCTGCTGCGCCACCGGGGCGCCATCGGCCAGCTTGCGAGCCAGCGCCATGGCGCGGTCCTCCAGCTCTCCATCGGGAACGACCCAGTTGACCAGTCCCATGCCCAGAAGCTCGCCCGCATCCATCATCTCGCCCAGCAGGGCGATCTGCGCGGCGCGCTTCATGCCCACAAGGCGCGGCAGCAAGAACGTCCCCGCCCCGTCGGGGCTGATGCCAAGGGTGACATGGGTAAGCCCGACTTTGGTGTCTTCCGAAACCATCGCCAGATCGGCGGCGAAGATCACGCTGGCCCCCACGCCCACGGCAAAGCCGCGCGCAGCGACGATGACCGGCTGCGGCAGCGTCTGGATGAGCTCGCTAAGTCTGCCCGCACCGGTAGCGCGCATCTTCATGTCGGCCGAGCGATCCTCCGGTGACATCTCAAGACCGCGTGCGAATACCTTGATATCACCGCCTGCGATGAAGCTCTTCCCCGCAGCCTGGATCAGCAAGACGCGCACGTCGGTACGGGTCCGCAAGCTTTCCAGAAAGGCCATCAGGTCCAGCCGCAACTCCAGCGCCAGCGCGTTGCGCGCCTCGGGCCGGTTGAGCGTGGCGCAGGCCACGCCGTTCTCAATCGAGGTGAGCAGCCATGGCTCTCCCGCTTCGTTCAGATGCTCGGTCATTTCCCGGATTCCTTGACGTCAGAGCGCTTCGGCGAATTCCTTGAGCATGGCCTTGGCGATGACCACCTGCAGGATCTGCGTGGTGCCTTCGTAAATGCGATAAACGCGGACATCGCGGTAGAAGCGTTCGGCCTCATACTCGGCCATATAGCCCGAGCCGCCATAGATCTGCACGCAGCGATCCGCGATCCGGGTCGCCATTTCGCTGGAGAATACCTTGACGCAGGCGGCATTGGTCGAAATCTTTTCCCCGCGCGCATAGGCCTTCGACGCATCGCGCAGCATGCATTCTGCCGCGTAGAGTTCGATGCGCGAATCCGCCAGCATCGCCTGGATCAGCTGGAAATTGCTGATCGGCTCGCCAAAGGCCTTGCGCTCGGTGGCGTATTTCATCGCGGAGGCCAGGATGCGCCGGCTATATCCTATAGCGGTCGCCGCCACGGAGAGCCGTCCGCCGTCGAGCGCCTTCATCGCCGTCTTGAAGCCGGTGCCTTCCACTCCGCCAAGCAAGGCCGAGGCCGGCACGCGGACATCCTCGAGGATGACATCGCTTGTGATTGCGCCCTGTTGCCCCATCTTCTTGTCGTGTTTGCCGACCGAGAGGCCCGGTGTTCCGGCGGGGATGAGAAAACCGCTGACATGCCGGTTGCTCGGCAGGTTTTCCGCCGATGTGCGGGCCATCACCAGGAAGAACTCAGCCTTCGGGCCGTTGGTGATGTAACGCTTGGTGCCATTGATGACGTAGTGATCGCCATCCTTGATCGCGCGGGTTTTCATCGCGGCGCTGTCCGAGCCGCTGTCAGGCTCGGTCAGGCAGAAGCTGGAAATCGCGCCACCCAGCAGCTTGGGGAAATACTCGTGCTTCTGTTCTTCGGTCGCATCGAGCTTGAGCGCAGTGGTGATGATGCCGGTGCTTATTGCCATGGCGGAACGGAAGGCCGGCGCTGCCCATGCGATTTCGAGAATGACTTCGAAATATTGATCGGCGGAAAGCCCCGGACCGCCGTATTCAGCCGGGACCGCCAGGCCGAACAGTCCCATCTCGCGCATTTCGGCGAGGACATCGTCGGGGACGAAATCCAGCTCGAAGGCGCGGGACTCGGCCGGAACCAGCCGCTCGCGCACGAAGCGGCGAAAAGTGTCGAGGAAAGCCTCGAAGGTTTCGGAATCAAGTCCGGTTTCAGGCATCTTCCAGTCCTACGATGGCAATGGCGCTGACGTTCTGACTCGGCATGCCGCCGAGGTTATGACTGAGCGCCAGGCTTGGCGGTGTCTTGCGCTGGCGTTCACCTGCGCGGCCAAGCAGTTGCAGATAGTTTTCGTAGATCATGCGCAGGCCTGAAGCGCCGATCGGATGACCGAAACATTTGAGCCCGCCATCGATCTGGCACGGGGTGCGGCCATCGGCGTCGAAATCGCCATTCAGCACGTCTTTCCACGCCTGTCCTTCGTCCGAAAGGAACAGGTCTTCCATCGTCACCAGCTCGGTGATCGAGAAGCAGTCATGCACTTCGGTCAGGCTCAGCTGATCGCGCGGGGCAGTGATCCCGGCCTCGTCATAGGCGCGCTTTGCGGCGATCCGGGTGGGGTGAAAATAGGAGCCATTCCAGCCACTTGCCTGCTGTAGTTCCCAGCCATTCGAAGCGGCGATCTGCAAGGCCTTGATCGTCACGATATCGGTCTTGCCCAGCGCGCGGGCGATCTCGGGCGTGGTGACGATGGCCACGGCCGCACCGTCCGAAACGCCGCAGCAATCGTAAAGCCCCAGTGGCTCGGCGATCATCGGCGCGTTGAGCACGGTGTCCATGTCCACCACCTTGCGCAGATGGGCCTTGGGATTCTTGGCGCCATTGGCGTGGCTCTTGACCGAAACATGCGCGATGGCGCGTTTGAGGTCGTCCTTCGAGACATTGTGCGCGGCGCGATAGGCCGAGGCAACCTGGGCGAAATTGCCCGGCGCCGATCCGGTCACGCCGACCATGTCGAAAGTGGTCCCGCGCGTGCGCACCGGCAGGCCGCCGTAGCCCGTATCCTTGAGCTTTTCGACACCAACTGCCAGAGCAATGTCCGCCGCGCCGCTGGCCACGGCATAGACCGCGCCGCGGAAGCTTTCCGTGCCGCTGGCGCAATAGTTTTCGACCTTGGTTACGCCGATATTGGGCAGGCGCAGCGCGATGGAGAGCGGCAGGCCCGAAGGCCCGATGTTCATCGCATCGAAGCCAACGCCGAGCCATGCGGCATCGATCTGGCTGACGTCGATCCCGGCATCGGCGATGGCTTCCTCGAATGCCTCGACCACCAGGCTGTCGGCATCCATGTCCCAGCGCTCGCCGAAGCGGCTGCACCCCATGCCGAGGATTGCGACCTTGTCCTTGATGCCTTTTGCCATCTTAATCACTCCTCGACGCGGGTCAGCGAACCGGCGCCGCTTTCCAGAAATACTTCACCATGCCGCGCATATCGTCGACTGCCTTGATGCGGAAAACCATCCGCATCTCCGCCCCGACTTCGATTTCTTCGGAAACATCCGCGAATTCGGCAGTCATGCGCCCACCGCCATCGAAATCGACCATGCCATAATATAGGGGCGGGTTGGGGTAATAGGAGAGGCTGTCCGCCGTCACCGTCAGCACCCGCGCTGGGATCTCGGCGAGCGGGTAGTCCTCCTGGCTGTGCGCGGTCCAGCTGTTGGGATTGACCGAAATATCGCTTTTGGGGAACTGGACCGTGCCCGTCTTGGTGCAGCGTCCGCCGACCAGCCCCATGACAGCCTTGCGGTGCCGCCACAGCGAGGTCGAGGGCTGCTTCTGATCCTGTTCGGCGCGCATGCCCTTGTCGATATCGACCAGCCCGCGATGCGCCAGCCAGCGCATGTAGTTTTCGTCCTTCGCGCCCCTGGCGAGCGATCCGGCCACGCCATTGCGCGGTGCAAGCCGGGTGATCGCATCGGTGGTTTCCAGCAGGATCAGATCCGCGCCCTGGCCGAAGCCGACAAGCAGGATCTTCTCGCCCGGCTTTGCCGCCTCAAGCGCGGCGACCAGCATGACCAGGCCATGGGCCGAACCCGCCTCGCCCAGCCCGGCCTGCAGCGTGTCGGCCACCGCCGTCTCTGCGATACCGGCCTTCTTGGCGAGTGTCGCGGCGATACCCTTTGCCGAAATCGGCACCAGCAGACGGTCGATGCTGGCGGGATCGACGCCCATTGCAGCGAGCCCTTCCTTCAGCGCCCTTGCGGTCAGCGCGACATGGCCTTCCTCGCGGATCCAGCGCGCCTCGTAGACATAGTCATAGTCCATGCCCGGCGTGCGGTAGTGATCGACGAAATCGAGAGTGAGGCTGTAGGCCCCCAGGAACTTCGCGACGACATCGCCCGTGCCGACCAGCAGGCCAGCGGCGGCATCGCCGGTGGTGAGCTCAAGATCGGAAGCCGGGCAGGTCTTGCGCATTTCGGCGGCGAGGCACAGGTGCGGAGCCTTGCGGCCCGAGGCGGCTTCCAGCGCAGCGCGCAGCGCGGAAACCCCGGCGCGCTGGCTGCCGGTCATGTCCAGCGCGGCAACCGCGTCGGGCAGGGTCAGCGCTTCCTTGACGATCCCCGAATTAAGCCGGTCGATATAGGGCAGCGTGGTCGACGCCAGCGACAGCGAGCCCACAGTGGCCCGGTCGATCCCGGTCAGCGCATCGCGCCCGGCCTCGACCGCCATGGTGATGGAGTCCTCGTCCCAGTCGCCGATCGCGCGCTCACCCTTGGCGAGGCCTTTGAGCCCTGGTGCGAACCAGGAATTGGCTGCGTAAATCGCGCTGCGCTGGAGGCGCTTGAACGGCACATAGGCGCCGAAGGAAAGGATGCCAATTTCGGCCATCATGCAAACTCCACGTAACCGTTGTTCAGCACTATCAGATCGCGTTCGACCACGCTGGAACGATAGGAAGCGATCCCTTCGCCCTCGCGCCAGATCTCGGTGCGGATCGTCTCGCCGGGATAGACCGGGCTGGCGAAGCGCACGTCAAGCCGCTTGAGCCGCGCCGACTGGTTGTCGCACAATGCAGAGAGCACTGCCCGGCCCGCCACGCCGAAGGTGGCCAGACCATGCAGGATCGGACGGTCAAACCCGCCGGACTTCGCCACTTCGGGATCGATGTGCAGCGGATTGTAATCGCCCGATAGCCGGTAGATCATCGCCTGATTGGCGGCCGTTTTGAGCGTCACCACCTCGTCCGCAGGGCGATCAGGCAGCGGGCGCGGTTTGGGCTGGGGCTCAGACGAACCGCCCTGCCCGCCATCGCCGCGCAGAAAGCTGCTGTTACGAACCGTGATGACAAGTTCGCCCGCCGCATCGCGAATTTCGCGTTTCTGAAGGGCGACCGTCCCCTTGTCGGCACCCTTGTCAAAGAACGGCCCGAATGTCGTCTCGCCGATGAGTTCGCCCTCCACCGGCAGCGGCCGGTGGATTTCGATGCTGGTTTCGCCATGCAGAACCTTTTTCCAGTCAGCCCCAAGATCGAAATCCTTCCAGACAAAACCCGGATAGGCGAGCGTGGTCGCCATCGTCGGGAGCATCTGGAGCTCTTCTTCATAGACAAACGACAATTGGTCCGCGCCGACACCCAGCGCATAGAGCATTACGTCACGCTTGGTGACGGTCTGACGCGACACGATAGGCGGGCGCGCGACAAGGGCGGCGGGATCGATCGTCATTGCCGGGCCTCAGATCGGATCGTAAGGGAATACATCGGACGAACGGGCGAGCGAATGCATGCTGGGACGCATTGCCGGAAGCAGATCCGAAGCAATGGTTTCCGGCGTCCAGCCCTCGCTGCGCTGCATAGAACGGATCGGACGCGGCACCGAAAATAGCAATATCTCATTCTTGCGCACGCAGAAAATCTGGCCTGTCACGTCCTTCGCGGCATCGGTCAGCAGTGTCGCAACCAGCGGCGCGATCTTATCGGCCGACGAGGCTTTCATCCGCTCGACTCGCTCTTTTTCAGCCTCTGTCTCGGCCGGAACAGTTGCGGTCAAGCGACTCCACGCGAAAGGCGCAATGCAGTTTGAACGGACGCCCGCGCGTTGCATGTCCAGCGCGATCGAGTTCGACAGGCCAACAACACCCATTTTCGCCGCAGAATAGTTTGCCTGGCCAAAGTTACCAATAAGACCTGAGGTGGAGGTGAAGTGGACATAGGCACCGCTGCCCTGGTCCTTGAAATAGCTGGCAGCCGCTTTCGAGGTGTAAAAATAGCCATTCAGATTGACATTGACGACGTCATTCCAGTCCTGAACGCTCATGCGGTGGAAAATGCGGTCGCGCAGGATGCCGGCATTGTTCACCAGGCCGTCGATCTTGCCGAAGTTCTTGACCGCATCCTCAATGATGCTGGCTGCGCCTGCCGGATCGGCAATGTTCGCACCGTTGACCACGGCCTTGCCGCCGGCCGCACGGATCAGGCCAACGACTTCTTCCGCTGGCCCCGCATCGGCACCCTCACCGTCGGCCGAAGTACCCAGATCGTTGACCACCACCGAGGCGCCCTGCCTGGCGCAGAGCAGCGCGATCTCGCGTCCGATACCGCGGCCGCCCCCGGTTACCGCGACGACCTTGCCGTCCAGTCTTGCAGAATCACTC
>JAHFPT010000201.1:0-1779 GCA_023266625.1 Novosphingobium sp. | reverse complement strand
AAAATTCCTCTTTCAAGCGTGGAAGGCCCATCAGCACGGGATACCAGCGCGGCTTGAAATGTCGCCCGAACCAGTCGGACTGCACTTCGGTGCGCGTGGCAAACCGTCCCGACAGGCCGGGAATACAATTCAGGAAGCCCTTAGGTGATCGACTTCCGCCCGCAACAGATTTTTATCATCCAGACGCGCGATGGACCGATAATCCGCCAACGAATTTAACATGGCCCCATGCGCGGGCCGGTTGAGAACGCCGGATTCGACTAGGCGGCGGGGCCGGGCGGCGGGAATGCCTCGCCCACCCACTCCTCGCTCTTCGCCCATAGCGCCCGCGCGCGTTCGGGATCGACTGCGTAGGACCGCACGCCCACGATGTCGCCCAGCCGCTCTTCGCTGTCGTTGACTGGGGATACAATACAATCCTCGCAGAATTGCCCGCCGATTTCGTCGCCGCTGGCGACCGCCGCCGCCCATACCGAAGTCGCCGCCCCTTGCGCCGGGGTCTTGGTGTGTGATGGCGGTAGGCCCTGCTTGGCGCGCCCCTTGTCGACCTGATCCACAATGCCTTCTAGACCGCCCTCGCCCAGATGGCGGAACAGTTCGGTGTCGACACGACCGGGGTGGACCGCGCAGGCGCGGATGGCGCGCGGCGCGTGACGCCGGTCGAACTCGACCGCGAACAGCACGTTGGCTGTCTTCGAGCGGGAATAGGCCTTCCACGGATTATAGAGCGTGGCCTCGAAGTTCGGATCGTCGAGATCGACGTCGCTGCCGCGGTGCCCGGAGGAAGAAAGCATGACCAGCCGCCCGCCGGGTCGCATCAGCGGCGCGATGCGGTTGACCAGCAGGAAATGGCCGAGATGATTGGTGCCGAACTGGGTCTCGAAGCCATCCTCGGTGAGTCCGAAAGGAGACGCCATGACCCCGGCATTGGCGATAACCAGATCGAAGGGCTTGCCCTGGCCAGCCAGCCGGTTGGTGCAGGCCCGCACGCTGGCGAATGACGCCAGATCGAGCTCGAGCATTTCGAATGCGCCAGTACTCTTCGCCGCCTCGCGCAATACGCCCAGCGCCTTTTCCGCCTTGACCAGATCACGCGCCGTGCCCACCACTGCGGTGCCGCGGGCAACCAGCGCCTGCGCTGTTGCGGCCCCGATTCCCGATGAAACACCGGTTACCAGCGCACGCTTGCCGCCAAGTTCGATGCCCGCCAGAACCTCGTCCACCGTGATTGTCTTGCCTGGATTGTCTGCCACGTCCACCTCTCCGCGATGATGCACCTAATCCATTCGGAATAGTACAAGTGGACGATCCTGTCTGCGAGACCGCGGCCAATTGCGCTAGGTCAACTACGCAAGATGCCATGCCAATCCCGTGAGTATGGCCACGAATTCTGCTATTTCAACAAGTTATGGATACGATTGGCTGGCCCGTCGGGCGCTCGCAAGGGTTGATTGTCACCGCAAATCCAAGCAGGACGCCCAGAGCAAGGCAGATTGCCTGAAGGCCGGTTTGCAGACAAACCCGCCGGTTCAGGATTCAATTTCAGTTGGTTAGACACACCAGGGATCGGCGCAACACATGAATCTTGAGATCAACGACGATCAACTGCTGATCCGCGATTCCTTTGCCCGGCTGCTTGACAGTCTCAGCACCATGGATCGGGTGCGCGCCGCGCAGTCTGCCGGGATCGACCCTGAGCTGTGGTCAGGCCTTGCCGAACTCGGCGCTTTCGCCATGCGTCTCGGCGAAGATCGCGGCGGGCTGGGCATGGGCACGTTC
>JAHFPT010000397.1 GCA_023266625.1 Novosphingobium sp. | reverse complement strand
CGAAAGCGGAAGCTATGGCATCAGTGATATCGGCAGAGCCCATCGGGATCGACGCGAGGCCGACCAGCATGCCCGAAGCATGCACCGAAACATTGGTCACCTCCGCGCCCATTTCGACCAGCGCCACCCCCAGATCGCGTTCTTCCGGCGTCAGGCAGGCATGGCCTGCCGCAATCGGTGAAGCGACCACCGCCTCGACCTCGAGATGGGCGTTCTGCACCGCCTCGGTGATGTTTCGGATCGGCGCGCCGTCCGCGAGCATGACGTGGATATCCACCCCGAGCCGTTCGGCATGCAGCCCCTTGGGATCGGCGACGCCATTGGCGCCGTCGAGCGTATAATGCGCCGGCTGGGCATGCAGCACCATACGGCCATCGGGCTGCACTACATCGCGGGCGGCGACGAGCAGCTGGTCGACATCCTCCGCTTCGATCCGCCGCCCGCCGATATCAACTTCGACCTGGGCGATCTGGCTGGTCAGCCCCGCGCCCGAGCAGCCGATCCAGACGCTTGAGACGCTGACATTGGCCATCTTCTCGGCCCGCTCGACGGCGTCGCGAACGGCATAGGTCGCCGCCGCCATATCGGTGACATAGCCACGCCGGATGCCTTGCGAGGCGCGGTGGCCAGAGCCAAGCACGACCATCTCGCCGGTATCGGCCAAGCCGACGATCATCGCCGAAATGCGGAACGAACCAATGTTGACTGCGCCGAAAACTCGGCTGATCCGGGGCGGCGGCATCAGTTCTTTCCTCCAGACGAGGCGGCCCGTTCGGCGAGCTTTGACGGACCTGGCTTCGGCGGGCCATGCTCCGCCTGATCCGCGTGGCCCGGGATGCGCAGATAAACCCGTCCAGGCGTGCGCATGTCGAAGGCGGCAACGCGACCGCCGATCAGCCGATTTGTGCCATCAAGCCGCGCAAATTCGACGAGCGCCTTGGCCATCGGGCGATTGCCTTCGGGAAGGGCCAGCACCTGCCCCGTCTTGAAGGTCAGATTCCAGCGCCGGTTGCCAATCCATTCGGCCTCGCGAATCTGTGGCTTGAGCGCCGGAGCGGCCCCGAGCAGCGCCGAAAGCACCGCAACCTGCGTGCCTGCAGCAGGGCCGGAGAGGATCAGTTTGCCGCGCGCCCGCTCTGGCGAGACCCGCTCCAATTGATGGCCGGTCGCGTCGATCAGCACCAGCCGACCGGGCAGGCGGAGCACGGCATGTGGCGTGCGCTCGACTATGTCGATGACCAGCGTATCAGGCAGCTGGCGCGAAACGCGCGCGTCCGCCACCCACGACAATTCCATCAACTCGGCCCGCAATCCGACGACATCGACCAGCGGCATGGCGCGGTTGCGCTGCGCCAGCGCGCGCTCATAGACCTTGAGCTCATTGAGCCGCTTGACCCCGCGCACTTCGACCCGGCGCACTTCGAAACCGCTGCTGGCGGCGATCGCGGCGAATTGCTGGCGCGCCATGGCGGGGACCCCGGCGGCAGAGGCCACCACGGCGGCCAGGACCATCGCGCCGCCAAGGATCAGCACCGTCAACACCCGGTGCCATTGCCCCTCGCTGAGCGGAATCCACGACAATATGTCGCTGAGCAGCGTTTGCGACTTGGACTTCGCCGACCTGACCCGGCGCGCCTTGGCCTGCGCCCCGGCGACTTGCCGCGCATTGGGGCTCTTGCGCTTGACTGTCCGGCTGCTCACGCGGCGCCCCCCTGTTTGCTATCGCCATGGCCCGCATGTTCGAGCGCCTCTGCGACGATGGCCTCGACCAGATCTTCGTAACTCATCCCCATATGCTTCGCCTGTTCGGGCACCAGGCTGAGCGGGGTCATGCCGGGCTGGGTGTTGACCTCAAGCAGAAACAGCCCTGCGATGCCCTGGCTGTCATCCCAGCGGAAGTCCGAACGCGTCGCGCCCCGGCAGCCGAGCAGATTGTGGGCGCGCAGCGCGATGTCTTTGCAGGCCTGCGCGATATCGTCCGGTATTTCGGCGGGGCAGACATGATCGGTCATTCCGTCGGTGTATTTGGCGTCGAAATCGTAGAAGCCGCTCTTCGGCTTCAGCTCGGTGACCAGCAACGCCTTGCCGCCCAGCACTGCTGTCGTAAGCTCCTTGCCGCGAATGAACGGTTCGGCCAGCAGGCTGTCGAACTCTTGCCACGGTCCTTTGGCATCACGGGAAATCGGATTGCCATAATTACCCTCGGCGGTGACAATCGCCACGCCCACCGAAGAGCCTTCATTGACCGGCTTGAGAACATAAGGTCGCGCCAGCGGATCGGCCTTGTAAAGCTCCTCGCAGGCAACAATCCGCCCGCCGGGCATCGGAATGCCATGCGGCACCAGCGCCTGCTTGGTCAGTTCCTTGTCGATGGCGATGACCGAGGTGGCGAGGCCCGAATGGGTGTAGGTCAGCCCCATCAGGTCCATCATGCCCTGCACGGTGCCGTCTTCTCCAGGGGAACCGTGGAGCGCGTTGAACACAACATCGGGTTTGGCTTCGCTGAGGCGCAGTGCGACATCGCGGCCCATATCGATGCGCGTTACTTTATGCCCACGCGATTCCAGCGCCTTGGCGACGCCCTCGCCGCTCATCAGCGAGACCGGGCGTTCGCTGGACCAGCCGCCCATCAGGACCGCGATGTGGAGTTTGGGGGTGGTCACAATCAATACCTCCCCGGGACGGGGAGGGGGACCGCCGCGCGCAGCGCGGTGGTGGAGGGGTCGTGCGCAGGAGGGGAGCACCCCTCCACCAGCTTGCAGCTGGTCCCC
>JAHFPT010000200.1 GCA_023266625.1 Novosphingobium sp. | reverse complement strand
CGTTGATCTGGCGGCTCGATTCCAGATCGGTGCCCAGCGGCTTCTCCAGTCCGATCCGCACCCGCTCGCCCGCCAGCCCGCTCGCGGCCAGACCCGCTATCGTCGGCTCAAACAGACTGGGTGCAGTCGACAGGAAGATCGCAAGGCCCTGTTCAGGAGTGCCTACCTCTCTCACCAAATCATCGAATCCCGACCCCTGGGTCGCGTCGAGAAATTGATAGCTCAGCCGGTTGAGAAAAGTGGCGAAGCTGCCACGGCGGTTGGCAGGGAGGAATTTTTCGAGCGCCTCTCGGGCAAAATTGCGGAACGCCTGCGTATCCATTTCGGAGCGCGCGGTCCCTACGATCTCCAGCTTCGGATCCAACCGCTTGTCGGCATCGAGTGCGAAAAGCGAGGGCAGCAGCATACGCTGCGCAAGATCGCCCGTCGCGCCAAACAGCAAAAGGCGATCGGCTGTGAAGCTCATAGTGTTCCCCTAACCGTAAGCGCCGAAATAGTTCGCGATCGCCACCCCGATCCGGAGGCAGAGCTTGTAGGCGTCTTCGATCGGGTCGATCAGTTCCTGGCGTATCGTCGCGTAGCTATGGCCGGCGAGGTCGGGGTAGTCGGCTGGTTCATCGACTGCGTAGTCCGTCAGCGACGGTGCCGAGACAGGATAGGCCCGCCGCAACTGGGCGAGGGCTTCCTCGATCCGCAGGCTGAACACCATCTGCAACACGTCTTCCCGGCTAATGTCATTGGAACGGGAAAATGCCGGGATCCGCACCGCGCGCAGGAAGATGAACTGCATCAGCGCCAGCCGCAGCGCTTGCAAGGCTCCCAGCGAGCGGCGCAGCTCTTCGCGGCCTTCACCTGACCCTTCGTCGGGTATCAGTTCGAGCAGCCGGTGGAGCTTCACCGCATCGACGCGCAGCCGCGAGGTCATCGTGCGGAAGGCGCTGTTGCGGTCGTCAGTAGTGAGCTGGTCGGCCAGGGCTAGGCAGGCGGATTCGAGGTGTTGCTCGGTCCCGCGATAAGGCCTGCTCGCCCAGAACGACGAGTTGAACAGCTCGCCATAGGCGGCGACCGACTTGATACTGGCGAGCCGGTCCGCTGCGCGTAACATACGGATGATCTGGCCGCCGCGCGCCGAGGAGTTAATCAGTTCAGCAATGCCTTCGACATCCTCTACTGCGGCAGCGCCCACCCCGGCGATCACATTCACCGGATAGCCCAGCTGCTGGAGGATGGCGTTGTGCGGAATGGCGCGGATTTGCCGCAGGCTCATCCCCCGGTCGGCGGCGAGGTCGGTCTGGCGGCGGGATTTGCGGCTGCCCGTCTCGATCAGCAGGCCAAGCCCGAAAGCGGTGAGCGAGCGGGCATAGGTACGCGAGCCCATGAAATCGCGCTGCACCCGGCGGATGCCGCGATAGAAATCGAGGCTGAGGTCGGTGCGGGTATAGAACGGGTCGGTTTCCTCGGGCAGCACCCGCAGTTCCACCTCGGCGATCCGGGTGAGAGTCGCCAGCGCCAGTTCAGGCGTGCGGAAGAACAGATAGCCGTCGCCGCCCTGGAAGCTCGCCTCCAGCTCGGTGCGGATACCGGCATCAGCAAATTGCCGCCGCGCCCAGATGCTCATCGGCCAGGTCAGCCGGTCGGCCATGCCCGCCGGATGGCCGCCACGGCCCATCGATTCGCCGTGGGTGTTGAAGATCAACGCGGCAACGCCAGTCAGGCGATGCTTTGTCATAGTTCGCGCCAGCCGTCCTTGCAGGCGTTCGATGGCGAGGGCGGCGGGAAGCTGGCCGATGAAGCGCCCGGCGTCGGAGAATCCGGTCTGAATCGAAATCCTGCCGCGTGTCCGCGCATAGTCCCGGTAGGCCGGTTCGGCGAGCAGCGCATTTAGGAAGCGTTCGCCATGCTCCATCGCGCTTTCAGTCTCGAACAGCGGCGAGACATCGACCTTGCCATCGATGCCGAATAGCCGGGCGAAATAGAGCGCGGCGAGCACCGTCTGCGGATCCTCGCATTCGGCGATCAGCATGCGGATCGGCGTGTCGGCATCGATGTGGTGGAGAATTTGCGTCATCGCCAGGAACTGGCGAACGGCAGTGGTGTTTTCGATGGCCAGCGCGGCAAAATTGGTGCGCAGCGGCTTGGCTTCGTCGAGCAGCGCCCGGATGCGGATCAGCGCGGTCTTGCTGGCCAGATCGAGCCGGTTTTCCGGATCGATCCGGCGGCGGATGGCATTCTGCAGCTGAGAGGCGTTCACCCGGAAATGGATGCCGCCCATGCCCAACCCGTCGGCCTGCATCGCGGCTGAGAGCGTGAGAAATTGGCGGGCAGTTTCGTCGGCTGCGCCGTGTGCTGATTCCTCAAGCATGGCAATCACAGCGGCGAGAGATACCAGGCTTGCAGGGTCGTCCGCCGTCAGCCGGTTCGCCGCATACGACAGGGCTTCAGGATCGGACAGATCGCCTGCAAACAGCGCCTTCATTTCGGCGGTATGCGCTTCGGCGGCGCGCAATATGGCCAGCGCCGGATGCGCGTCATCAATGGCCTCCAACTGCGCCGCATAGCGCTCAAGGCGCAGCGCCTTTTCGCCAAGCCGGTAATGGACGCTGGTCGACCAGCCGATGTCGGTCCGCCCGTCCATGTCATAGCCGACCCAGCTGGCGAAACGGTAAGGCATCGGCTTGAACTCGCGCCACCGGTCCGGCCAGCGCCGCGCTGCCTCCTCAAGCAACATCGTGTTCAATGCGTCGCGGGCATCCTGCGCCCGGCCCAGTGCCGCCATCGCCTCGCCATGCTCATGGTCGAGCGTGATCGCCGGGCGTTCGGGATCGACAATACAGACCGCCGCCTCGGTAACGTCGCCGCTACTGGCAGCCTGCGCCACCGCATCGCTTTGTGCCGGACTCAGCAGGAAGGTCGGGTGGGCAGTAAAGACGATGTGGAACAGCGGGTGCGACCAGCGCTGTACGAATGTCTTGAAATCGCTGTCCGCCCTGGCGAGAGTGTCAAAAGTCAGGCGGTTTTCATCCAGAGTTACCGGCGCGAGCAGGCGAAACAACCGGTTGGCGCGGCTCAGCAGGCTTTCGCATTCCAGTGCGGCAACCACGCCCGCCGTGCCGGCAAGCGATAGCGACCCTGCTTCCAGTGCGCGCGACAATTCGAGGCTGAGCTGAAAGACCGGATTGAACAGCGGCGACTCAGCCGTTCGCTGGTGCAATACTCCGAGGCGTTCACACAGATCAGCGCTACTGGTCATGGGCAAGGGATACCACTTCGCTCAGCTTCTGCCTCGCAGGTGATTCGCGTAAAGCAGCCCTAAATCGGCCCCGCAGCGCGAACCTCGCAACGCCGGACGATGATGACGCGATTTATTGTGCAATGCAACAAGAGCTGACCTGTCGGGTCATGGGCCGAGCCATGGATAGTCAGACGAGCAGATAAAGTGCGGAAAAGGCAGGCAAGGCTTGCGGCGAGCCACCGTTTACTGACGCCAGCACGGAGGCTTGCGGTGGCATGTCCGGCAACTCCTGCAATTCCGCCGAAAGGTTGAACAGGCACCGCACCCGCTGGTCGGCGCTGACCCGGTCGAATGATAGCAGCGGTCCATCCGCAGCGATATTTTCCACCCGCCCCAGCCGGAGAGCCGGGGTTTCACGCCGCAATGCCAGCAGGTGGCGGGTTTCACCTAGCAGCGAATCGCCGCTGGCCTGCTGACCCTCGACAGAACGGGCGATGTTCTGCGCGCTGAGCGGCAGCCAGGGCGTGCCGGTAGTGAAGCCTCCCAGCGGCGTTTGCGAAAGCCAGGGTATTGGCGTGCGGGCACCATCGCGCCCCAGGGTCAGCGGCCAGTTGGCGATAGCCTCGGGGTCTTGCAGCAGCTCGAAGGGAATTTTGTCCTGCTCCAGCCCCAGCTCCTCGCCCTGATAGAGAATGATATTGCCGCGCAATGCCGCCAGCAGTGCCATTTTGACCCGGGCGAATCGGGCCATATCCTGCGGCTTGCACCAGCGCGAAACAGCGCGCGGCGCATCGTGGTTCTCGAAGGCCCAGCTCGGCCAGCCGCCCGACTTGCCACCTCCCGACCAGCTGCCGAGAACTTCCGCCACCACCGCCGGGGTCAGTTCGGGAGCGTAGAGAAAATCGAAGCCATAGGCGCTGTTCAGCCGGTGCTCGCCCTGGGTGTAATCTCTAATCTCCGCCTGAGCCTTATCGCCGCCGACCTCGGCGACAGTGTGGACCGTGCCATAGTCATCGCAAAGTGCGCGGATGCGCTCGATGAAATTGACCATGCCGGGTTGCGACTGGCTGTGGCGCTTGATCTGGAAGTCGAACGGCCGGCTGCGTGGCTTTCCCGTGTCGGGCGAGGCGGGATTGTTGCGCAGGCGGGGATCGTGCATCGCATGATTGAGCGCATCGAGCCGAAAACCATCGACGCCGCGTGTCAGCCAGAATCGCGCCACATCGAGCAAGGCGTCCTGCACCGCCGGATTGTGCACATTGAGCTGCGGCTGCTCCTTGAGAAAGGTATGCATGTAATACTGCCCGCGCCGCGCATCCCAGGTCCAGGCGGGGCCGCCAAACACCGATTGCCAGTTGTTGGGCGGGCTGCCGTCCCGCTTTGGATCGGCCCAGACATACCAGTCGGCACGGGGATTGGCTTGGTCCTGCCGACTTTCCGCAAACCACGGGTGCAGGTCCGAGCTATGGGCAAAGACCTGATCGATGATCACCCGCAGGCCGAGGTCATGAGCCCGGGCGATCAGCGCATCGAAATCGGCGAGGCTGCCGAAGATCGGATCGACATCGCAATAGTCGGATACGTCATAACCGAAATCGCGCATCGGCGAGGTAAAGAACGGCGAAATCCAGATCGCATCGACGCCCAGCGCAGCGATGTAATCCATCCGCCG
Organism: Novosphingobium sp.; assembly: GCA_023266625.1. Classification (GTDB taxonomy): domain Bacteria; phylum Pseudomonadota; class Alphaproteobacteria; order Sphingomonadales; family Sphingomonadaceae; genus Novosphingobium. The sequence goes on along the minus strand of JAHFPT010000200.1, from coordinate 4,081 downwards.
GGTGATCCCGGCGAGGTCGCCGATACCGTCGCCATTGCTGTCCTGAAAGCTACGCGGATAGATCTGGTAAATCGCGGCACCGCGCCACCATGGCGGGATTGAGCTATCGGTCACTACGGTCATGCCGGGGTCCGGGATCGAGGGATGATACCGTGAGGCTAGCATGACAGCGGGTGCCGCGTCGCCACTGCCAGCATGATTTTTATGCCGCAATGCACAATCATCCTTGTCGAAACCCCCTCAGGTGACGTAGCCATGTGTCAGGAGGCTTGCAGAGGAGGAGGACGTCGCTGCCGACGAGGTTGGTTGCAAATCGCGCCGGCTTTGCGGCGGCATTAATTGGAGCTTCGCCCCGTGCCTGCAAATCTGTCTGCAAAACGCCCCGACCTGATCGCCGAAACCGACGCCCACATCATCGACGTGCTGCGTCACCGTGTCGGCAAGGACGAGCGCGCAGCCCAACCGCATGACTGGTTTACCGCCACTGTCCTGACGCTGCGCGACAAGATCATCGACCGCTGGATGGAATCCACTCGCCAGACCTACGAAGACGGCGGCAAGCGGGTCTATTACCTCAGCCTCGAATTCCTCATCGGACGCCTGCTGCGCGATGCACTGAGCAATATGGAAATGACCCGGGAGATGGAACGGGCCCTGCGCGAACATGGTTTCGAGCTCGGCGCGCTCGAGGAACTCGAACCCGATGCGGCGCTGGGCAATGGCGGCCTCGGGCGGCTGGCCGCATGCTTCATGGAGAGCCTCGCCTCGCTGAGCATTCCGGCCTATGGCTACGGCATCCGCTATGTGAACGGCATGTTCCGCCAGCGCATCGACGACGGCTGGCAGGTGGAGCTGCCCGAAACCTGGCTCGCCCACGGCAATCCCTGGGAATTCGAGCGCCGCGAGAGTTCCTACCGGATCGGCTTCGGCGGCGAGGTGGTCGAGACCAGCGACGGCGTTGCCTGGCATCCGGCGGAAGAAGTGGAGGCCACTGCCGTCGATACGCCGGTGGTCGGCTGGCGCGGCAAGTGGGTGAACACGTTGCGGCTGTGGACCGCAACCGCGCTCGATCCGATCAAGCTCGATGCCTTCAACGCCGGCGACCATGTCGGTGCACTGGAGGAGGAAGTGCGCGCCGACAGTCTGGTGCGGGTGCTCTATCCGGCGGACTCCAATGCGGCGGGGCAGGAGCTGCGGCTGCGGCAAGAGTATTTCTTCTCATCCGCATCGATCCAGGACATCGTCCGCCGCCACGTTCAGTATGACGGCGACATTCGCACTCTGCCAGACAAGGCGGCGATCCAGCTCAACGACACCCACCCGGCGGTTGCAGTGGCCGAACTGATGCGGCTGATGGTCGATGTCCACGGCCTTGAATTCAACGAAGCATGGGAGGTCACCAAAAAGACCGTCGGCTATACCAATCATACACTGCTACCCGAGGCGCTGGAAAGCTGGCCACTGCCGTTGTTCGAGCGGCTGCTGCCCCGGCACATGCAGATCGTCTATGCAATCAACTCCCGTGTGCTTCGCGATGCGCGCAAGAGCGGCATGGAGGAGGTCGAAGTCTCCGCCATTTCGCTCATCGAGGAAGGCGGCGAGCGGCGGGTACGCATGGCCAACCTCGCCTTTGCCGGAGCGCATAGCGTTAACGGCGTGGCGGCGCTGCATACCGAACTGATGAAGACCACAGTGTTTTCAAGCCTGCACAAGCTCTACCCCGGCAAGATCAACAACAAGACCAACGGCATCACCCCGCGCCGATGGCTGCAGCAATGCAATCCTGGGCTTACCTCGATCATCAAGGACGCCATCGGCGATGCCTTCCTCGACGATGCGGAGAAGCTGGAGGCGCTGAACACGCTGGCCGGCGATGCGGCGCTGGGTGAGCGGATTGCCGAGGTGAAGCGCAGCAACAAGGTGGCGTTAGCGGCCCATCTGAAGGCGATTACCGGAATCCGCATCAATCCGGACGCACTGTTCGACGTCCAGATCAAGCGCATCCACGAATACAAGCGGCAGCTGCTCAATCTGATCGAGACGGTCGCGCTCTATGACCAGATCCGCAGCCACCCTGAGCGCGACTGGGTGCCGCGGGTCAAAATCTTTGGCGGCAAGGCAGCCCCGACCTATCACAATGCCAAGCTGGTGATCAAACTTGCCAATGATATAGCCCGCAGAGTCAATGCCGACCCTTCGGTCGGCGGGCTACTCAAGGTTGTGTTCGTGCCCAACTACAATGTCACGCTGGCAGAACGGATCATCCCGGCGGCGGATTTGTCGGAGCAGATTTCAACGGCAGGCATGGAAGCCTCGGGCACCGGCAACATGAAATTCGCACTCAACGGCGCGCTGACCATCGGCACGCTCGACGGCGCGAATATCGAGATCAAGGACCGGGTCGGCGATGACAATATCTTCATCTTCGGCCTGACCGCTGACGAAGTGGCTGAGAAGCGCGCCAATGGCTATGTTCCGCGTGAACTGATCGAGGGATCGCGCGAATTGCACCAGGCAATCGAGGCCATATCTTCTGGCGTGTTCTCGCCCGACGATCCGCATCGCTATGTCGAACTGATGAACGGGATCTACGACCATGACTGGTTCATGGCCGCTGCCGATTTCGATAGCTATGCCGCCGCCCAGCGCGCGGTCGATATCTGCTGGGAAGATCAGCTGCGCTGGCGTAAATCGGCGATCCACAACATTGCCAATGTCGGCTGGTTCTCGTCCGACCGCACCATTGGCGAATATGCCCGCGAGATTTGGGGAGTGCTTTGAAGCCACCGGGAGAGGCCATTACCGCACTACTGGACGGCATCCATGCCGACCCCTTCTCGCTGCTAGGCATCCACGAGGGGCCACAGGGCGCGTTCGCCCGAGCGGTGCTGCCGGGGACGGAAAGCGCCGAGGCTTTCGACCTTTCCGGCAAGAAACTCGGCAAGCTGAAATGCGCCGATAGTCGCGGGCTGTTCGAGGGGAAGGTCAAGGGGGGCCGTCAGCCGGTGAAGTATCACTGCAAGGCCGGTGCCCACGAATGGTGGGTCACCGATCCTTTCAGCTTCGGTCCGGTACTCGGCCCGATTGACGATCTACTGATTGCGCAAGGCACGCATTTTCGCCTGTTCGACAAGCTGGGCGCGCATTGCGTCGAGCATGAGGGCGCAACAGGTGTCCATTTTGCGGTCTGGGCACCCAATGCCGGGCACGTCGCGCTGGTCGGCGATTTCAACGACTGGGATCACCGCCGCCACCCGATGCGGCGGCGCAGCGACATCGGCGTGTGGGAAATCTTCATCCCGGAGATCGGCCCGGGTCACGCCTACAAATACCGCATCACCGGGGCAGACGGCACGGTCCAGCCGCTCAAGGCCGATCCCTTTGCCTTCGCCTCCGAACTGCGCCCGGCAACGGCGTCGGTGACTGCCGATCCGGTAAAACTGGACTGGGGCGACGCTGCCCACCGCACCCATTGGGCCGCCGCCGATGCCCGCCGCGAAGCGATGTCGATCTACGAAGTCCATCCCGGCTCGTGGCAGCGCGACGTCAACGGCTGGTTTCTTAGCTGGGATGAAATGGCCAAACGGCTGATCCCCTATGTTACCGAAATGGGCTTCACCCATATCGAGTTCATGCCGGTTTCCGAACATCCCTACGATCCAAGCTGGGGCTATCAGACCACCGGGCTGTTCGCGCCCTCAGCCCGCTTTGGCGATGCCCAGGGCTTCGCCCGTTTTGTCGATGGCGCGCACCGGGCCGGAGTCAGCGTACTGATCGATTGGGTGCCTGCCCATTTTCCGACCGACGAGCACGGCCTCGCCCATTTCGACGGCACCGCGCTCTATGAGCACGAAGACCCCCGCCTTGGCTTCCATCCCGACTGGAACACCGCAATCTACAATTTCGGGCGGCGCGAAGTGGCGAGCTTCCTGGTCAACAATGCGCTGTTCTGGGCCGAACGCTATCATGTCGACGGCCTGCGCGTCGATGCCGTCGCCTCGATGCTCTACCGCGATTACAGCCGCAAGGCGGGCGAATGGATCCCCAACAAGGACGGCGGGCGCGAGAACTGGGAGGCAGT